>NZ_JBEYBQ010000050.1:0-21764 GCF_040632295.1 Isoptericola sp. NPDC019482
CTGCCCTCGCGAGGGGGTGGGAGAGTAGGACGCCGCCGGACACCCATTCACGAAAGGCCCACCCCACCCGGGGTGGGCCTTTCGCATACCCGGACACGCGCATACCCGGACCCACGCGCCGGCGAGCGCTGGGCGGGCCGGATGACCTTGGGCGCGCGCGGGATCCCGAGGGCCGCCGCGGCGCACGGGCCGATAGGCTCGGCGGGTGACTGGAGCACCGCACCTTCCTTCCGATGGTCCGACGCCGTCCTGGCGCGCCGAGCACTTCGTGAGCCTGCTGGAGTTCGCGCGACCGTCCCTGGGGAAGGACGGCGCCGCGGGCTGGCTCGACGACGACGGCGCCGTCGACCCCACACAGCCTGAGCACCTCTGGATCACCTGCCGGATGACGCACTCCTTCGGGCTCGGGCACCTCCTGGGCGTCGAGGGCGCGGGAGCCCAGCTCGAGCGCGGGATCTCGGGGCTGGCGCGGACGCTGGCCGACGGGGAGCACGGTGGCTGGCTCGCGTCTCGGGGACCGGGTCCGTCGCTCGACGGGATCAAGCAGGCCTACGGTCACGCGTTCGTGGTGCTGGCAGGCTCGACCGGGACCGTCGCCGGCGCGCCGGGGGCCGTGACCCTGCTCGAGGCCGCGCTGTCGGTGCTGGACCGGCGGTTCTGGGAGGCCGACCACGAGCTGCACCTCGATGAGCGCTCGCGCGACTGGGACACGGTGGACCCGTACCGCGGTGTCAACGCGAACATGCACTCCGTCGAGGCGCTCCTCGCCGCGCACGACGCCACGGGGGAACGCCGCTGGCTAAACCGCGCGGCCACCATCGCCGACCGGGTGATCGGCTGGGCGTCGGACAACGACTGGCGTATCCCGGAGCACTTCGACGCGGCGTGGCGGCCGCAGCTCGAGTTCAACGCCGACCGTCCGCACGACCCGTTCAAGCCGTACGGCGCGACGCCGGGGCACGGGCTGGAATGGGCGCGGCTGCTGCTGCAGGTGGACGTCGCCGGGTCCACCCCGGGGCGGCGTACCGACGCCGCACGACGACTGTTCGACCGTGCCGTGACGGACGGCTGGGAGGGCGCGGGCGGCGGGTTCGTGTACACGACGGACTGGTCGGGCACCCCCGTCGAGGCGCGACGCTTCCACTGGGTGGCCGCCGAGGCGGTGGCCGCCGCCGACGTCCTGCACCGCACGACCGGTGAGGCGCGCTACGCCGAGCTCGCCGACGGGTGGTGGGCGTGGATCGACGCCCACCTGGTGGACCACGAGCGTGGCTCCTGGTTCCACGAGCTCGACACGGAGAACCGCCCGTCCGGACGGACCTGGATCGGCAAGCCCGACGTCTACCACGCGGCCCAGGCCGTCATCCTGCCGGACCTGCCCCTGACCGGCTCGTTCGCGGCGTCCGCCCGGCAGGCCGGGCCCCTGCTGGCCGGCGCCCGGCTGGGCGAAGCGGACGCGGCGTCGTGAGGATCTCCGCGAAGGCCGACTACGCGGTGCGGGCGGCCGCCGAGCTCGCGACGTCGGACGGCGGGCCGGTCCCCGCCGAGGCGCTCGCCCGTGCGCAGCAGGTGCCGCACCGGTTCCTCGAGGCGATCCTCAGCGACCTGCGGCGCGAGGGGATCGTCGCGAGCCGCCGGGGGGCCGGCGGGGGGTACGTGCTCGCCCGCCCGGCCGACAAGGTGACCGTCGCCGACGTGGTGCGAGCCGTGGACGGGCCGCTGGTGTTCGTGCGCGATGCGCGGCCCTCCGACCTGGAGTACACCGGCGCGGCCGCGTCGCTGCTGCACGTGTGGGTGGCGCTGCGGATGAACGTGCGGGCCGTGCTGGAACAGGTGACCCTGGCGGACCTCGCGACGGGGAAGATCCCGGACGTCGTGCGCCGGCTCACCGAGCAGGAGTCGGCGTGGGTCAACCCCTGACGACGACCTCAGCCGCCTGACCCCGCCGCGGGCGCCACCGCATTCGCGTCCCGCGGTCCATCGGCACATCTCACGATACAGACACATCGCTGAGACCGTTGAATCCGATAGAGCCGATCGGGTAACTTCGTCATGGACGCGGCGGACCGGCTGCCGCGCCGAAACGGAGGGAACCCCCGTGCGGACTCTCGTCCTCCTCGCCCTCGTGGGCCTCGGTGCGCAGCTCGTCGACGGCAGCCTCGGCATGGCCTACGGCGTCACCTCGACGACCCTGCTGCTCGCGATCGGCACCAACCCCGCGGCGGCGTCCGCGACCGTCCACCTCGCCGAGGTCGGCACCACCCTGGCCTCCGGTGCGTCGCACTGGCGGTTCGGGAACGTCGACTGGAAGGTCGTCACGAAGATCGGCATCCCCGGCGCGATCGGCGCGTTCGCCGGCGCGACGTTCCTGTCCTGGCTGTCGACCGAGATCGCCAAGCCGCTGATGTCGATCCTGCTGCTCGGCCTGGGCCTCTACGTGCTGCTGCGGTTCACGCTCCGCGGGCTGCGCACGGACCGCCTGGGGCAGCCGCTGCGCAAGCGGTTCCTCACGCCGCTCGGGCTGGTCGCCGGGTTCATGGACGCCACCGGCGGCGGCGGCTGGGGGCCGGTGGGCACGCCCGCCATCCTCGCGAGCGGCCGCATGGAGCCCCGCAAGGTGATCGGCTCGATCGACACCAGCGAGTTCTTCGTGGCCGTCGCCGCGAGCCTCGGCTTCCTCTTCGGCCTCGGGACCGCGGGCATCAACCCGACCTGGGCCCTGGCGCTGCTCATCGGTGGCCTGATCGCGGCGCCGATCGCCGCATGGCTCGTCCGCCTGGTGCCGCCGCGCGTCCTCGGTTCCGCCGTCGGCGGGATCATCGTGCTCACCAACGTCCGCACCCTGCTGAGCCTCGACGAGTTCCCGGTGAGCGACGGAGTACGGGGTCTCGTCCTCGGGCTCATCGCCGTCGGCTGGGCCGCCGCCGTCACCTACTCGTTCCGCGAGCACCGCAAGGCGGTCGCCGCGGAGCGGGCCGAGGCGGCCGGCGAGCACCCCGAGGCCGCTGCGACGACGGTCGCCTGACGCCTGCCCCGGCAGGGCCGAGGCCACCGACGACACCACCGCCACCGCACGTCACCCGCCGTGCGGTGGCGGTGTCGTGCCGTCCCGGTACCGTGGTGGAGCCAGGAGAACTGCGCGCCGGACCCAGCTGCACGGCACTGGGGGGTGAGCCTCATGTCCAGCACGCCCAACGACACACCGCGCCGCGAGCTCGTCGCCCTCGCGGAGCTGCTGGGCGCCGGGAGCCAACTGCTCGTCGGCCGGTACCGCGTCGACGTCGCCACGGGGGAGTGGTGGTGGTCGGACGAGGTCTTCCGGATCTTCGGCCGTGAGCCGGGCAAGATCCCGCCGGGGCCGGAGGTGCTGCGCGCCCACCTGCACCCCGACGACCGCGAGCGGCTCTCCCGGACGGCGGTGGTCGCGCTCGGCACCGGGCGGCCGTTCTCGGGCGCGCACCGCGTCGTGGACGACCACGGGCGCACCCACACCGTCGTCGTCACCGGACAGGGGAGGCACGGGGCCGACGGCGCGTCGTCGCAGATCGTCGGCTACGTCATCGACGCGAGCCCGGTCGTGCGGGACGCGCTGGAGCGCGAGGCGCACCGCGCCGTCTCCCGCGCTTTCGTCGCGGCCGCGGCGGCCGAGCAGGCCAAGGGCGCCATCATGGCGGTCTGCGGCGTCGACGAGTCGGTCGCCAACGAGGTGCTCGCGGACGCCGGCGCGCAGGTCGGGATCTCCGCCCAGTCGGCGGGGGAACAGGTGATGAAGGGGCTCGCACGGCCGGTCGGGGACCGCGACGCCGCGCTCACGGCGGCGGAGGTGGTGCGGTCGGCCCCGCCGGCCCAGGACGCGGCGGACCGGCTCAGCCAGGCGCTCGCCACCGTGCGGCCGGTGGACCGGCCGCACGGTCACGACGCGCAGCTCGCCCGCCGGCGTCCGCGCGCGAGCCACTGACGCGCGAGAACTGACCCGCAGGGCGGGCCGTTAGGGGTTGCGGGGTCAGCGGCCGGGGACGAACCGGGCCGCCGCGCGCACGGCGCCCTTGCGGGCGAGGCGCTTCGCGAGCACCGCGACCCCGCCCGAGACCGCGGCGAAGGTGACGGCCTGGATGATCGAGATCTCGTCGTCGTCCACGTTGGTGGGCGCCACGCTGCCCGTCGTCTTCTCCCAGACCACGCCGATCAGCTTCTGCGCGACCCATCCGGCGGCGATCGTCAGCACCACCGTGCCGACCTTCACGCCCAGCGGCTGCTCGGTGTCCGTCACGTGCTCTCCCTCGGTAGGTCCCGGCGCGGCCGCGGCATGACCGCGCGTCGTCTCGCGTGCGTCCGCGGCCTCCGGGCGGCGTCACGGCACGTCAGGCACGTCACACCCCGTGGCCGAGGACGGGACCACGGTAGCGCGGCGTCGACGGGTAGGCTCGTGGTGATACGACAGGGGAGCGCCCACCGGCGCTGAGAGTGCGGACCGCCGCAGACCCTCGAACCTGACCCGGTTAGCACCGGTGGAGGAAGTCGGGAATCTCGATCCCTGCGGACGGCCGCACCACGACGGTGCCGGGTGCCCGCAGGACCCCCTTCTCGCACCTTGAGGAGGACAGCATGAAGCTGACGACCACGGCCACGGCCGCCACCGCGGGCGTCGTCGCCCTGCTGCCGCTGCTGGCGGCGTGCGGCGGGACGCCCACCGACGACGCGACCGGCGCGGCGTCGGACACGGTCACGCTCGTCACCCACGACTCGTTCGCGGTCTCCGACGACGTCCTGGCCGCGTTCGAGAAGGAGTCCGGCCTCACCGTCGAGCAGGTGGCCCCCGGGGACGCGGGCACGCTGGTGAACCAGCTCGTGCTCACCAAGGACGCGCCGCTGGGCGACGTCGTCTTCGGCGTGGACAACACGTACGCGTCGCGGGCCGTGGACGCCGGGGTCTTCGAGGAGTACCAGCCGGCCGACCTCGCCCCGGAGGTCGCGGCCTACGCGCCCGACGACCTGGCCGGCACCCTGACGCCGGTCGACGTGGGCGACGTGTGCATGAACCTCGACGACGGCTGGTTCGAGCAGAACGGCGTCACGCCCCCGACGACGCTCGAGGACCTCGCGAAGCCGGAGTACGCGGACCTCACCGTCGTGACCAACCCGGCGACGTCGTCCCCCGGCCTCGCGTTCCTGCTCGCGACGATCGGCGCCTTCGGCACGGACGGCTGGGAGGCCTACTGGGCCGACCTGCGCGACAACGGCCTCAAGGTGGCCGAGAGCTGGGAGGACGCGTACTACGTGGACTTCTCCGGCGCCGGCGAGGGCGGGCAGCGCCCGATCGCGCTGTCCTACGCGACGTCGCCCGCGTTCACCGTGAGCGACGACGGGAAGACCTCCGCCACCAGCGCGATGCTCGACACCTGCTTCCGGCAGGTCGAGTACGCGGGCGTGCTGGCGGGCGCCGAGAACCCCGAGGGCGCCAAGAAGCTCGTGGACTTCCTGACGAGCGCCGAGTTCCAGGCCGACGTGCCCGGCCAGATGTACATGTACCCCGCGGACCCGGACGTGGAGCTGCCCGCCGACTGGCAGCAGTTCGCGCCCCTGGCCGACGAGCCGTTCGAGGTGGCGCCCGCGGACGTCGCCGCGCACCGCGACGAGTGGATCGAGCAGTGGACGGCGACGGTCGTCGGCTGACGCGCCCCGTGCCCCGCGTCCCGGCCGGCACCGCCCGCCCGGCCCCCCGGGCGGCGCGGTCGCGCGCCGAACGGTGGCGCGGAGACCGGTGGGGCGCGTGGCTCGGCTGGGGTGTCGCCGTCGCGCTCCCGCTGGGCTTCCTCGCGGTCTTCTTCGCGTGGCCGGTGGTGTCGCTCGTCCTGCAGGGGTTCTTCACCGAGACCGCGGCGGGGCGGGAGCTCGACCTGTCCGGCTTCGCGGAGGTGCTGTCCCAGGAGCGCACGTGGCGGATCGTCGGGCAGACGCTCGCCCAGGCGCTCACCGGCACGCTGCTGTCGGTGCTGCTGGGGCTGCCCGGCGCGTACGTGCTCTACCGGTGCCGGTTCCCCGGGCGCACCCTGGTGCGGGGCCTGGTGACGGTGCCGTTCGTGCTGCCCAGCGTCGTCGTCGGCGTCGCGTTCCGTGCGCTCTTCGCGCCCGGCGGGCTGCTCGGCTGGGCTCACCTGGAGGAGAGCTTCGCCGGCATCGTGCTGGCGCTGGTGTTCTTCAACTACGCGGTGGTGGTGCGCACCGTCGGCGGCATGTGGGAGCGGCTCGATCCCCGCGCCGAGCAGGCCGCCCGCGCGCTCGGCGCGACGCCCTGGCGCGCGTTCCGCACCGTGACGCTGCCCGCGCTCGGCCCGGCGATCGCGTCGGCCGCCGCGGTGGTGTTCCTGTTCTGCGCGACGGCGTTCGGCGTCGTGCTGGTGCTCGGCGGCCTGCGCTACGGCACGATCGAGACGGAGATCTGGACCCGCACCACCCAGTTCCTCGACCTGCGCTCCGCGGCGGTGCTGTCGGTGCTGCAGCTCGTGGTCGTCGCCGGCGCGCTGCTGGTCAGCTCGCGCGCGCGGGCGAAGCGGGAGCGGGCCCTGCACCTGACGAGCGACAGCGTGTCCGCGCACCGGCTGCGGCTGCGCGCGGGCGCTGACGGCACGGACCTCGTGCCGGCGCTCGTCACCCTCGTCGTCGTCGCCGGGCTCCTCGTGCTGCCCATGGCGGGCCTCGTCACCCGGTCGCTGCGCGCGCCAGACGGGTCCTGGGGCCTCGACAACTACGTCGCCCTCGGCACCACGGGCGGTCGCAACGCCCTCACCGTCACGGTGTGGGAGGCGCTCGGCAACTCGCTGCGCACCGCGGCGTGGGCCGCGCTGATCGCCGTCGTCGTGGGCGGCCTCGTGGCGCTCGTGGTGTCCCGGCGCCCGCGGCGCGCGGGGCTGCGGCGCGCCGTCGGCGTGCTCGACGCCGCGTTCATGCTGCCGCTCGGCGTGTCCGCCGTGACGGTGGGCTTCGGCTTCCTCATCACGCTGGACGAGCCGCTCGGGCTCGACGTCGACCTGCGCACCTCCGGAGCGCTGGTGCCGATCGCGCAGGCGGTCGTCGCGATCCCGCTCGTGGTGCGCACGATGCTGCCGGTGCTGCGCGCCATCGACCCGCGGCTGCGCGAGGCGGCCGCCGCGCTGGGCGCGGCGCCCGGGCGGGTGCTGCGGACCGTCGACGGCCCGCTGGGCGCGCGGTCGCTCGGGCTGGCGATCGGGTTCGCGTTCGCCGTCTCGCTGGGCGAGTTCGGCGCGACGTCGTTCCTCGCGCGCCCCGACACGGCCACGCTGCCGGTGGTCATCTACCGGCTGATCGGGCGGCCCGGGGCCGAGAACTACGGGATGGCGCTCGCGGCGTCCGTGGTGCTGGCCGTGCTCACCGCGACCGTCATGATGGTGGCCGAGCGCCTGCGCGGCGACCGGCCGGGAGGGGAGTTCTGATGGAGCAGGGCCAGACGACGGGGCTCGCCGTGCGCGACGCCGTCGTGCGATACGGCGCCACGCGCCGCCGGGCGGGGGCGGTCGCGGTCGACGGCGTGTCGCTCGACGTCGCGGCCGGCGAGATCGTCGCGCTGCTCGGGCCGAGCGGCTGCGGCAAGTCGTCGCTGCTGCGCGCCGTCGCCGGGCTGGAGCCGCTCGCGGGCGGGACCGTGGCGTTCGACGGCGAGGACCTCGCGGGCGTGCCCGTGCACCGGCGCGGCTTCGGCCTGCTCTTCCAGGACGGGCAGCTCTTCCCGCACCGGGACGTCGGCCGGAACGTCGCCTACGGGCTCGAGACCCAGGGCGTGCCCCGCGCCGAGCGGGCCGCGCGCGTCGCGGAGCTGCTCGCCGACGTCGGCCTGGCCGGGTACGCGGGCCGGTCGGTCGCGACGCTGTCCGGCGGGGAGAAGCAGCGCGTCGCGCTCGCCCGCTCCCTCGCGCCGCGCCCGCGCCTGCTGCTGCTCGACGAGCCGCTGTCCGCGCTCGACCGCCGGCTGCGCGAGCGGCTCGCCGTCGACGTCCGCGACACCCTCACGGCCACCGGCACCACCGCCGTCTTCGTCACGCACGACCACGACGAGGCGTTCACCGTCGCCGACCGCGTGGCCGTCATGGACGCCGGGCGGCTGCTCCAGGTGGACGCCCCCGACGTGCTGCTGCGGGCGCCCGCGACCCCGCGCGTCGCGGAGTTCCTGGGCCTGTCCGCGGACGGCGTCGCCGACGACTCCGAGCCGTCCGGTGCAAGGACTGCCGCCGTGACGACATCATCGGGGCATGACGTGGTCTGACGGCCGGAGCCGGCGGCCCCTCGCGGCGGCGTGCGGCATGGCGTGCCTCGTGCTGCTGGCCGCGTGCGGCGCGGGCGACGGCGAGGACGTCTTCGCCGCCCGCGACCCCCTGCCGACCTGCGGGGAGGTGACCGCGCGCCCGGACCTCGGCGAGGACGAGCCGGAGGCGGAGCTGGCCGAGGCGTTCGCGTGCCTCGACGCGGCGGCGTCGGGCGCGGGGGCGGAGCTCGTCGTGCGCTCCCTGACCGTCGAGGGGGACCCGATCGTCGAGTACCACCGGGTCGGTCCCGGCATCGACGGGCTGGAGGTCTACGTCGACGGCACGCAGGACACGTACGGCGAACAGATCTGGACCTACCGGTCGTGCCCGGACACGGTGACCGCGTCGGAGCCGCTGGGCTGCTGGGAGTCGGGGCTCGTGGAGGGCTGAGCCCTACGCCTCGCCGGCGTCGTGCACGAGCAGGGCGACCTGCGTGCGGTTCTCCAGCCCCAGCTTGTCGAGCACGCTCGACACGTGCGCCTTCACCGTCGGGACGCTGAGGTACAGCCGGGCCGCGATGTCGGCGTTCGACGCGCCGCGGCCCAGCTCGACGGCGACGTCGCGCTCGCGGGAGGTGAGGGCGTCCAGCGCGGCCCGGGCGCGGTCGCGCGACCCGTCCGATCCGGCGACCGCCGCCATGAGCCGTCGCGCGACGTCGGGCGCCAGCACCGGCTCACCCGCGGCGGCCGCGTGCACGGCGGCGGCGATGCGGGCGGGCGGCATGTCCTTGAGGAGGTAGCCCGCGGCCCCGGCGCGCAGCGCTCCACCCACCTCCTCGGCGGTGTCGAACGTCGTGAGCACGACGACGGCCGGCGGCGACGGTCGGGCGCGCACCCGCCGGGTGGCCGCGATGCCGTCCACGCCCGGCATGCGCAGGTCCATGAGCACGACGTCGGCCGGGTGCGCGTCCAGCACGCCGGGGACGTCCGCGCCGTCGGCCGCCTCCGCCACGACCCGCATCCCGTGCGCGCCGTCCAGCATGAGTCGCAGGCCCGCGCGCACCAGCGCGTCGTCGTCCACCAGCACGATGCGCACGGGGGCGGTGTCGTCCACCGTCTCGTCCACAGGGCCGTCCACGGGGAGCGGGCCGGGCCCGGGCGTCGTCGTCACGCGTCCCACGGTAGCCACGCCTCCACCGCGAAGCCGCGCGACGCGACCGAGCCGCTGGCCGCGCCGGCGTCCGGGCCGGCAGCCAGCGTCCCGCCCAGCAGCGTGGCCCGCTCGCGCAGCCCGACCAGCCCCGTGCCCGTGCCCACCCCGTCCGGGGCGACGGCGCCGGGCGCCCTGCCGTCGTCGACCACGCGCACGCGGACCTCGCCCGGGGCGGTCGCGACGGTCACCCGCACGGCGGCGCCCGGCGCATGCCGGCGGGCGTTGGTCAACGACTCCTGCACGACCCGGAAGACGGCGGTCGCGACGGCGGCCGGCGGGGTGTCGTCGCCGTCGCGCTCGTAGGTCACGTCGGTGCCGGCGGCGCGGGAGTCGTCGACGAGCCGGCGCACGTCGTCGAGGCCGGGCACGGGGCCGAGGTCGTCCGGACCGGCGCGGAGCAGGCGGATGACCTGCCGCAGGTCCTCGAGGGCGTCGCTCACGCCGGCGCGGACCCGCCCCGCGGCGGCGGCGAGCTGGGCCGGGTCGGCGTCGGGGCGGTACTCCATCGCGCCCGCGGTGGCGGCCAGGAGGGAGAGGCGGTGGGCGAGGGTGTCGTGCATCTCGCGGGCGATGCGGGTGCGCTCGGCGGTGCGCGCCTCCGTCACCCGCCGCTCCTGCTCGGCCTCGGCGCGGCGGGCCCGGTCGCGCAGCGACCACAGCACGAGGGAGCGCTCGCGGCCGTACGCGCCCCAGCCGAAGAGCGCGGCGTGCACCGCGACGTCGCACAGCAGCCACCAGCCCAGCGGCAGCCCCACCGGCCGCCACAGCGCCTGGACGGCGTGCCCCAGCACACCCGCCCCCGCGACCCAGGCCGCCGTGCGCACCGGGTACCAGCGCGCCACCTGCAGCGTGCCGACGGTGGCCGCGGGGGTCGCCGCCCCCGACACCGCGGCCAGCGCTGCGAGCGCGAGCGCAGCGGGCACGCTGCGGCGCGTCATGAGGAGCGGGACGAGGGCGACCGCCACGACTCCCACCACGACGTCGACGGCGGTCGGGACGAGGTAGTACACGCCCGTCGTCACGTCGCGCGACGGCCCCGATCCCACGACGGCGGCCGTGGCGGCCGCCGTCAGCGCGGCGACCAAGACCCATGCCGCCAGCATGACGAACCGCGGCACGGGCGGGGGGCCCTGGTCGGGGGGTGGGCCCGGGGCGCCGGCCGGTCGGGGGCCGACCGCGTCGGGCTGCGGGGTGGTGCCGGTGGACCTCATGACCGGGACGCTACGGCGGGCCGTGGCGCCGCGACACCGACGAAAGTCGGGGGTGCGCCCGACCGGCGACCGGGCGACGACCGACGACGGCAGGGCGCGCGGCAGGCCCGCCGCGCGGGAACGTCGTCGTGCCGGCAGGGCGCCGGCGCCGAGGAGGGGACGACATGGGCACCACGACGAACAGGGCCGGCGCGACGCAGGGCCGCACGCACGGCAGCACGCCGGGGGGACCGGCCGGGCGCTCGTGGCGCGACCGGGCGTGGTGGAACCGTCCGCGGACCGTCGTGGTGGGCGCCGTGCTCGCCGGGGCGGTGGTGTTCCTCGTCGGCACGCTGGCAGGCGTGGACCCGCAGGTGCGTGCCGGGTCGGGCACCCTCGAGGTCACGATCTCCCTGGTGATCGCCACGAGCCTCACGGCGGCGCTGGGCGGCTGGGGCCTCCGCGCCCTCCTGCTGCGTCGCCCGGGCGGCGGCCGCACGACGTGGCTGGTGCTGAGCGGTGCCGTCCTGCTGGTGTCCCTGCTGGGCCCGCTGGGTGCCGCGAACGCCGGCGCGACGGTGCTGCTCCTGCTGGAGCACCTCGCCGTCGGCGGCGTGATCATGCTGGGCCTCAGCGGGGCTGAGCCTCGGGGCGCCAGAGCGGCGTGACGACGTGACGGGCCGCGAGCATGAGGGCCAGCAGGGGTCCGCGCTTCTGTTCGAAGGTTGCCTGGTCCACCAGCCCGCGGTCCAGGCGGCGGTGCAGCATCGCCAGCTCGGTCGCGGCCTGCTGGTAGTCCCGCATCGCGCGGGCCGGGCCGGCGCCGCCCGCGGCACGCACCTGGGCGCGGGCCCGCCGGCGCCCGGGCAGCGACGTGAGCATCACGACGTCCGGCAGGGCGACGACGCCGAGCGGACCGTACTGCGGCAGGTGCTGCGCGACGAGCGCCACGATGCCGGCGCGGTCGTGGCGGACGACGACGAGCAGCCCGACGACGATCCCGAGGCCCAGCAGGTAGACCGCCATGACGGCCTCGAGGCCGAGCGACGCGGCGCCGTTCCACAGCGCGTGGTACGTCATCGCGCCGAGCAGGCCGAGGAGCACCGGCCACACCCGGGCCCAGCCGCGTGGGGCGAGCGCCGCCGTCGCGATCCCCAGGCCCGTGAGGGACGTGCACAGCGGGTGGACCAGCGGCGACAGGAGGCCGCGCGCCACGAACGTCGCCGCCAGCCCCTCGGTACCGGCCACCGTGTAGTAGTGGATGTTCTCCACGGTGGCGAAGCCGAGGCCCACCATCGAGCCGTAGATGATCCCGTCGGTGGGCCCGTTGAGCTCGTGCCGCCGGAACCAGAGCATGCCCACGAGCACCAGCGCCTTGAGGGTCTCCTCGACGACGGGAGCGGTGACCACCGCCGTCGCGACGAAGCCCTCCTCCTGGCCGAGCAACGGTGTCCACAGCAGGGTGAGACCGGCCGTGTTGATCCCCATCGCGACCAGCACCGACACCCCGGCGCCCCACAGGAACGCGAGCACGAGGGCGTCCGGCGGCTCCGGCTCGAGGCGGTCGAGGGCGAGCACGCCCGCCAGCAGCAGCGGGAGGGGAAGGACGGCGAGGAACAGGCCCTCGAGGAACGTCGGGCCCTCCGCCGACGTCACCACCAGCGCGGCGAGCAGGCACGCCGACGACACCGCGATCGTCACGATGGCGCCCACCGACGGGCGGCGCGTGGGGCGCCCGTCGAGGATCGCGCGAGGGTCCAGGGCCGGCATGGGCCCTGATCCTAGGTGCGACGGGGCGGCGGCACCGCGATGATCTCCCCAGCGGACCAGGTCCACCCCGCCGTCCGCCCGTCCCGGAGGAGCCCTCATGGCCACGGTCGTGTCCACCCTGTTCATCTCGCTCGACGGCGTCGCGGAGATCGACCCCGCCTGGCACTTCCCCTACTTCGACGACCACATGTCCGCCGCCGTCGACGAGGACTACCAGGACACCGACGTGCTCCTGATCGGTCGTGTCACCTATGACAGCTTCGCCGGAGCCTGGCCCGAGCGGGAGGAGGCCGGCGAGGTCGACGCCCCGTTCGCCAAGCGGCTCGGAAACATGCGCAAGGTGGTCGCCACCCGCCAGGACGCCGACCTCGGCTGGCGCAACGTGGAGCGCCTCGACGGCGAGCTGCCGACCGCCGTCGAGGCGCTGAAGGCCCAGGACGGGGTCGAGAAGATCCTCGTGCCCGGGTCGTTGTCGGTCGTGCGCCAGCTCCTCGCCGCCGGGCTCCTCGACGAGCTGCGTCTGCTGGTGCACCCCGTCGCCGCCCGCCACGGCGAACGCCTCTTCGACGAGGGCGAGCCGATCTACCCGCTCACCCGGCTCCGCTCGGACGCGTTCCCGACCGGCGTCGTCCGGCTGGTCTACGCGCCGAGCGAGCTGCCGAACACGGCGGTGTACGACGACGTGAAGGGTCAGGTACCGAGCGGCGACTGAGGGGCGGGCCCGCGTCGCACGACCACGACGGCGACGTCGTCCTCCCGGCCGGCGTCGGCGAACCTGTCCACCAGGCGTGCGCACACCTCCGCGGGAGCGAGCCCGGCGAGCGTGCGGGCCGAGTCCACGAGCTCGTGGATGCCCTCTCGCAGGGTGCGGTCGCGGCGTTCGACGAGCCCGTCCGTGACGAGCACCAGGAGGTCCCCCGGGCCCAGCGCGTCGTGCCGCGGGGGCCGCTCGTCCGGGCTCGCCAGGCCCAGGAGGCGGGCCGGCGACTTCTCCGCGACCACCGTCCCGTCGGCCCGGACCACGAGGGGCGGCAGGTGGCCGGCGTCGGTCATCTCGACGCTGCCGTCCGAGGGGTCGACGACGCAGACGCACACCGTGGTGAGCTCCGGGTGGTCCTGTCGCAGCGAGTCGTTGAGCAGGTCGAGTGCGCGAGCGGTGTCGTGCCCCTCGCGCAGGTAGGCACGGAGGGTGAGGCGCACCTCGGCCATGACGGTGGCCGCCCGCAGCGAGTGCCCCTGGACGTCCCCGATCACGACGGCGACCCGGCCGTCGGGCAGGTCGAAGGCGTCGTAGAAGTCCCCGCCCACGTCCAGCCGTTCGTCCGACGCCTCGTAGCGGGCCGCGATCTCGAGGTCCCCGCGCACCGTCAGCCCGGACGGCAGGAGCCGGTGCTGCAGCGCCATCGCGATGCGGTGCTCCTCGGCGAACGACTTGAGGTTCCGCAGGGCCACGGTGATGGCCTCGGTGAACCGGGCGGCGACCTCGCGCTCCTCAGCCGGCGGGCTGCTGGAGGCGTCGTCGGCCTGCAGCGCCAGCCCGCCCACGAGCGTGCCCTCGGCGTCGCGCAGCCACACCGTCCACCAGGCGGACCGCGGCACGCCCGCCTGCGCCAGGAGGGGGACCCAGTGGTCGGGCACGTCGTCCGGGCCGAACGTGGCCGACGAGACCGGCCCCGGCGGCAGCACGGGGAGCGTCCCCCGCCCGCGCACCAGCGGCGCGCCCGGGGCCGGGCACACCGCGCGGACCACGGTCTGCGGGTCGACGACCACCATCGCCACGGCGGGTCGCCCGAGCACGGCGCAGGCGCCCTGGGCGACGAGGTCGGCCACGAGCTCCTGGGACCGGGCCTGGTGCAGGGGGGCGAGCGCGTCGGCGAGCGCCTCGAGCCGGCGCGCGGTGCGCCCGACGCCGCGCTGGGCGTCGTGCGTGCGGCACAGCGCGCCCACGGTGGCGAGGAATTCGTCCTGGTCGAGCGGCTCGGGCAGGTAGGCGTCCGCACCGCCGTCCAGCCCGGCGGTGCGTGCGGCGGCGTCGATGGAGGTGGCGGACACGTGCATCACCGGCACGTGGGCGGTCCGCGGGTCCGACTTGATCCGGCGGCAGACCTCGGACCCGGTGAGGTCCGGGAGGTTGACGTCGAGGACCACCGCGTCGATCGTCGCGGCCACCAGGCCCAGCGCCTCCGCGCCGGTCCCTGCCTCGAGCACGTCGAAGCCCGCGCCCCGCAGCCACGTCGCCATGACGTAGCGGTGCGCGCGGGTGTCGTCCACGACGAGGACGGTGCGGTCGGGGGGCGTCATCGCGAGCCCCCGTCGCGGAGCGCGCGCGCGAGGGCGTCGCCGTCGAGCGTCGACTTCGGCAGGAAGGGGGCGGGCGGCTCCAGCCCGGTCTGGTCGGGGGCCGGGCCGCTGGACATGAGCGCGACCACCAGGTGGGGGTGCTCGGCGCGGAGCCGCGCGAGCAGGGTCACGCCGTCGATCTCCGGCATCCGCACGTCCACGACGGCCGCGTCGGCACGGGCGTCCCGCAGCAGAGCGAGCGCGTGCCGCCCGTCGTGGGCGACGCTGACGCGGTCGGCGTCCTCGCGCAGCAGTCCGGCGACGTACGCGCCGTAGGACCGGTCGTCGTCGACGACCAGGACGTGCCCCAGCCCGGTCTCTGCGTCGGGCCCGGCCGTGGCGGGGGAGCGCGTGGCCGTCGGCACGGCCGTCGCGGAACCCGCCCCGGCCGCGGCCTCGACGGGGAGGACGACGGTGAACGTGCTTCCGACGTCGGGGACCGAGCTCGCCGTCAGCGTCCCGCCGAGAGCCTCGGAGGTGCGCCGGGCGTAGGGCAGGCCGAGGCCCGTGCCCCGGACGCTCGGCTGCAGCCGGTTGGGCACCTGGACGAACTCCTCGAAGACGGCGTCGAGCTGCTCGGGGTCGATCCCCAGCCCGGTGTCCTCGACGACGAAGCGCACGGCGTCGCCCTCGACGCGGGCGTCGAGGCGCACGCTGCCCCGTTCGGTGAACTTGACGGCGTTCGTCAGGAGGTTGCGCAGGACGCGCGCGACCAGACGTCGGTCGCTCACGAGCGCCAGCCCTGGCTCGCACGCGACCACCAGCTCCACCCCGTCGCGCACCAGGGGGTGCGTCGTGCCCCGGAGCTCGTCGAGCAGCGCCGGCACGTCGATCGGCGCGGGCGCGACGTCCTGGTGCCCGGCCTCCGCGCGCGCGAGGTCGAGGAGCTCGTCGACGAGGGTGAGCAGCGTGGCCGCGCTGTCGCGCACGAACTCCACCTGCTCGGCCTGGTCCCCGGACATCGTCGACGCCTGCAGCAGCGAGGTCAGCCCGATGATGGAGTTGACCGGGCTGCGCAGCTCGTGGCTGACGTTGCGCAGGAAGCGCGACTTGGCCTCGTTCGCGGCCGCCAGCTCCCGGCCGCGCTCGTCGAGCTCGGCGTACAGCGCGACGACACCGGTGTTGGTCTCCTCCAGCTCGGCGGAGAGCTGGTGGTACATCGCGAGGACGCCGCGGTTCGTCTCCTCCAGCTCGGTGTTGAGCCGGCGCAGCTCCTCCCGCTGCGACACCAGCTCGTCGTGCGTGCGCAGCAGCTCGGCGTTCTGCACCCGCAGCTCGTCGAGGGCGTTGGCCCCGTAGCCGACGGTGATCGCGCGGCGCAGGGCGTCGGTGGTCGCGGCGTCGAGGGGCGCGGAGGCGCCCAGCTCCACCACGAGGGTGACGTGGCGGCCGTCCGCGCCGAGCACGACCTCGTCGACGAGGCGCTGCGCCGCCGGGACGCCACCGTCGGCGGCGCTGCCCGTCGTGGCCAGGCCGGCGGCCGACTCGAGGTCGGCACGCAGGAGCGGCCGGGCGCCCCGGTCGAGGCCGATGGTGACCTCCACGGGCCCGAGCGCGACGGCCGCACGACCGACCTCGGAGAGCGCGGTGGCGACCCGCACCTGGGTGTGGACGTCGAGGCCCAGCGCGCGGGAGATCTCGCGGCCCGCGCGGCGCAGGGCGAGCAGGTCCGTGTCGCCCTCGAGCCGGGTGGCGAGGAGTGGGGTGCCGGTCGTCGTCACGGGGTGCCTCCCAGGGGGACGACCACGACGCACGCGTCGTCCCGTCGTACGGCGAAGTCGCGCATGAGCAGGCCCGCGACGACGAGGGGGGTGCGAGCCGTCAGCCCGGGGTAGGCGGCCAGGCTCGCGCGGTCGGTGAGCCCGTCGGAGTGCAGCACGAGCAGGTCACCGTCGCCGACGGGCACGGCGACCTCGCGGACGGCCCGTGCGTGGGTGCCGGCGATGCCCGGCTGGCTCACGAGGCTCCGCGGCCGGTCGGCGCCCTGCACGCTGCCGCCGATGTTGCCGAGCCCGGCGTGCCGCAGCGTCCCGCGCTCCACCCGCGAGACCGAGACCGCCGCGCCGCGCGTGCCGCCCAGAGCACCGTGGACCCGTGCGAGGAGCGCGGCGGGGCCGGCGGGCTCCGCCGCGAGGAACGCGCGGACCGCCGACTGCGACGCGACGGCGGCCAGGGGACCGTGGCCGAGCCCGTCGGCGACCAGGACCGAGGTCACGCCGTCGTCCGTCCGCAGGGCGAACGCGTCGCCGCAGACGTCCTGCCCGGTCATGGGTCGGGTCAGCCCCGCGCCCGGTACGGGCTCGGTGCGGGAGCCGGGAGACGCGAAGGTGGCGGCCACCACCGTGCCCTGCCCGGGCGCCGACCAGGCGTCCCACGAGGAGGTGAGCCTCGGCAGCGTGCCGAGCCCGATGCCGAGGGTGCCGCGCGAGGACACCCCGTCGCGCATCGCGGCGGCGAGGTCGCGCATGCCGGGGCCGGAGTCGACGGCCAGCACCTCGAGCGCGGCGTGGCCGTCCCAGCGGCGGACGCGCAGCAGCACCCGACCCGAGCCGGCGTGGCGGGTCTGGTTCGTCGCGAGCTCGGACACCACGAGTCCGGCCTCCGCGGCGCGCGTCTCGCCCAGCCCGAGCCTCAGCGCGGCCGTCGTCGCGGCACGACGCACCGCGCCGACCGCGGAGGGGTGGTCGACGGTGTGCCAGATCCCGGCCTCCAGGGCGACCGCCGCGTCGGGCGAGGACGACCCCGACGGGGAGATCATCGCGACCAGGTCACGATCTCGACCCGGGTCCCGGCCCCCGGTGCGGTGTCGATCGAGAACTGCTCCACCAGGCGCCGCGACCCGGACAGCCCGAGACCGAGCCCGTTCCCGCTGGTCCAGCCGTCGGTCAGCGCGAGGTCGAGGTCGGCGATGCCCGGCCCCTCGTCGGAGAAGACGGCCCGGACGCCGGACCGCCGGCCGTCCGCGACGAGCTCCACCTCGACCTCGCCGCCGCCGCCGTAGACCAGGGTGTTGCGGGCGAGCTCGCTGGCGGCCGTGACGAGCTTGGTCTGGTCGACGAGGGAGAGCCGCGCCTGCTGCGCGACCGTGCGGACGAGCTGTCGGACCCGGACCACGTCGGAGTCGGCACGCACCTCGAGCCGTTCCGTCGCCGTGGCCGAGGGCGCGGTCGTCATCTCGACTCTCGTTCGGCGGCCGCCGCGAGCAGCACGCTCTCGGCGGACTCGTGGGCCGGGGCGAGCATCGCGAGGCCGCGTTCCACGTCCAGCGCCGTGCGGACGCCGCCGAGGGACAGGCCCAGCTCCACCATCGTGATGGCCACGGCCGGCCGCATGCCGACGACCACGGTCTGCGCGTCGAGGACGCGGGAGATCGCGGCGACCGAGGCGAGCATCCGGCCGATGAAGCTGTCGACGATCTCCAGGCCGGAGATGTCGATGACGACGCCGCGCGCGCCCGTGCGCGTGATGCGCTCGGCCAGGTCCTCCTGCAGCTGCAGCGCGGTGTCGTCCTGGAGGTCCACCTGGATCGACACCAGCAGCGTCGACCCGATCTTGAGGATGGGGACGGAGTCGCTCACGCGGTCACCCCGGCAGACGAGCGACGACCCTCCCGCAGCGCGTCGACCAGGGCGTCCGCCAGCGTCGCGCGGGTGCGGATGTCCCCGAACTCGATGCCGAGCGCGACGACGGTCTGGGCGATCTGGGGACGGATGCCGCTGATCGTGCACTCCGCGCCCATCAGCCGCGCCGCGACGACCGTCCGCAGGAGGTGCTGGGCCACCTGCGTGTCGACCGCCGGCACGCCGGTGATGTCGATGATGGCCTGCGTGCTGCCCGTCTCGACGAGGGTGTTGAGCAGCTTCTCCATGACGACCTGGGTGCGGGCGGAGTCGAGGGTCCCCACCAGCGGGACCGCCACGATGCCCTCCCAGAGCTTGACGACCGGGGTCGACAGCTCCAGGAGCTGCTCGGCCTGCTCGCTGATGATCGACTCGCGGGCGGCGGCGAACGTCTCGAACGTGAACAGCCCGAGCTCGTCCACCAGGCGCAGCAGCGGCACGACGCGCGTCATGGTGTCGGCCGACCCGGCCAGCGCGTACAGCCCCTCCTTGAGCGCGAAGACGCCCACGGCGGTCTCCCGGGGCGTGAAGCCGAGCCGGGCGCGCGCGGCGGAGACGTCCGCCAGGATGCCGCGCAGCTGGTCGAAGGTCTCCGACTGCAGGTCGGAGCCCCCCGCCTGCAGGCCGTCGACGAGGGCCTGGTAGATGTCGGACTGCTCGCGCTCGAGCTCGCCGCGGGTGGTGCGCCCGCGCAGCTCGTCCACGGCGGCGTCCAGCCAGGCGGGGCGGATGGTCTCCGCATGGTCGACGAGGGTCTGTGCCAGGGCAGCCGGCGCGACAGCGGGCATCGCGGGTTCCTTCCGGAGGAGGGGGGCGGCCGTGTGCTCGACCGCGGTCAGTGTACGCAGGGCCGAGAGCGCCGCCGCACCGTCGTGCGGCAGCGCTCTCGTGACCTGCGGCGCGGTCCCCGGGCTCCGGCGAACTTCACCCGCTCGACGTCGGGGTCAGGCGCGGTGCTCCCGGTAGTAGCGGATGAGCGCCTGCGTGGACGAGTCCTGCGCGGCCAGCGCGGCGTCGTCGCCCGACACGGCGGGCGCGATCTCCAGCGCCAGCTTCTTGCCGAGCTCCACGCCCCACTGGTCGAAGCTGTCGATGCCCCACACGACGCCCTGCACGAAGGTGATGTGCTCGTACAGCGCGACGAGCTGACCGAGCACCGACGGCGTGAGCGCCGGCGCGACGATCGACGTCGTCGGCCGGTTCCCGGAGAAGACGCGGGCCGCCACGATCTCCTCGGCGGTGCCCTCGGCGCGCACCTCGTCCGCCGTCTTGCCGAAGGCGAGCGCCTTGGTCTGGGCGAAGAAGTTCGCGAGGAACAGCTCGTGCACGTCGGCACCCGCGGCGACGGCCTTGCCGTCGCCCTCGTCGTCCTTGAGCGGGTAGGCGGGGGTGGCGACGGCGATGAAGTCCGCCGGGATGAGGCGCGTGCCCTGGTGGATGAGCTGGTAGAAGGCGTGCTGGCCGTTGGTGCCCGGCTCGCCCCAGAACACCTCGCCCGTCTGGGTGGTGACGGGGGAGCCGTCCCAGCGCACCGACTTGCCGTTCGACTCCATCGTGAGCTGCTGGAGGTACGCCGGGAAGCGGTGCAGCTGCTGCGCGTACGGCAGGACGGCGTGCGTGTGGGCGCCGAGGAAGTTGCCGTACCAGATGTTCAGCATGCCCATGAGGACCGGCACGTTCTCCTCGAACGGCGCGTCGCGGAAGTGCTCGTCGACGGCGCGGAAGCCGGCCAGCAGGTCGCGGAAGACGTCGGGGCCGAACGCGATCGCCAGCGACGTGCCGATGGCGGAGTCCACCGAGTAGCGGCCGCCCACCCAGTCCCAGAAGCCGAACGCGTTGGCCGGGTCGATGCCGAAGTCGGCCACCTTGTCGAGCGCGGTCGAGACGGCCACGAAGTGCGCCTTGACCGCGGCCTGCTTCGCGTCGGGGTCGTCCTCGATGACGCCCGCCGCGATGAGGCTCTCCCACAGCCAGGCGCGGGCGAGGCGCGCGTTGGTGAGCGTCTCCAGCGTGCCGAACGTCTTGGACGCCACGACGAACAGCGTGGTCTCCGGGTCGAGGTCCGCCGTCTTCTGCGCGACGTCGGTCGGGTCGATGTTGGAGACGAACCGGGCCTCGATGGCGTCGGCGCCGGTGCGCCCGTACGGCTTGAGCGCCTCGTACACCATGACCGGCCCCAGGTCGGAGCCACCGATGCCGATGTTGACCACCGTGCGCACCGGCTTGCCCGTGATGCCCGACCACGACCCGTCGCGGACCTGGTCGGCGAACGCGCTCACCTTGTCGAGCTCGGCCTGGACGTCCGCGTCGACGTCCTGCCCGTCCACGACCAGCGGCGGCTGCGTGCCGGGGGCACGGCGCAGCGCCGTGTGCAGGACGGCGCGGTCCTCCGTGACGTTGATGTGCTCGCCGGTGAACATCGCCTCGACGCGCTCGGGCAGGTGCACCTCGTGCGCGAGGCGGACCAGCAGGTCCAGCGTCTCGTCCGTGGCGAGATTCTTCGAGAGGTCCACGTGCAGGTCGCCCGCGACGTGGGTCATGCGCGCGGCGCGGCCGGGGTCGGCGGCGAACCAGCCGCGCAGGTCGCCCCGGAACTCCTGGTAGTGGGCGTAGAGGTCGCCCCAGGAGGTCGTGGTGGTGGGATCGACGGGGGAGGAGGTCATGGGGCCCACGGTACTGACCGCCCCGCCCGGTTGCGCGGCCTGTTCACGCTGCCAGGATGACCACTGCCGGGGACGGACCCGGCCTGGCGCAACGGAGGCACGCATGGCGAATTTCACGGTCTGGAAGTTCGACGACCCGGGCGCGGCCGACCGCGCCTTCAAGGCCGTCAAGGGCGGCGAGGCGGACGGCCTGGTGAAGGTCGTCGACCACGCTGTGGTGAGCTGGCCGGAAGGCGCGAAGAAGCCCGACACGCACGGCTCGCACGACGACACCGCCAAGGCCTCGGGCTGGGGCGCCGTCTGGGGCCTGCTGCTCGGCGCGCTGTTCTTCCTGCCGGTCCTGGGGGCCGCCGCCGGGGCGGCGATCGCCGGCATCACCCGGTCGCTGTCCGACGTCGGGATCACCGCGAAGGACATCGACCAGATGAAGAAGGAGATCGTGCCCGGCACGTCGGCCCTGTTCATCGTGACCGAGCCGATCGACCCCGACCGGCTGGGCGAGCGGCTGCACGGCGTCAACGCGACGCTGGTCAGCACCAACCTCACCGACGCGGAGCGCCGGAACCTGCTGGAGGCGTTCGGCCAGTGACCCACCGCCGTCAGAGCGGGAATCGAGCGTGGGGGGGGGGGGGGGCGGGCCGGGCGCGGGGGGGGGGGGGGGGCCGCGCGGGCCACACCGGGGGGGGGGGGGGGGGGGGGCCCCCGCCCCCC
>NZ_JBEYBQ010000051.1:0-21599 GCF_040632295.1 Isoptericola sp. NPDC019482
GGGGGGGTTTGGGGGGGGCGGGTGCTTTTTTCCCCCCGCCGCCCCCGCCCGACCCCGCCCGCCCCGACGGGACTCAGCGGGTCACGACGCTCAGCAGGCGCCGAGGTCGGTCCAGACCGCCCACTGGCCGGCCGAGGACGACGGGGTGTCGCCCTGCGTCCACCACTTGGCCTGGTACGCGCGGCCCTCGTAGGACACCTTCGTGCCGCCCGTGTAGGCGGACGACGGGTTCCAGGCGGCGTCCTCGCACTCGCCGGGCTCGACCGGCGGGTCGGTCGGGTCGACGGGCGGGTCGGTCGGGTCGACGGAGCCGTCCGAGCCGACGGTCACGTCGACGCAGGCGTAGAACGCGTTGACGGTGTCGGCGACGTTCCAGCGGGCGAGGATGGTGTGGTCGCCCGCCGGCAGGTTCTCGAGCGTGTGGCTGACGACGGCCTCGGGCTTGGCGCCGCCGTCGTCGAAGGTGCGGTGCAGGACGCCGTCGACGAAGTACTCCCACGTCGAGGTGGCGTGCTGCGCGGTGAGCTTCCACTTCATGGTGACCGTGTTGCCGATGGTGGTGCGCGGCCACGGCTTCGACTCGTCGTCGAGGATGGCGAAGCCGCTGCCGCCGGAGCACTGCATGGAGCCCTTGGGCGCCTCGACGCTCTGGGGCTCGTACTTGATGCCGCCGCAGTCGAAGGACAGGCTGCCGCCGGCGCACAGGTCCTGGCGGCTCGGCGGGTTGGTCACCCAGCCGTGGGCGGAGGCCGCGGGCGCCGCCGCGAGCGGAGCCAGGATCGCGGCCGCGCCGACGACCGCGGCGAGGAGGGGGGAACGAAGACGCATCGTTGCTTCTCCTGTGTTCGTGAGGAAACTGGACAAATTCGACGCTACGGCGTCGGTCCGGTCCGCACATCAGGGGAACCGCGTCATCTGGCCGTGATCCGCACAGTCGCGGGTACGGGGTTACCCGTACGGGCGGGTGGGGTCAGCCGAGGTCCCACAGGCGCCGGTAGAAGGCGATGCGCTCGGCGTCGGGCGCGATGCCGTAGCCGTCGAAGAAGGCGGGCTCGTGGCCGTCGCCGTAGTTCCACTCCAGGCTGTAGCTGGCCACCGCGAGGTCGGCCCAGCGGTCCGCGACACCGAGCGCGTCGAGGTCGACGTGCGCGGTCCAGCGCCCGTCGTCGTCCAGCAGGGTGTTGGGGGCGCACGGGTCGCCGTGGCAGACGACGAGCCGGTCGACGGCGGGCACGTCGCCGACCTGGGCGCGGGCGTCGGGGGAGAGGCGGGAGACGCGGTCGTCGACGCCCCAGGAGAAGGGGCAGTCGTCCACCGGGAGCGCGTCGTGCAGCGCCCGCAGGCCGGCGCCGATCGCACGCGCCGCCGTGTCCGGGTGCGCCAGCCAGCGCGGGTCGACGGCCGACCGGCCCGGGATACCCGCGGTGAGCAGCCAGGCCCCGGCGTCGTCCGCGCCCTGGTCGAGCACGCGGGGCACCGGGGTGTAGCGGCCCGCCCAGGCGAGGCGCTCGGCCTCGGCGTCGAGGTCCAGCTCCGGTGTGCCGGCCGGGACCCACTTGACGTACCGCTCGGCGCCGGCCGCGCT
Source organism: Isoptericola sp. NPDC019482 (assembly GCF_040632295.1). Taxonomy (NCBI): domain Bacteria; kingdom Bacillati; phylum Actinomycetota; class Actinomycetes; order Micrococcales; family Promicromonosporaceae; genus Isoptericola; species Isoptericola sp. NPDC019482. The sequence goes on from NZ_JBEYBQ010000051.1 coordinate 1,586, forward strand.
CGAGAGGCGGAAGGTGAGCCCGCCGAGCTCGTTGCGCCACACCGGCACGACGTCGTCGCCAGCGGCGAGCAGGCGCACCCGCTCGGGCACGACGACGGGCTGGGACGGGGCGGCGGCGAGGACGCGGGACATGTCCAGATCGTCACATCTTCGCGCCGCGACGGGCTATGGCATTCCCGTGGGCTCGACCGTCGGGTGCGGCGTCGGTGTCGGCGTCGGCGTTGTGCGGCGGGTCGCGGCCTCGCCCTGCTGCACGACGACGACCCCTGCCAGCACCAGCAGCCCGCCGACGAGCTGGACGGGGCGCGGCAGCTCGCCCAGGAAGACCCACGCGAAGAACACCGCGCTGACCACCTCGAGGAGGCCGACGAACGACGCGGGCCGCGCGCCGAGGCGCCGCCCCGCGCCGACGCCGGTGACGTACGCGACGCCGGCCGTCACGACGCCGAGGGCGGCGAGCACCGCCCAGGCGGGCACGACGGCGTCGGCGAGGGCGACCGGGTCGGCCGAGGCGGTGAGCGGCATGACGCCGACGGCGCCGAGCAGGCCGAGCAGGACGGCGCCGACGACGAGCCCGCCCGCCGCGAGGCTCAGGGGCGGCAGGCCGGTGTCGGTGCGGGCGTTGAGCAGGAAGTAGGCGGAGACGCCCACCATCGCGCCGAGCGCCCACGCCACGCCGACGGGGTCCAGGCGGGCGCCGGCGAGGTCGAGCACCAGCACGAGGCCCGCGGCGGCGAGCGCGATGCCGGCGAGCGTCGTCCGCCCGGGGCGCTGGCCGTGCCGCAGCCACAGCCAGGCGACCACGGCCGCGGGGGAGGAGTACTCGATGAGCAGCGCGGGGCCCACCTGCATGTGCTGCACCGCGGCGAAGTAGCAGAACTGCGTGGCCGCGACGCCGAGCGCGCCGTAGGCGAGCAGCAGCCGCACGTTGCGGCGGACGGGCGACCAGTCGCCGCGCAGCGCGACGACGCCGAACGGCAGCACGACGACCGCCCCGACCGCGACGCGCACCAGGACGACGGCGCCCGGGCTCCACCCGGTGGCGAAGAGCCCGGCGGCGAGCGGTCCGGAGAGGCTGAACGTCACGGCGGAGACGACGGCGAGGGCGAGGCCCGCGCCGAGGCCGGTGCGCGCCGTCGCGCCGGTGTCATGTGTCATCTTCGCCATGACTCATGACGCTACGGCGGCATGAAGTAACGTGTCAACATGCCGTTCGCTCATGACACCGTGGCGGAGCTCCGGTCGGCCGTCGCCCTCGTGAACTCCGGCGAGCCGCCCGAGACGCTCGAGACGATCGCCGACCTCGACGCCTTCTTCCGCGAGCACGAGTACACCGGTCGGCACGACGGCACCGCCGAGGAGCTCGACCAGGTGCGCACCCTGCGGCCGCGCCTGCGCGCGCTGCTGCTCGCCGGCCGTGACGAGGCGGCCGACCTGGTCAACGAGCTGCTGACGGGCATGCCGGTCCACCCGCGCCTCGTTCGGCACTCGGGGGAGGACTGGCACGTCCACGCGACCGCCGACGACGCCCCGCTCGCCACCAGGATCGTCGTCGAGACGGCGATGGCGATGATCGACGTCATCCGCGACGACGAGCTCTCCCGCCTCGCCGTGTGCGCCGACGCCGACTGCCAGGGCCTCGTGCTGGACCTGTCGCGCAACCGCTCGCGGCGCTACTGCTCCACCGCGTGCACCAACCGCAACGCCCAGGCGGCGCTGCGGGCGCGGCGCGCCGGCTGACGGCGCGGGTGCGTCGTCGGCGTCTCCGGCCGACGTATCTGGCCGCGAGCGCCGTGCTCTCTCCCCGCGAGGGCGCCAGGCTTTCCCGGGGCGACGACCCGCCCGGCCCGGCCCCACGAAGGAGGCGGCGATGTCCGTCACGACGAGCAAGGCCCTCGACCCCTGGCCGGTCGTCCGTCCCGGCGACCGGTTCCACCCCGTCGGCACGTTGCAGCACCTGCTCAACGAGCACGGCCACGACCTCGAGGTGGACGAGAAGTTCGGCCCCCTCACCGAGGCCGCCGTGCGCGCCTCCCAGCGCGACTTCGGCCTCGAGGTCGACGGCGTCGTCGGGCCCAGGACCTGGGGCGCGATCGTCGTCACCGTGCGCCTCGGCAGCCGCGGTCACGCCGTCCGCGGCGCCCAGTCCGAGCTCGACGTCCGCACCGACTTCGACCTCGTCGTCGACGGGGTCTTCGGACCGAAGACGGAGAGCGCGGTGCGCGGGTTCCAGCGGGCGCTGTCCGCGTTCGGCGTCCTCGTGGACGGCGTCGTCGGGCCCGTGACCTGGCGGGCGCTCGTCAGCGGGATGGTCTCCGACTGATCGTCGGCGCGCCGTCCTCGGCCTCTCTCTCGACATCGCTCAGGAGCAGGTCGCAGACGGCGACCAGGCGGGCGCGCAGGTCCTGGCCGCGTGCGGCGAACCCGCGCTGCCGTCGCACGTACTCGGCCTTGCCCTCCGGCGTCTCGATCGGCACGGCTTCGATGCCGTACGACGAGACGTCGTACGGCGCGGCGGCCATGTCGGTGTACCGGATGTCGCGGGCGAGCTCGAACGCGTCGAGCAGCAGGTCGCCCGGAACGGCCGGACCGAGCTTGAGCGCCCACTTGTACAGGTCCATCCCCGCGTGCAGGCAGCCGGGCTGCTCCATGGCCGGCTGGCGCTCGCGGGTGGGGCGCAGCTGGTTGCGGCCGGTGGCCTCGGGCGTGAAGAAGCGGTAGGCGTCGAAGTGCGAGCAGCCGATGCGGTGCGACTCGACGACCGCGTCCGTGCCGTCGTGGCCGAGCCGCAGCGGCAGGGGGTGGCGGTGGTCGCGGCGGGCCGCGCGGTCGCGGTACACCATGGCCCACTCGTGCAGGCCGAAGCAGCCGAAGGTCCCCGGGCGGCCCAGGGTCGCGGACACGAGCGCTCGGACGTAGCGGACGGTGTCGCCGCGGTCGGCGACGAAGGCCTCGGCGTCGAGCGTCGCGCCCGTGCCGCGCGTACCGCCGTCGTCGCCCGGCAGCGGCACCTCGCGGTACCAGCGCCACCCGGCGTGCTCGGCGGCGTCCGCGAGGACCACGCCCGCGCCCGGGTGCCACCGGCGCAGGTGGCTCACGCGCGTGGGGTAGTAGGTGAACAGGAAGTCCTCGATCGCGTGCTTCGCGCCGCGGTCGCGGGCCTCGCGCCACACCGCCGTCAGCGCGTCCGCGCGGGCGGAGTGCGCGGCGGCCCGCGGCTCCCAGGCGCCGCGCGGCACGACGGCGTCGGCGGGGGCCGCCGGGTCGTCGAGGGTCGTCGCGCGCATCCCACCAGGGTACGAGCGGGGCGAGCACGCCCCCGCCCGGACTAGCGTGTGACTCGTGCCGCACACCTACGACTTCCGCCAGGTCGACGTCTTCGCCACCGGACCGCTCACCGGCAACCCGGTGGCCGTGGTGCACGACGCCGACGACCTCGACGACGCGCAGATGGCCGCCTTCGCGCGGTGGACCAACCTGTCCGAGACGACGTTCCTGCTGCGTCCCACCACACCCGACGCCGACTACCGCGTGCGGATCTGGACGCCCGGCGGCGAGCTGCCGTTCGCCGGCCACCCCACGCTCGGCACGGCGCACGCGTGGCTCGAGGCTGGCGGGACACCCCGCTCCGCGGAGCACGTCGTCCAGGAGTGCGGCGTCGGGCTCGTCACCCTCCGGCGCGACACCGAAGGGGGCGCCGACCGGCTCGCGTTCGCCGCGCCGCCCCTGCGGCGCTCCGGCCCGGTGGCACCGGAGGACCTCGCGCAGCTCGCGCGCGGCCTGCGCGTGAGCGTGGCGGACGTCGAGGACGCGGCGTGGGTCGACAACGGCCCCGGCTGGGTCGCGGCCCGCCTGCGTGACGCCGAGGCCGTGCTCGCCGTCGAGCCGGACCTCGCCGCGTTCGGCGGCCTGAAGATCGGCGTCGTCGGCACCTACGCGCCGGGCGAGTCGGACGCCGCCGTCGAGGTGCGCGCCTTCGTCCCCGACATCGGCGTCGCCGAGGACCCGGTCACCGGCAGCCTCAACGCCGGCCTGGGGCAGTGGCTGGCGGGCGGCCTGCTGCCCGCGTCGTACGTCGCGTCGCAGGGCACCGCCCTCGGCAGGCGCGGACGCGTGCACGTGCGCCGCGACGCCGCCGGCGAGGTGTGGGTCGGGGGCGCGGCCGTCACCACGATCGCGGGCACGGTGACGATCTAGCCCTGGACGTCCCGCCCGGCCGTCCACGGCACGTCCAGGTCGCGGTCAGGATTCCCTGGCGGCTCTGAGGCGGCACGGACGGTCGTCGCAGGTCCCTCGCCTTCCATGGCGGGCATGACCTCCTCCACCGACCCCCGCGACCCCGTCGACCCCGTCGACCCCGTCGACCCCGTCGACCCCGTCGACCCCGTCGACCCCGTCGACCCCTCGGGCCCCGAGCGCCCGGCCGACCCGGGCCGGCCCGGCGGACCGTCCGCCCGTCCCCGCCGACCCCGCCGGCTCGTCGTCCTCGCGACGACGCTGGCGCTCCTGCTGCCCGTGGGAGGCGTCACCGCCTGGGCCGCGAACCGCTTCCTGATCGAGCACGTCCAGATCGACGACGTCTCCGCGTACGAGGCGGCGCAGTCGTCGGTGACGTCGTCGAGCGACGACGCGGACGACGACGCGGACGACGACGGGACCGTGACCGCCGACGGCTACACCTCCGCCGACACGACGATCTCGCTGGACACGGTCACGCAGGGCAGCGGCGACGACACCGTCACGTACTACGCGGCCCATGTCGCCCTGGACGACGCCACGCAGCTGCGCTCGGTGTTCGCGCAGGACAAGTTCGGCACGAACATCACCGAGAGGACGAGCGAGATCGCGGCGGACAACGACGCGATCCTCGCCGTCAACGGCGACTACTACGGGTTCCGCGACACGGGCATCGTCATCCGCAACGGCGTCGTCTACCGCGACGAGGGCGCCCGCGAGGGCCTCGCGTTCTACACCGACGGGCGCGTCGAGGTGTACGACGAGACGGCCACGACGGCGGACGAGCTCGTCGCCGACGGCGTGTGGAACACCCTCTCGTTCGGGCCCGCGGTGGTCGAGGAGGGTGAGGTCGTCGACGGCATCGAGGACGTCGAGGTCGACACCAACGTGGGCAACCACTCGATCCAGGGCGAGCAGCCGCGCACCGCGATCGGGGTGGACGCGGACGGCGACCTGATCATCGTCGTCGTCGACGGCCGCGACACCGGCTACAGCCGCGGCGTGACCATGACCGAGCTGGCGCAGCTCATGATCGACCAGGGCGCCGTCACTGCCTACAACCTCGACGGCGGCGGCTCGTCGACGCTGTACTTCGACGGCGAGGTCGTCAACCAGCCGTCGAACGGCGGCGAGCGCGGCACGTCCGACATCCTCTACGTGGCGCGGTGAGCGGCATGCCCGCCCCCGTCACGCCGCTCGTGATCGTGCCCGCCTACCGGCCCGACGGCGCCCTGCCGGCGCTGCTGCGCGGCCTCGCCGAGGTGGGGCTGCCCGACGTGCTGGTCGTCGACGACGGCTCCGGCCCCGCGTACGCCGCCGTGCTCGACGCCGCGGCCCGGCTCGGTGCCCACGTGCTGCGGCACGACGTCAACCGAGGCAAGGGTGCCGCGCTGCGGACGGCGTTCGCCCACGCCCGTGTGCGTCATCCCGGGCGCGACGTCGTCACCGCGGACGCCGACGGTCAGCACACGCCCGCGAGCGTGCGCGCCGTCGCGGACCGGCTGGTCGCCGGGGGAGCGGACGTCGTCGTCGGGGAGCGCGACCTCACGGGCGCGGGCGTCCCGTGGCGCAGCCGCGTGGGCAACGCGCTCAGCGGGGCCGCGGTGCGCACGGCGACGGGCCTGCCCGTGCGCGACAGCCAGACGGGCCTGCGCGGGTTCGCCGCCACGACGCTCCCGTGGCTCCTGGAGGTGCCCGGTGACCGGTACGAGTACGAGCTGCGCGTGCTGCTCGAGGCGTCGGCGCGCGGCGCCGTCGTGGCAGGGGTGCCGGTGGCGACGGTCTACGTGGACCGCAACGCGTCGTCCCACTTCCGCCCGGTGCGCGACTCCGTGGTCGTGATGGCGCCGCTGCTCGCGTTCGCGGCTTCGGGCCTGCTGGCGTTCGGGGTCGACGCGGCAGGGCTCCTCGCCCTGCAGGCGGCCACGGGCAGCCTGGCGCTCGCGGTCGTGGGCGCCCGGGTGCTCAGCGCCGGCGTGAACTACGGGGTGAACCGCGCGGTCGTCTTCGGGCGGGCGCGGAGGGCCCCGCTGCGTGGGTCCGCCACCCGGTACGCCGCGCTGGCCCTGCTGCTCCTCGCCGCGAGCTACGGCCTGCTCGACGCGCTGCACGGCACGCTCGGCGTCCCGCTCCTGGCGGCGAAGGTGCTCACGGACGCGGCGCTCTTCCTGGCGAGCTGGACGGTGCAGCGGCAGGTGGTGTTCCCGCCGCGCGGTCCGCGACCCGACCCACCAGCCGCTCCAGCGGACCTCGTCCGAGCAGGAACCGCCACGCCGTCGCGGCGGCGAGCGTGACCAGCACCATCACGAGCAGCGGGCCGTTGGTGGTGGACCCCAGCAGGTCCCAGTGCCAGATGGCGACGATCTGCAGCGAGTAGACGGTCAGCGCCATCGACCCCACCGCGGCCAGCGGGGCCAGCACCCACCGCCCGACCCGTCCGGCGTACAGGCACAGTCCCACGACCGCCGCCGCGAACCCGCCCGACGCGAGCACCTCGATCGTCGTGTCGTCGTGCGGGCCGTCGAGGAAGAGCCCCGCGACGCCGGGCCACGGGTCGCCCCAGGCGAACGGCGCGCCGTCGACGGACTGGCGTGCCATGACCTGCTCGGCGACGACCGCCTCGCCGCCGGCCCGGCCGACGAGCACGCCGGACAGCACCGAGAACACGCCCCACGCGGCCAGCCCGCCCAGGAGCAGCCCGCGGCGCAGCGCCGGCGAGCGCAGGTCGCAGCGCCCGATCGCCATGCCCGCCAGCACGTACGCCATCCAGACGATCGCGGGGTAGTGGCCGGTGAGCACGAAGTCGGTGACGGCGCCGGAGCCGTCGCGCGGCAGCCGCAGCCCGGCCCGCGCGAGCGCCTCCGGCCCCCAGTACGCGAGGAGCGGCCCCACGAGGGCGACCACCGCGGCGAGCGCGGCCAGGCGCGGGGGCCGCCAGCGCAGGAACGGCAGCGCGAGCGCGAAGTAGCAGGCGTAGAAGCCGAGGATCAGGGCGACGCGGGTGCCGAGCAGGTCCAGCAGCGCGACGACCACCAGCAGCAGCGCGGCCCGCACGAGCAGGCGCAGGCGGGCGCGCCGCAACGGGTCGCCGTCGAGCGGTCGTGGCCCGCCCGAGACGATCGCGACCGAGATCCCGGCCACCAGCGCGAACAGGATCGAGGAGTGGCCGTGGGAGAGGTCGAGCAGCCACCAGGCGGGCCCGGCGTCGGGCGTCGTCACGCCGACGTGGGCGGTGAACATGCCCAGGACGGCGATCCCGCGGGCGACGTCGACGCCCGGGACTCGCCCCGGGCCGCCGGCGAGACGGCGCAGGCCCGCCCGCATCCCCGCACGGAGACGGGAGGTCGGCGCGCCGGTGGCCGCGGTCATGGCGTGATGATGCCACCGGCGGGTGACGCGCGTCGTCCCGGTGCGTGAGAACGTCGCGGCTTGCGGGCGCTGCGGTCACTACGGTAGGAGCATGAGTGACCTCAGCGCGGAGCCCGCACCCCAGGGCGACCCCGAACCCGCCGGTGCCGACCTCAACGACGCGATCGAGGCACCCAGCACCCACCACACGGTGCCCAGCAAGGAGTCCGAGTCGTACACGCACGGCCACCACGAGTCCGTGCTGCGCTCGCACCGCAGCCGCACGGCCCAGAACTCGGCCGGCTTCCTGGTGCCGCACCTGCGCGACGACATGTCCCTGCTCGACGTCGGCTGCGGCCCCGGCACCGTCACGGCCGACTTCGCCCGGATCCTCGCCGGCGGACAGGTCGTGGGCGTGGACGCGAGCCCCAAGGTGCTCGAGGCGGCGCGCGAGCACGCCGCGGCCCTCGGGTACGGCAACGTCCGCTTCGAGCAGGCGAACGCCTACGAGCTGCCGTTCGACGACGACTCCTTCGACGTCGTGTACGCGCACCAGCTGCTGCAGCACCTGTCCGACCCGGTCGCCGCGCTGCGCGAGATGAAGCGCGTCGCGAAGCCGGGCGGGATGGTCGCGGTGCGCGACGCCGACTATGCAGGCATGGCCTGGTACCCCGAGACCCCGGGCCTGACGGAGTGGAACGAGCTGTACCACGAGGTCACGCACGCGTACGGCTTCGAGCCCGACGCCGGCCGCCGCCTCATGTCGTGGGTGCAGGAGGCCGGGATGGACGGCATCGTGCCCTCCGCGTCGTCGTGGTGCTACGCCACCCCGACCGACCGGCTGTGGTGGGGCGAGCTGTGGGCCGAGCGCTGCGTGGAGTCCAACTTCGCGGTGCAGGCCAAGGAGTCCGGGCTGGCCGACGACGTCGCGCTCGAGCAGATCGCGCAGGACTGGCAGGCGTGGGCGCAGGCGCCCGACGGCTGGTTCGCCATCCTGCACGGCGAGGTCCTCGCCAGGGCGTGACGAGGCGACCATGATGTAGGCTTACATCGTGAGCCATCGCACGCAGATCACTCTCGAGGACGCGCAGTACGCGCGCCTTCTCGCGGAGTCGCGGGCGTCCGGGCTGGGGCTCGCGGAGCTGGTGCGGCGTGCGGTGGACCGCGTCTACGGCGGTGCGGACGCCGACGAGTTCCTCCGCGCCCTGGACGAGAGCTTCGGCACCTGGGACGGCGACGACGTCGACGGGGCCGCGTACGTCGAGGCGACCCGGCTCGCCCGCGACGACCGGCTGGCCGAGTGGTGACGCCGGCGTGACCGTCCTCGTCGACACGTCGGTCTTCGTCGACCACCTGCGCGGCCGGGCCGAGGCGCGCGACGCGCTCGCCGCGGTGCGCCGGGAGGGCCGTCAGGTGGTGGCGTCCGTGCTGACGCGGGCGGAGCTGCTGGGTGGCATGCGCTCGCCCGAGAGGGGGCGCACCCGGGCGCTGTTCCTGGCGATCGGCTGGATCGACGTCGACCGCGAGATCGCCGACCGCGCCGGGGAGCTGGCCCGGTCGTACCGTGGCTCGCACTCCGGGATCGACCTGGTGGACTACGTGATCGCGGCGACGGCGGAGCTGTCCGGTGCGACGCTGATGACCCGCAACGTGAAGCACTTCCCGATGATCGACGGGCTCGTCGCCCCCTACTGACGCGCCCCGCGTAGCCTGGGCGCGTGCGCATCGCGAGATTCACCACCGGAGACGACCCCCGCTTCGCCCTCGTCCAGCAGGAGGGCGACACCACGTTCCTCGCCGTCCTCGGCGGCGACCCGCTCTACATGCCGGCCATGCCGACGGGGGAGCACATCGAGCTGGGCGACGGCGTCCGCCTGCTCGCCCCGGTGATCCCGCGCTCCAAGGTGGTCGCCGTCGGCAAGAACTACGCCGACCACGCCAAGGAGATGGGCGGCGAGGTCCCGTCCACGCCGCTGCTGTTCTTCAAGCCCAACACCGCCGTCGTCGGGCCCGACGACCCGGTGGTGCTGCCCGAGTTCACGCGCGAGGTCAGCTACGAGGCCGAGCTCGCCGTCGTGATCTCCAAGGTCACCAAGGACGTGGAGCCCGAGAACGTGCGCTCGTACATCCTCGGCTACACGGTGGCCAACGACGTCACCGCCCGCGACGCGCAGCGCACCGACGGCCAGTGGGCCCGCGCCAAGGGCTTCGACACGTCGTGCCCGCTCGGCCCGTGGATCGACACCGACCTCAACCCCGAGGACGTCGCCGTGCGCTCCCGCGTCAACGGCGAGCTCAAGCAGGACGGCCGCACCGCCGACATGGTCTTCGACGTGCCGTTCCTCGTGTCGTACATCAGCAAGGCCATGACCCTGCTGCCCGGCGACGTGATCCTCACCGGCACGCCGGCCGGGGTGGGCCGCATCGACCACGGCGACCGCGTGGAGTGCGAGGTCGAGGGAATCGGCGTCCTCGCCAACCCCGTGTTCCGGCGTGACTGAGGCGCCGCTGCGCGACGACGCGCGGTCGGTGCTGCGGCGCATGGACCCGGCGGGCCCGGGGCAGTGCGCGCTGCGCGACCGGTTCGTCGCGCACCTGGACGCCCACCCGGACGGCGTGCTGCGCGCGTGCCGCCCGGACCACGTCACCGCGTCCACGGTGGTGCTGTCCGCGGACGCGTCGCGGGTGCTGCTCACCCTCCACGCCAAGGCCGGCCGCTGGTTCCAGCTCGGCGGGCACGCCGAGCCGGGCGACGGCACGCTGGCCGGCGCAGCCCGGCGGGAGGCGCTCGAGGAGTCAGGGGTCGAGGTCGCGCTCGACCCCGTGCCCGTGCACCTGAACGAGCACGCCGTGCCGTTCTGCGGTCCCGACGGCGACGTGCACCACCTGGACGTGCGCTTCGTCGCCGTCGCGCCCGACGGCGCCCGGCACGCGGTGAGCGACGAGTCCCTCGACGTGCGGTGGTGGCCGGTCGACGACCTGCCGAACCCGGACCTCGCCGATCCCGTGGCGCTCGCCGTCGCGCGCGTGCGGGGCGTCTGACGCCGATCCGCCGGACGGCAGCATGCGGTCGGCCAACTAGGCTGTTCCCGTGAATCCCGCTGCCGGCTCCGACGTCCGTGTCCGCTTCGCCCCGTCCCCGACGGGCATGTTCCACGTGGGCGGCGCCCGCTCGGCGCTGTTCAACTGGGCGGTCGCCAAGCACCAGGGCGGCACGTTCGTGCTCCGCGTCGAGGACACCGACGCCGCGCGCAACAAGCCCGAGTGGGTGGACGGCATCCTCAGCGCCCTCGCGGCGCTCGGCATGCACGCCGAGGACCCGACGTTCGAGGGCCCGTACTTCCAGTCGCAGAACGTCGAGAAGCACCGCGAGGCGTCGGCCCGCCTGTACGACGCCGGCCGCGCGTACTACTGCGACTGCACCCGCGACGACGTCGCGGCCCGCACCGGCAACGCGCACTCCGGCTACGACGGCTTCTGCCGCGACCGCGGCCTGGACTACGAGCCCGGCCGGGCGCTGCGCTTCCGCACCCCGGACGAGGGGGAGACGCAGGTCGTCGACCTCATCCGCGGCAACCCGTCGTTCCCGAACTCCGCGATGGAGGACTTCGTCGTCGCGCGCGGCGACGGCTCGCCCGTCTTCCTGCTGGCGAACGTCGTGGACGACCTCGACGAGGGGATCACGCACGTCATCCGCGGCGAGGAGCACCTGCCCAACACGCCCAAGCAGCAGCTGCTGTGGGAGGCGCTCGGCGCGCAGCCGCCCACGTGGGCGCACCTGCCCGTCATCGTCAACGAGAAGCGGCAGAAGCTCTCCAAGCGCCGCGACAAGGTCGCGCTCGAGGACTACCTCGCCGAGGGGTACCTGCCGGACGCGATGGTCAACTACCTCATGCTGCTCGGCTGGGCGCCTGGCAACGACGAGGAGATCCTGCCCTTCGACGAGCTCGTCGCGCGGTTCCGCATCGAGGACGTCAACAGCGCGTCGGCGTTCTTCGACGTCAAGAAGCTGCTGTCGTTCAACGGCGAGTACATCCGAAAGATGGACGTCGGTTCGTTCGTGGCCGCCGTCGACCCGTGGCTGCACGCCCCGAAGGCGCCGTGGACCGAGGAGCAGTACGACGCCGCCGCGTTCGCGAAGGTGGCCCCGCTCGCGCAGTCGCGCGTCGCGCTGCTGGCCGACATCACCGACAACGTCGACTTCCTCTTCCTCGACGAGCCCGTCGACGACGAGCGCTCGTGGGCCAAGGCGATGAAGGCCGGCGCGGCCGAGCTGCTCACCGACGCCCGCGCGGCGCTGGCGGACCTCGCGACGTGGGAGGCGGAGCCGCTCAAGGACCTCGTCACGGCGGTGGGGGAGCAGCACGGCCTCAAGCTCGGTAAGGCGCAGGCACCCGTGCGCGTCGCTGTCACCGGCCGCACGATCGGCCTGCCGCTCTTCGAGTCGCTCGAGGTGCTCGGTCGCGAGCGCACGCTCGCGCGCGTCGACGCGGCGCTCGCCCGGCTGGCCCGCCAGGCCGACGCCGCGCCCGCCGCGACCGACGGCGCGACCGCGTGACGGCGCGCGTCGACGGCGTCCTGCTCGACGTCGACGACACGCTCGTCGACACCAAGGGCGGGTTCGCCAAGGCGTTGACCGCGGTGGCCGTCGAGTACCTGCCGCACGTGCCGGCGGACCGGTACCCCGAGCTGCTCGCGCACTGGCGCACCGACCCGGGCGGCCACTACAAGCGCTACACCCGGGGCGAGACCGACACCTTCACGCAGCGTCGGCTGCGTGCCGACCTGCTGCATCGGACGTTCGGCGGCGAGCCCGTCACGGAGGAGACGTTCGCCGACTGGGACGCCCTGTTCTGGGGCACGTTCGAAAGGGCCTGGGCGGCGTTCGACGACGCGCGCGCGGCCGTCGACGCGTTGCGGTCCGCAGGAGTCGCCGTCGGGGTGGTGACGAACGCGGGCGTCGCGCAGCAGGAGCGAAAGCTGCGTGCGGCCGGCCTCACGGACGTCCCCGTGCTCGTCGGCGTCGAGACCCTCGGCTACGGCAAGCCGCACCCGGACGTCTTCGTCGAGGGCGCCCGCCGCCTGGGCACCGACGTCGGGCGCACCGCGTACGTGGGCGACGAGCCCACGACCGACGCCCGCGCCGCCCACGACGCCGGCCTGGTCGGCGTGTGGCTCGACCGGCCCGGCGCGCGCCGCGACGACGAGCACCACGTGGACGCCGACGCTCTGCGCGACGACGGGATCGTCGTGCTGCCCGGGCTCGCCGGCCTGCCCGCCGCCCTCGGACTCTGACCCGCGAGCTGTCAGGGCCAGCGCGAGATATACGCCGCGCTCGACCTGACAGGTCGCCGGCCCGGACGGGTTGTCAGGACGAGCGAACGGTATACCCCGCGCTCCTCCTGACAGGTCAGGGGGCGAGGAGGAGGACGGCGGAGAGCGCCAGTCCCGTGACGACGACGGTGCCCAGGGCGCCGAGCACGAGCGGTCGGCGTGCGGTGCGCGCCAGGCGCGGGACGTCGACGCCGGTGCCGAGGGCGAACATCGCGGCGACGAAGAGGACTGTCGTGAGCTGCTGGGCGGTGTCGGTGACGACGTCGGGCAGCACTCCCGTGCTGCGGACCAGCACCGCGGCGAGGAAGCCCAGCACGAAGCCGGGGACCAACGGCGCCCGCCGCCCGCGGGTGGTCGTGACGTCCTCGGGGGCATCGGGCACGACGTCGTCCCCGGCCGCCGCGGTGAGCGCCGCGCGTCGTGCGAGCAGCGCGCCGGCGCCGGCGACCAGCGGGGCGAGCAGCACGACGCGGGCCAGCTTGGTGACGGTCGCGGTGGCCAGCGCGGTGGCCGAGACGGTGCCCGCGGCGGCGACCACCTGGGCGACCTCCTGCACGCTCGCACCGATCCAGAGCCCGGCCTGGTGGTCGGTGAGGCCGAGGGCGCCCGCCAGCGGCGGCAGCACGAAGATCGCGACCGTCCCGTAGCCGGTGACGAGGGCGAGCGCGGCGGCGACGTTGTCGCGCAGCCGGGCAGCGCCGGCATCGCCGGCGGGGTCGGCGCGCGGGTCGCGCTCGAGCACGCTGGTCATCGCGGAGACCGCCGCGGCGCCGCAGATCGAGAACCCGGTGGCGACGAGCAGCGCGGTGGCGCGCGGCACCCGCAGCAGGCGCCCGAGGCCGAGGACCGCCGCGAACGTCCCCGTCACGGTGATCACCACGACGGCGATCCCGCGCCAGCCGAGCGCGAGGACGTCGGGGATCGAGAGCTGGAGGCCCAGCAGCACCACGCCGGCACGCAGCACCGTGCGCGCCACCCGGTCGGTGCCCGGGCCGACCTGCGCGGTGAACCGTGCCGCCCGGCCGCCCCGCGGCACGAACCGGCCCAGCGCGGAGCCGAGCGCCGCGCCGGCCAGGAGGGCCAGGACCAGGGGGGACAGCGCGCCGTTCGTCACCGGCGCGAGGAGCCGGCTGACGCCGAGGAGCACCACGGTCGCCACGGCGGACAGCGCGAGGCCAGGTCCGAGGCGGGACGCCTCGGCGGCGCTGCCGAGCGTCGTGGCGGTCGCGGTGCGCGTCGGGGTGGGGAGCGGGGGAGGCACGTGACCAGGCTCGCGACCCGCGCGGCGACCCGGAAGCGCCAGGTGCCGATCGATCCATAGACTGACGCTATGGCAGAACGTCCCCCGCTGGCCGCCCTCGAGCTGCTGGTCGCCCTCGACGCCCACGGCTCGATCAGCGCCGCGGCCCGGGCCGCCGGCGTCTCCCAGCCCACGGCGTCCGCCGGCCTGCACCGCCTCGAGCGCCGCCTCGGCCTCGAGCTGCTCGCCCGCGGGCCGCGTGGCACGGCGCTCACCGCCGTCGGGCGCCAGGTGGCGGAGGCGGCGCGCGGCGTCGTGGACGCCACGGACCGCTTCGAGGCCGCGGCCGCCGCGCTGCGGTCCGCGCCGGTCCTCGGGCTGCGCGTGGCCGCCAGCCTCACGATCGCGGAGTACCTGGCGCCGCGCTGGCTCGCCGCGTTCGGGCGGGGGGAGCGCGAGCGGACCGGCGCGGCGCCCGACGTCGAGCTCGTCGTGCGCAACTCGCGCGAGGTCATGGAGCTCGTCCTGGACGGCGCGGCCGAGCTCGGGTTCGTGGAGAGCCCGACGGTGCGCCGCGGCCTGCGGTCGCGCACCGTGGCCCACGACGAGCTCGTGGCCGTCGTCGCGCCCGCGCACCCGTGGGCACGACGACGGTCCGTCAGCCCCGCGGGCCTGGCCGCGGGAGACCTCGTGCTGCGCGAGGTCGGGTCGGGCACCCGCGACGTCCTCGAGGACGCGCTCGGGCAGGCGGGGGTGCGCCTGCCGGCCCACGTGACGGCCCTCGGCTCGACGGCGGCCGTGAAGTCCGCCGTGCGGCACGGGGACGGCGCGACCGTCCTGTCCGCGCTCACCGTGGCGGACGACGTCGCGGCGGGGCACCTGGTGACCGTGCCGATCGCCCAGCTCGACCTCTCGAGGCGGCTGCGGGTGGTGTGGCGCGACGGCGTGTCGCTGTCCGCACCCGCGCGGCGGCTGGCCGCGGTCGCGGGGGCGCGGTGACCCGTCGCTGCGACCGCCGGCGGGCGCGGTAGGCGGACGTGACGTACGGCACCTCGCGCGCGTTTTGGCCGACAGCCACCTGTCCGGTAATGTTTTCCGACGTTGGGCCTGACGCCGGCGATCCGATCATGTCGGATTTGCCCGGAAGGCTCAATCCATTGGGGTATGGTGTAATTGGCAGCACGAGAGATTCTGATTCTCTTAGTCTAGGTTCGAGTCCTGGTACCCCAGCGCAGCGCTCTTCGCCCGCCTGGTGCGGTGTGTAGAGTTCTCACCGGCACGGAGGTCCTCGGACCATCGAGTCATAGGCCCCCATCGTCTAGCGGCCTAGGACGCCGCCCTCTCACGGCGGTAACGCGGGTTCAAATCCCGCTGGGGGTACGCAGCTCGTCCATCTCGTGTGGACGGTCGCTCGGGCCTCACGGCTCACGCAGTTCCAGGCCCCCATCGTCTAGCGGCCTAGGACGCCGCCCTCTCACGGCGGTAACGCGGGTTCAAATCCCGCTGGGGGTACACAGCAGGCGTTTCACGGCCTGACAGGAAAGGCCCGGTCCACGCGGACCGGGTCTTCGTCGTTCCCCGGCCTCGTTCCCGTGGGCGGTCGGGCCGGGCCTCCCGATCGCTCAGAGGAACGGGTCGGGCACGATCGCGCCGTCGCTGCGCGGATGGTCGTAGCTCGCGCCCGTGGGCTTCCAGGTGACCGGGTGCGCCCCGTCGCTGGGCCGGGCCTCGGGCGGGCGGGGCGCCGGGTTCGAGGGCTGCACGGCGATCGGCTGCGTGGTGGGCCGGGGGCCCTCCGACGTCTCGCGGCCGGGCACGACGGTCGGCCCGCCGGGGCCGGCGTCCGGCGGCCGCGTGGGCCCGCCGCCCAGGTCGTCGTCGTCGTCCAGGCGCGGTCCGCCCGGCGTGAACAGGGTGTCGCACAGGGTGCGGTAGGTGGAGTCCGGGCGCGGGACGAACCTGATCGTGCGCAGCGCCTGGTCCTGGCCGGCGGACTCCATGTCGAAGCGGCCGTAACCGAGCACCTGGCCCGTGGGGCTGCGCGAGTACCCCATGTCGGTGACCTTCTTCATCGGCATCATCGCGACCTTGTGCACGACGAGCCCGTACAGCAGCAGGAGGCGCTTGTCTGTGGCGACGAACCACTCGTAGCGCCACTCGAGCCACTTCCAGGCGAGGCGGCCGGCGACGACGAACCATGCGACCCACAGCCATGCCACGGTGGAGCGCACGTCGACCGGCGTCGACATGACGATGGTGCCGATCAGCAGGAAGGCGGCGGCCGTCGTCGCGATCGGCTCGAGCAGCAGCGCCCAGTGGTGCCGCGTCGCGACGATGACCTTCTCGTTCGGCAGCACGTACCGACGCAGGTGCGCGTGCGCACGCACGGCCTCGCGCTGGCGCCTCTCGTCGGTGATCACGGGTGCGGCCGTCGTCAGTCGGTCAGGTTCGCGAAGAACTGCCCGAAGCTGGAGAACGCGTTGGTGATGAAGTCCCAGATCGCCGTCACGATGTTCGCCGCACGGTCAGGGCTGCTCACGATCGCGTAGATCAGGAAGATCACGACGATCCAGATCAGCAGTGTCTTGGCCTTCGCGGGCATCAGGTCCTCACGCCTCTCGGGTCGCAGGGCGGTGTCGCCCCGTCAGCCAGGAGCGTACTGACCTGGGCGGGGGCCCGACAGCACCGGGCCCGGCGCGCCGCGTGGAGTCGCGGCGGGCCGGGCCCGGTGCAGGTCAGGGTCGGTGGGGTGTCACTCGCCGGCGCGGCGGAGCACCTCGGTCAGGCGGTTGGCGGCGGAGACGACGGCGGCGGAGTGCAGGCGGCCCGGCTGGCGGGTGAGGCGCTCGACCGGCCCGGAGACGGAGACGGACGCCACGACCCGGCCGGACGGCCCGCGGACGGGCGCCGAGACGGACGCGACGCCGAGCTCGCGCTCCGAGACGGACTGCGCCCACCCGCGGCGTCGGACGCCGGACAGGATCGTCGCGGTGAACACGGCCTCGCGCAGGCCGCGGTGCAGGCGGTCCGGCTCCTCCCAGGCGAGGAGGATCTGCGCCGCGGAGCCCGCGTGCATCGTGAGGGTGGCGCCCACGGGGATCGAGTCGCGCAGGCCGACCGGCCGCTCGGCGGCGGCCACGCAGACGCGGTGGTCACCCTGGCGGCGGTAGAGCTGGGCGCTCTCGCCCGTGTGGTCGCGCAGCGCCGTGAGCACGGGGTTGGCCGCGGCGAGCAGCCGATCCTCGCCGGCCGCCGTCGCGAGCTCGTTGAGGCGCGGTCCGAGCACGAACCGGCCCTGCATGTCGCGGCCCACGAGACGGTGGTGCTCGAGGGCGACGGCGAGTCGATGCGCCGTGGGGCGGGCGAGCCCGGTCGAGGAGACCAGCTGCGCCAGAGTGGCGGGACCCGCCTCCAGAGCGCCCAGCACGGACGCGGCCTTGTCGAGTACGCCGACTCCGCTAGTATCGTCCATAGGACGATATTGACGTCTCAGTCACTGAGATTGCAAGTCGAGGACGGCATCTCACGGGACGGGACCGTCTCACGATACGAGCCCGGCGGGTTCCGACCGACGGTATCCACCGAGTTCACAGCACACGCACGACGGCCGCGGGGACGCGGCGGACGAGGAGCACATGATGGCCGGCACGCTGGCGGAGAAGGTCTGGGAGGCGCACCTGGTGCGTCGTGGCAGCGACGGGGCGCCCGACCTCCTCTACATCGACCTGCACCTCGTGCACGAGGTGACGAGCCCCCAGGCGTTCGAGGGCCTGCGCCTCGCCGGGCGTCCCGTGCGCCGTCCCGATCTCACGATCGCGACCGAGGACCACAACACCCCGACGCTCGACATCGACCTGCCGATCGCGGACCTCACGAGCCGCACGCAGATCGACACGCTGCGGAACAACGCCAAGGAGTTCGGCGTCCGCATCCACTCCCTCGGCGACGCCGACCAGGGCATCGTCCACCAGGTGGGCCCGCAGCTCGGCCTGACCATGCCGGGCCTGACCGTCGTCTGCGGCGACTCGCATACCTCGACGCACGGCGCGTTCGGCGCGCTGGCGTTCGGCATCGGCACCTCCGAGGTCGAGCACGTGCTCGCCACGCAGACCCTGCCGCTCGCCCCGTTCAAGACGATGGCGATCACGGTGAACGGCGAGCTGCCCCCGGGCGCCACCAGCAAGGACATCATCCTGGCGATCATCGCCAAGATCGGCACCGGCGGCGGCCAGGGCTACGTGCTCGAGTACCGCGGCGAGGCCATCCGCAAGCTCTCGATGGAGGCGCGGATGACCATCTGCAACATGTCCATCGAGGCCGGCGCCCGCGCGGGCATGATCGCGCCCGACCAGACGACGTTCGACTACCTCCAGGGGCGCCCGCACGCCCCCGAGGGCGAGGACTGGGACGCCGCCGTCGAGTACTGGAAGACGCTGCGCAGCGACGACGACGCCGAGTTCGACGCCGAGGTCGTGCTGGAGGCGGCCGACCTCGAGCCGTTCGTCACGTGGGGCACCAACCCCGGGCAGGGCCTGCCGCTGTCGGCCTCCGTGCCGGTGCCGGCGGAGATCGCCGACGCCAACGAGCGCGTCACGGCCGAGCGCGCGCTGGAGTACATGGGCCTCGAGGGCGGCACGCCGCTGCGCGACGTCAAGGTCGACACGGTCTTCATCGGCTCCTGCACCAACGGCCGCATCGAGGACCTCCGGTCCGTGGCCAAGGTGCTCCAGGGCCGGCAGAAGGCCGACGACGTGCGCGTGCTCGTCGTGCCCGCCTCGGCGCGCGTGCGCCTGCAGGCCGAGGCCGAGGGTCTCGACGTGATCTTCAAGGAGTTCGGCGCCGAGTGGCGCAACGCGGGCTGCTCCATGTGCCTCGGCATGAACCCCGACCAGCTCGCGCCGGGCGAGCGCGCGGCGTCCACCTCGAACCGCAACTTCGAGGGCCGCCAGGGCAAGGGCGGGCGCACGCACCTCGTGTCGCCGCTGGTCGCGGCCGCGACCGCCGTCCGCGGCACGCTGTCGTCGGTCGCCGACCTCGAGTTCGAGGGCGACGTCGACCTCACGACGTTCGACGGCACCCCGCTGGCGCCGCTGTCGGCCCCGTCCTTCGTCTGACCCCCACCCCGTCGCAGAAGATCGTCCAGGAGTTCGTCATGGAGAAGTTCACCACCCACACGGGCGTCGGGGTGCCGCTGCGCCGCACCAACGTCGACACCGACCAGATCATCCCCGCCGTCTACCTCAAGCGGGTCACCCGCACGGGCTTCGAGGACGCGCTGTTCGCCGCCTGGCGCGGTGACCCCACGTTCGTGCTCAACCAGGACGCGTACAAGGCTGGCTCCGTGCTGGTCGCGGGCGCCGACTTCGGCACGGGCTCCTCGCGTGAGCACGCCGTGTGGGCGCTCAAGGACTACGGCTTCCGCGTCGTGCTCGCGCCCCGGTTCGCGGACATCTTCCGCGGCAACTCGGGCAAGCAGGGCCTCGTGGCCGGCATCGTCGCGCAGGAGGACATCGAGATCCTCTGGAAGATCCTCGAGACCAAGCCCGGCACCGAGGTGACCGTGGACCTCGAGGCGCGCACCGCGCACGCCGACGACGTCACCGTGCCGTTCCAGATCGACGACTACACGCGCTGGCGCCTCATGGAGGGCCTCGACGACATCGGCCTCACGCTGCAGCACGAGGACGACATCGCGGCGTTCGAGGCGGAGCGTGCGGCCTGGCGGCCGAAGACGCTCCCGGCCAAGCACCTGCCGAGCGTCCCGATCGAGCCGGCGCGCCCGGTCGGCTGATCCCGCCCGCGCCATCGAGCGTGCTGACTTGTTCCTCAAACGACCCGTTTGAGGAACAAGTCAGC
>NZ_JBEYBQ010000052.1:0-19292 GCF_040632295.1 Isoptericola sp. NPDC019482
GTCTTCTTCGTGACGCCCGCCTCCGCGGCGATCGTGTCGACGCCGACGGCGTGCAGCCCACGGGCGTAGAACAGGCGCGACGCGGCGTCGGGTCGCGAATAGTCCCCGGAATCGCGCTCACAACACTCGGGGGTGGGGCGGGCGATCGGTCAGGACGCGGCGGCCTCCGCCGCGGCGAGCAGGATGCAGGTGGCGACGCCGTCCATCGCGACGCGGACCTCGTCCAGCGGTGGCATGGTCGGCGCGAGGCGCAGGTTCCGGTCGTCCGGGTCCTGGTGGTACGGGAACGTGGCGCCGGCGGGCGTGAGCGCGATGCCGGCGTCCTTCGCGAGCTGCACGACGCGCGCCGCGGTGCCCGGCACGACGTCGACGGAGACGAAGTAGCCGCCGTCGGGCCGGGTCCAGGTGGCGACGCCGACGTCGCCGAGCCTCTCGTCGAGGATGTCGACGACGGCGCGGAACTTGGGCGCGAGGATCTCGCGGTGCTTGCGCATGTGGGCGCGCACGCCCTCCGCGTCGCCGAAGAACTGCGCGTGCCGCAGGTGGTTGACCTTGTCCGGGCCGATGGAGCGGATGCCCAGGTGCTTCGTGAACCAGGCGACGTTGGCGGGCGACGCCGCGAAGAACGCGACGCCGGAGCCCGCCAGCGAGATCTTCGACGTCGACGCGTACAGGAGCACGCGGTCGGGGTTGCCCGCCTCGGCGGCGAGGTCGATCGCGTTCGCGGACTTCGCCTCGTGCTCCGTGAGGTGGTGCACGGCGTAGGCGTTGTCCCAGAAGATGCGGAAGTCGGGGGCGGCGGCGGGCATCGACACCAGGCGCCGGGCGACGGCCTCCGAGACGACCGAGCCGTCCGGGTTGGCGTACGTCGGCACCACCCACAGGCCCTTGACGGTCGGGTCGTCGGCGACGAGCGCGGCGATCGCCTCGGCGTCGGGGCCGTCGGGCGTCATCGGCACGGTGACCATGCGGATGCCCAGCTCCTCGCAGATCGCGAAGTGCCGGTCGTACCCGGGCACGGGGCAGACGAACGTGATCTGCTCCTCGCGCGACCAGGGGCGCTCGGAGCCCGGCACGCCGAACAGCACGGCCTGCACGATCGTGTCGTACATCAGCGTCAGCGAGGCGTTCCCCTGCGCGAGGAGCTGGTCGACGGGAACGCCGAGCAGCTCGGCGAAGATGGCGCGCAGCTCGGGCAGCCCGGCGAGGCCGCCGTAGTTGCGCGTGTCCGTGCCGTCCGCTGCCGTGTGGTGGCCCTCGCCGGGCAGGGCCAGCAGCGCCTCGGAGAGGTCGAGCTGCTCGGCGGACGGCTTGCCCCGCGTGAGGTCGAGCCTCAGGCCGCGGGCCTGCAGGTCGGCGTACTGGCGGCGCAGGTCCTCGAGCCTCTCGGCGAGGCCGGCGGACGGGGTGGTGGACGACGGCGCGGTGAAACCCTCGGTGCTCACCCCAGGGACCTTACCGGCCGCGGGTCGGCGGTGGCAGGGCCGTCCATGCAGGGTCTATGGAGGATCCACGACGGCGCGGCGTCCCCCTCAGCGGGGGCCCAGCGCGCGGGCGAGCCGGCGCAGCGAGAGGCCCATGAACACGCGCAGCGCCAGCCCGACCAGCGGGGCGGTGAGGGCGCGGGGGAGCGGGCCGGCGAGGTACGCCTCCTCCCACCACACGACGCGGCAGCGGCCGGCGTCCATCGGGACGACGTCGAAGCCCGCCTCGCCGAGCAGCACCGGGCCGAGCTTGCGCAGCCGGGTGCGGCCGACCCGGGCGGCGGCGGTGGAGGGTCGTTCCAGCTGCTCCACGACCATCCGGTCGATGACGACCAGGCGGCCCAGGGCGCTGCCGGGGTCGCGCCGCGCGCCCGGGCCGCTCGCCATGGTGCAGCGGTCGCCCAGCTCCGGCCCGCGGGCGGCGGGGCCCTGGAGCCGGGTGGCGACCATCCAGCGGGGGTGGGTGCGCAGGTCCGCGACCCAGGCGAACGCGACGGACGCCTCCACCGGGACGACGCGTGCCACCTCGACGCGGTGCGCGGCGGGCGCTTCCGGAGCCGTCACGAGCCGTCGTCCTGCGTCGCGTCGCCGCGTCCCTTGCGGCGCGGCAGCCACCGGCTCGGCGACGACCGTCGCGGCGCGTCCAGCGCGCGCAGCGTCGGGACGTCGTCGCCCGGCTCGAGCACGAGCTCCACGACGCGCGGGAAGTGCTCGGGCGGCGGGCCGAACGCGCGCCGCGACTGCGCCACGACGCCGTGCCCGAGCGCCCGCCCGCCCGCGATGCCCACGACGAACCCGACGCCGAACGGCAGCAGCCGCCCGAGGGCGAGCGAGCCCTGCTTGGCGACCTGCCGCTTGAGGAACTGGCGGGCGAGCGTCTTGTTGACCCGCTTGATCGTCGTCTGCGGCATGGACGTGAGCAGCACCTTGCCCCACGCCACCGAGGAGCCGCCGATCGCGTTCTCCACGTCCTTCGCGCCCCGGTCGCCCAGCACGGTCGCCAGGAGCAGCGCGCGACGGCGCGGCACGTCGTCGATCTCGATGCCGTGCACGTCCGCGACGGCGAGCGCGAACGCCGCCGACGCCCCGAAGAACGTCGCCACGTCGCCCGTCGTGAGGGCCGTCGCGGCCGCCGTCCCGACCGACGGCGCCGCGGCCGCCGCACCCACCGCGCCGCCCGCCGTCGTCAGCAGGGCCAGGTACTCCTTCTCCAGGATGCGCACGATCCCGGCCGGGTCGGCCTCGGGGTTGCGCGCCCGCAGGCGGTCCACGTGCTTGTGGATCGCGGCGGACGGGATCGTCACCGCCTTGTCGAGCAGCGCGTCGAGCAGCGGCGTCGGCCGGTACCGCGCCCACTCCTCGCGGCGCCCGGCCGGGTCCCGGGCCTCGGTGACCTCGTCGCCCGGCCCGTCCGGGCGCACGACCTCGCCGCCCGGCGTCGGGTCCTCGCCACCCCTGCCGCGCGCGGTCACGAGGTGGCGTCCTCCGTGCCGTCCCGCGAGTCGCCGGCCGCCGGCTGCTCGAAGACCGCCGGCGGCACCAGGGCGCCCGCCTTGAGGGTGCGGCCCACGGTGCACGCCCGGTCGATGGAGCGCTGCGCCAGCAGCAGCGTCTTGTTCCGCGTGGCCTCGTCGAGGCCCGACAGGTCGATCTCGAAGCGCTCGGTGAGCACCGGGTACCGGTCCTCGTCCAGGTCCTTCGCGTCCTCGACCCGGATCACGGCCTCGTACGCCTCGCCGAGCACGCGGGCGAACTTGGTGTCGCTGCTCATGCCCGCGCACGCGGCCAGCGCGATCTTGAGCAGCTCGCCCGGCGTGAAGACGGCGCCCGCCTCCACGGGGCCGATCTCGACGCTCGCGCCGCGGGCGGTGTGCCCGCGGTAGGTGCGGGTGCCGGTGCGCTCCACCCACAGCGGGTCGGTGGGCGACGGCGTCACGGGGGCCGCCATGTCGGCCTCGGGTCCGGCCTCGGGGCCGGCGGCGGTGTCGGGCGCGGTGCTCTGGTCCGTCATGAGGCGATCCTCCCACTGGTCTCGCGATGGTCGCCCAGGGGCGTCCGGGCGGTCCGGAGGAGAACGTGCGGGGACGGCGCGGGATTCCGGTGTGACCCGGATCACCGGCCGTCGCCTGTCACGGCGCGCCGCCGTCCCCGGTCGACAGGGTGTCGGGCGGCCACCGGGCCGCCGGACGCAGGGACACCTCAGCAGAGAGGACAGGCTCATGAAGATCGTGGTCGTCGGTGGGACGGGACTCATCGGGACGCAGGTCATCGCACATCTCGGGGAGGCCGGGCACGACGCGGTCGCGGCCGCGCCGAGCACGGGTGTGGACACCCTGACCGGCGAGGGCGTGGACGCGGCGCTCGCGGGCGCCGACGTCGTCGTGGACGTGTCGAACTCGCCGTCGTTCGCGGACGACGACGTGCTGCGCTTCTTCACGACGTCGACGCGCATCCTGCTCGACGCCGAGGAGCGGGCCGGCGTGCGGCACCACGTCGCGCTGTCGATCGTGGGCGCCGACCGGAACCCGGACTCCGGGTACCTGCGGGCCAAGGTGGCGCAGGAGGAGCTGATCCGCTCCGGCGGCGTCCCGTGGACGGTCGTCCGCGCCACGCAGTTCTTCGAGTTCGCCCCCCGGATCGCCGACGGCGCCACCGTGGACGGCGTGGTGCGCATCCCGCCCGTCGGGTTCCAGCCGATCGCGTCGGCCGACGTGGCACGGTTCGTGGCCGAGGCGGCCGCCGGCGAGCCGCGCCGGGAGGCGTACGACATCGCCGGCCCGGAGCGGGTGCGGTTCGACGAGTTCATCGCCGGCGCGCTCGCTGCGTCGGGCGACGCCCGCGAGGTGGTGGCCGACCCCGCCGCGCCCTACTTCGGGGCCGTGCTCGCGGACGACTCGATCGTGCCGCAGGGCGAGGCGCGCCTCGGCGCGGTGACGTACGCGGACTTCACCGCGGCGCGCGCCACGGCGTGACCGCCGTCGTCGGTCACGCCCGGGCCGCCGCGTCGGGCGAGGCGGGCGTACGTTGACCGCATGACGACGCACCCGCCCGCGCCGGAGCGCCCCGGCACCCTCGACGAGACCGAGGGGGCCGGGGCGCTCGACGCGTTCCTCGCCGTGCGGCCGCAGCTGTTCGGCATCGCCTACCGGATGCTCGGGGGCGTGGCGGAGGCGGAGGACGTCGTGCAGGACGCGTGGCTCCGCTGGCAGGGCACCGACCGCGCCACCGTGCGCAACCCCGCGGCGTTCCTCACCACGGTGACGACGCGGCTCGCGATCAACGCGGCGACGTCGGCCCGCGCGCGGCGCGAGACGTACGTGGGCCCGTGGCTGCCCGAGCCGGTGGACACCTCGCAGGACCCGGCGCTGGGCGCCGAGCGCGCGGAGGCGCTCGAGCTCGCGACGTTGCTGCTCATGGAGCGGCTCACCCCGGTGGAGCGCGCGGTGTACGTGCTGCGGGAGGCGTTCGGCTACCCCTACTCGCGGATCGCGGAGATCCTCGACCTCACCGAGGCGAACGCGCGCCAGCTCGCCCGGCGCTCGCGCGACCGGCTCGGCACGCGCGAGGCGGTGCCCGTGGACCCCGGCGAGCACCGGCGCCTGCTCGACGAGCTCGTCGCCGCCGCGCACGAGGGCGACCTCGCGCGCTTCGAGCGCTACCTCGCCGACGACGTCGTCGCGCGGCCCGACGGCGGCGGGCGGGTGCACGCGTCGCGCGTCGAGCTGGTCGGCCTGGCGCGGGTGTCGCTGTTCCTCGACAACGTGTGGCGCAAGTTCTGGGACGCCGGCACGGTGCGCGCCGTCGAGGCGAACGGCCTGCCCGCCGTCGTGGTCGACCGGGACGGCGCGCCGTACGCGCTCCTCGCGCTCGACGTCGTCGCCGGACGCGTCGAGCACGTGTACGTCCAGGTCAACCCCGACAAGCTGGCGGGCTACGCCGCGACGTCCTGAGGCTCCTCGGCCTCGACGGCCGCGCCGTCGTCGGGCGCCGTGGCCGCGGCGAACGCGGCGCGCGGCGTCTGCACCGACGCGAGCGAGACGACGTCGCGCCCGAACACGGCGGCGGTGAGCCACACCGCCAGGACTCGGGCCTTGCGCTCCCACGTCGGGATCGCCAGCACGTGGTAGCCGCGGTGCATCAGCCACGCGAGGCGGCCACGCACCACCAGCCGGCGGTACTGGAAGATGCCCGACCCCAACCCCAGCGTGGCGATGACGCCGAGGCTGCCGTGCACGTAGGGGTGCGTGGGTCGCCCGCGCAGGCTGGCGACGAGGTTGCGCGCCAGCCGTCGGCCCTGCCGGACGGCGTGCTGCGCGTTGGGCACGGCGAGCGCGCCGGGCCGCGCGACGGCCAGGTCCGGGACGGCGGCGCCGTCGCCCGCGGCCCACGCGTCGGCGACGGGCTCGTCGTCGGTGCCGACCCGCAGGTCGGATCGCACGACGACGTACCCGCGGCGGTCCACCGGCAGGTCGGTGTGCGTCGCGACCACCGGGTTCGCGGCGTTGCCCGCCGTCCACACCAGCAGGCCGGACGCGAACTCCTCACCGGTCGAGAGGCGGACGACGCCGCCGGCCGCGGACTCCAGCCCCGTGCCCAGGTGCACGCGCGCGCCCCGCCGCTCGAGCTGCTCGACGACCCAGCGCCCCGGGCGGTCCGTCACCTCCGGCAGGATCCGGTCGCTCAGCTCGACGAGGTGGAACCCCAGCTCGGCGGCGTCGATCTCGGGGTACCGGGGGAGGAGGTCGTGCGCGAGCGACAGCAGCTCGCCGAAGCCCTCGACCCCGGAGAACCCGCCACCGACGAACGTCACGGTCAGCAGGCGCTCCCGCTCCGGCCCGCGCGGCAGGCTCGCCGCCCGGTCGAACGACGTCAGCAGCCGGTCGCGGATGGCGACCGCCTCCTCGACGTGCTTCATCCCGATCGCGTGCTCGGCGACGCCGGGCACGGGGAAGACGCGCGTCACCGCGCCCGCCGTCACCACCACCGTGTCGTAGGGCAGGCGGTACGGCTCGCCCGAGCGCGGCCGGACGACGACGACCCGGTCCGCGTGGTCCACGCGCACCACCGACCCGTCGACCAGCCGCGTGCGGCGCAGGTGGCTGCGGTGCGCCACCGCCGCGTGCCGCGCCTCGACGGACCCGGCCACCACCTCCGGCAGGAACGGCTGGTACGTCATGTAGGGGCGCGGGTCGACGAGCACCAGCTCCACCTCCCCGCGCCGCAGCTCGCGCCGCAGGCCCTTCTCCAGCTCCCGGGCCGTCGTGAAGCCCGCGTAGCCGCCACCGACGATCACGATGCGTCGCATCACTGCCTCCTGTGCCGCGCCCGTCGGGCGCTCTCACCACGTCGACCGCGCAGCGCGCTCCTTCGTGACTGTCGCGAGGTGTGACGTCCGAGACGTCGGCGCGGCAGTTCGTGCTCGGGGCGGCAGCTCGAACTGCCGCCCTGAGTTCGAACTGCCGCCGTGAACGCCGTTCCGGGCCGCGCGACGACGCGCCGCCGCAGGGCCACCGGCGGTGTCGGGAGGGTCGTAGGGTTGCCGCATGGCCGCCATCCCCACCCCGTACGAGGACCTGCTGCGCGACGTGCTGGAGCACGGCACGCACAAGGAGGACCGCACCGGGACGGGCACGCGCAGCGTGTTCGGGCGCCAGCTCCGCTACGACCTGCAGCAGGGGTTCCCGCTGATCACCACGAAGCGCGTGCACCTCAAGTCGATCGCGTACGAGCTGCTGTGGTTCCTGCGCGGCGACTCCAACGTGGGGTGGCTGCAGGAGCACGGCGTGACGATCTGGGACGAGTGGGCCTCGCCGGAGGGGGAGCTGGGCCCGGTGTACGGCGTGCAGTGGCGGTCGTGGCCGACGCCGGACGGGCAGCACGTCGACCAGATCGCGGGCGTGATCGACCAGATCAAGGTCAACCCGGACTCGCGCCGCCTCATCGTCAGCGCGTGGAACGTGGCCGAGCTCGCCGACATGGCGCTGCCGCCGTGCCACCTGCTGTTCCAGTTCTACGTGGCGGACGGGAAGCTGAGCTGCCAGCTCTACCAGCGCTCCGCCGACCTGTTCCTCGGCGTGCCGTTCAACATCGCCTCGTACGCGCTGCTCACGCACATGGTGGCCGCGGAGACCGGCCTCGAGGTGGGGGAGTTCGTCTGGACGGGCGGCGACTGCCACGTCTACGACAACCACGTCGAGCAGGTCCGCACCCAGCTGGAGCGTGACCCGTACCCCTACCCGACGCTCCGCCTCGCGCCGCGCGACTCGATCTTCGACTACGCGTACGAGGACATCGAGGTGCTCGGCTACCAGCACCACCCGGGCATCAAGGCCCCGGTCGCCGTCTGACCCCGGCCGCGACGACGTGATCGGTCTGATCTGGGCCCAGGCGCGCGATGCCGCGGGCCGGCCCGTCATCGGCGCCGCGGGCGAGATCCCCTGGCGCGTGCCGGAGGACTTCGCGCACTTCAAGGCGACGACGGCGGGGCACCCCGTCGTCATGGGGCGCCGCACCTGGGAGTCGCTGCCGCGCCGTCCGCTGCCCGCGCGCACCAACGTCGTCGTGACGCGGCAGCCGGGGTGGTCCGACGACGGCGCGGTCGTCGTGGGCTCGGTGGACGCGGCCCTGGCGCTCGCCGCCGCGGCCCCCGGCGGGGACGAGGTCTGGGTGATGGGCGGCGGCGAGGTCTACGCGGCGACGCTCGCGCTCGCCGACCGGCTGGTCGTCACCGAGATCGACCTGGAGGTCGAGGGCGACGCGTTCGCCCCCGTCGTCGACGCCCTGACCTGGGAGATCGCCGACGACGGCGCGTGGGCGACGTCGTCGGGCCCGGGCGCCCTGCGCCATCGCGTGCGGACGTACGCGCGCCCGGTCCGCCCCGCCGTGTAGCGTCCTCGGACGCCCGGCGGACCCGCCCGGGCGGACGCGCTCCCACCGGCCCGGGCCGGCAGCAGATCACGATCTCGACACCGATCGGTGGAAGGCGCTTGCCGATTCCGGTACCCGTCCGGTACGTTTCCGAGAAACCGGTTACCGGCGCGTTTCACCAGGAGCGCGGACAGCTCGAGGACGAGCAGAGGGGCACGCCAATGGTGGTTGTGATGAACGAGGGGACGGCGCGATGAGCGCGGTCACCGCCGCGAAGACCGCGGCACCGACGACGCCGACGTCCGGCGGCGCGGGGGCGCCCGTGCGCCCTCGCCGCAAGCGGGTGCCGGCGCTGTGGAAGCACAAGGCGCTCTACCTCATGGCCGTGCCGGGGATCCTGTACTTCATCCTCTTCAAGTACGCGCCGATGGGCGGCCTGGTCATCGCCTTCCAGGACTACCTGCCGTTCCTCGGCATCGGTGGCAGCCCCTGGGTCGGCTTCGACCACTTCGTGCGCTTCTTCTCCGAGGACACGTTCTACATCCTCCTGCGCAACACCCTGATGATCTCGCTGGGGATGCTGATCTTCGCGTTCCCCGTGCCGGTGATCCTGGCGCTGCTGCTCAACGAGGTCCGCACGAAGTGGTTCCAGCGCAGCATCCAGTCGGTCGTCTACCTGCCGCACTTCCTGTCGTGGGTGATCGTCGTCTCGATCTTCTACGTGCTGCTCACGACTGACGGCGGGTCGGTGAACAACCTGCTGGTCTCCTGGGGATTCGACCCGATCCCGTTCCTCACCGACCCCGACTGGCTGCGGCCCATGTACATCTTCCAGGAGATCTGGAAGGGGGCCGGCTGGGGCACCATCGTCTACCTCGCCGCGATGACCGCGGTCGACACCCAGCTCTACGAGGCGTCCGAGCTCGACGGCGCGGGACGGATGCGCCAGGCCTGGCACATCACGCTGCCGGCCATCCGGCCCACCATCATCGTGATGTTCATCCTCGCCATCGGCGACTTCCTGGAGCTGGGCTTCGAGCACATGTTCCTCGTGATGAACTCGCTGAACCGCGACGTCGCCGACATCTTCGACACCTACGTGTACACGGCGGGTATCGAGAACGGGCAGCTGAGCTACGCGGCCGCCGTCGGCCTGTTCAAGGGCCTCGTCGGCCTGATCCTCGTGGTCTTCGCCAACCGCCTCGCCAAGCGGTTCGGCGAGGAGGGCGTCTACTGATGTTCTCCTTCGAGGGCTTCGTCCGGATCGACGCGATCTGCCGCGGCATCTTCCGGGTCGCGTACCTGAGCGTGCTGTGGCTGGCGACGACCGTCCTCGGGCTCGTCGTGCTCGGCTTCGGCCCGGCGTCGTACGCGATGGCGAAGTCCATGGACCGCTGGCTGCGGCACGGCGAGACGCCGTCGGTGGCCCGCACGTTCGTGGCCGACGTCCGCGAGCGGCCGCGCGAGTCGATGCTCGCCGGCTGGGTCGTGCTCGGGGCGGGCGCGGTGATCGTCACCAACGTCTTCCTCGCGCCGACCTGGATCCTGCAGGCGGTCAACGTGCTGGCGCTCGTGGTGCTCGGCGTCGCCATGGCCTACGTCTTCCCGGTCATGGTCGCCACCGATGTCGCCACGACGCGCCGCCGGTTCGCCGCGGCGCTGCTCATCGGCTTCGGCTCGCTGCACTGGACGATCATCGGCGCCGCCGCCGTCGGCGTCGCCTGGTGGCTGCTGTGGACCTACGCCACCCCGCTTCTCCTGCTCTTCGGGGCCGGGCTCCCGGCGTTCGTCGTCGGCCTGGTCACCCGCATCGTGTTCCGCCCCCTGGAGGAGTCCCCGGAGGTCTCGGGGCTCAGCCGCCCTTCCTTGCACCACCAGATGATCGCGCCTGCGACGGAGCAGGTGTCATGAGAGGAGCAGTACCCATGCGCAAGACCCTGTTCGTCAAGGGCGCGGCTGCGGCCGCGGTGACCGCGCTCGCGCTCACCGCGTGCAGCAGCAACGGTTCGGGCAACGAGGACGGCGGCGGCGAGGCCGACGACAGCCCGATCACCTGGATGTCGATGCTGCACACTCCCGTGACCCCCGACGCGGACGGTCCGATCCAGACCGCCCTGGAGGAGTACACCGGCCAGGAGTTCAAGATGCAGTGGGTCCCGGACGCGTCGAAGGAGGAGAAGATCAACTCCGCCCTCGCGTCCGGTCAGCTCGCCGACATCGTGTCGCTGACCGTCACCGACAGCACGACCGTGCGCCAGGCGCTCAAGGCCGGGCAGTTCTGGGACGTCGAGCCCTTCCTCAAGGACTTCCCGAACCTCGCGAAGATCGACCCCGACACCCTCAACGCCGCCAAGCTGGACGGCAAGCTCTACGGCGTGCCGTTCCAGAAGATCAAGACGCGCTACGGCGTCGTCGTCCGCCAGGACTGGCTGGACAACCTGGGTCTCGAGGCGCCGCACACGATCGAGGACCTGGAGAAGGTCGCCGTCGCGTTCGCCAAGGACGACCCGGACGGCAACGGCAAGGACGACACCACGGGCTTCATCGACCGCGAGGAGAGCTTCCTCGTCGGCTTCCGCTCGCTGACCGGTTACTTCGGCGCGGGCGACAAGTTCTCCGTCGACGACTCCGGCCAGGTGCACGCCGCGTTCGCCAGCGACGAGTTCAAGCAGGCGATGGAGTGGTACCGCGGCGTGTACGAGCAGGGCGGGGTGAACCAGGAGTTCGTCACCGTCCAGAAGACGAACCAGCAGGACGCGATCGCGCGCGGCAAGGGCGGCATCGTCGTCACCGGCCTGTTCGAGGCGAAGAACTACATGGACCTCGCGCAGAGCGCCGACCCGAAGACGCCGATGAAGTGGGCGCTCATCAACGACATGACTCTCGACGGCCAGCCGCACCACATCATCACCGACACCGGCGGCGGCATGGGCGGCTGGCTCGCCCTGCCGAAGTCCGAGGTGAAGGACGAGGCCGAGGTCAAGAAGGTGCTGGGCTTCCTCGACAAGCTCATGGACGAGGAGCCGTTCGGCCTCATGACCAACGGTGTCGAGGGCACGCACTACTCGCAGGACGCCGACGGCGTCGTGACGATCGAGGACCAGACCGCCTGGGAGCAGGAGGTGCAGCCGTACTCGTCGTCGCGCCCCTCGGAGAAGATCGTCACCTACAAGAGCACGAAGCCCTACGTGGACGAGGCCAACGAGAAGATGGCCGCGCAGGAGCCGGACGCCGTCATCAACCCGACCCAGTCGCTGAGCTCGGAGACCTTCGACCGCCAGTGGTCGACGATCGAGGACAAGGCGATGGACGCCTACAACCGCTACCTCACGGGCCAGATCGAGATGGCCGACTACGAGGCCGTCGTCGAGGACCTGCGCGGCCAGGGCCTGGACGACATCGAGGCGGAGTTCACCGCGGCGTACGCCAAGGTGAACGGCTGACCTTCCCGACGCGGTGAGCGGGCGTCCGGCCCCCGACAGGGCCGGACGCCCGCCCGCCGCACCCGGCACCACCGAGAGGCAACACGTGCACACCCTCGACGAGACCCTCGCGACGACGACCCTGCAGGCCGCGATCGACGACGCCGCGGCCGCGGGCGGCGGCACCGTGGTGGTGCCCGCCGGGACCCACCGCACGGGCTCCCTGCGCCTGCGCTCGCACGTCGAGCTGCACCTCGAGGCGGGCGCGCGGCTCGAGTTCGTGCCCGACCCCGCGCTCTACCCGCCGGTGGACGCCCGCTGGGAGGGCGCCAGCTCGACCATCCACCAGCCGTGCCTCTACGCGCACGGCGAGACCGACGTCGCGATCACCGGCCGCGGCACGATCGACGGCGGCGGCGCGGCCTGGTGGGACACGTTCCGCCACGATCGGGAGTCCCTCGCGTACCCGCGGCCCACGCTCGTGGGGATCCACGAGTGCAGCCAGGTGACGATCCGCGACGTCACCCTCACGAACTCGCCCGCCTGGACCGTCCACCCGCTGCTGTGCGAGGACGTGAGCGTGTCCGGCGTGCGGATCCACAACCCCGCCGACTCGCCCAACACGGACGGCATCGACCCGGAGTCGTGCCGGAACGTGCGGATCAGCGACTGCCACATCGACGTCGGCGACGACTGCATCGCGATCAAGGCGGGCACCGAGCGCACGGCCGAGCGCGTGCCCTGCGAGAACATCACGATCACCGGCTGCACGATGGTGCACGGCCACGGCGGCGTGGTGCTCGGCAGCGAGATGAGCGGCGGCATCCGCAACGTCGTCATCACCGGGTGCGTGTTCTCCGGCACCGACCGCGGGATCCGGCTCAAGTCGCGCCGGGGTCGTGGCGGCGTCGTCGAGGACGTCCGCGTGACGAACGTGATCATGGACGGGGTGCTGTGCCCGTTCGTGATCAACCCCTTCTACTTCTGTGGGCCCGACGGCAAGGAGCCGTGGGTCGGCGACCGGTCGCCGCACCCGGTGGACGACCGGACCCCGGCGTTCCGGCGGATCCACCTGGCCCACGTGACCGCCCGCGGGGTGCACGCCGCGGCGGCGCACCTGTACGGGCTGCCCGAGGCGCCGCTGAGCGAGATCACCCTCGACGACGTCGCCATCTCGTTCGCCGACGACGCCGAGCCGGGCGTCCCCGCGATGGCGGCCGGCGTCGAGGCGGTGGCGCGGGCGGGCATCCGCGTCGGGTACCTGGCCGACTCCGCCTTCACCCGGGTGCGGGTGGTCGGGGCGGTCGGCCCCGAGGTGACGGCCGAGGCGAGCCCCACGCTGCGGCTCACCGACGTGACCGGACGGATCGAGCGGGACGACACCGGCGTCTCCCGCGCATCGAGCTCGCCTGCGACGGAGCAGGCGGCAGGAGAGGAGCACCGCGCATGAGGAAGCACCTGTTCGTCAAGGGAGCGGCCGCGGCCGCGGTGGCCGCGCTCGCGCTCACCGCGTGCGGCAGCAACGGTTCGGGCGACGAGGGGGGCGAGGCCGACGGCCCGATCACCTGGATGGCGACGTTGCACACCCCCGTGACGCCGGACGAGGACGGTCCGATCCAGACCGCGCTGGAGAAGCACACCGGCGAGGACCTCAAGATCCAGTGGGTGCCGGCGGCGTCGTCGGCGGAGAAGCTCAACGCGGCGCTCTCGTCGGGGGCGCTGGCCGACATGGTGTCGATGGCGCCGGTCGACAGCTCGACCGTGCGGCAGTCGCTGACCTCGGGGATGTTCTGGGACGTGGAGCCCTACCTCAAGGACTTCCCGAACCTGGCGAAGATCGACCCGCAGACGCTGGACGCGGCCCGGCTGGACGGCAAGCTCTACGGCGTGCCGTTCCAGAAGATCAAGGCGCGCTACGGCGTGGTGGTCCGGCAGGACTGGCTGGACAACCTGGGCCTGGAGGCGCCCCACACGATCGAGGACCTGGAGAAGGTCGCCGTCGCGTTCACGAAGGACGACCCGGACGGCAACGGCAAGGACGACACCACGGGCTTCATCGACCGTGAGGAGAGCTTCGACCTGGGCTTCCGGTCCCTGTCGGGGTACTTCGGCGCCGGCGACGACTTCGAGGTGGACGACACCGGGCAGGTGCGCTCGACGCTCGACGGCGACGCCTTCAAGCAGGCGATGGAGTGGTACCGCGGCGTGTACGAGCAGGGTGCGGTGAACCAGGAGTTCGTCACGATGCAGAAGACGAACCAGCAGGACGCCATCGCGCGCGGCAAGGGCGGCATCGTCGTCACCGGCCTGTTCGAGGCCAAGGGGTACCTCGCGCTCGCGCAGGACGCGGACCCGAAGACGCCCATGAAGTGGGCCCTGATCAACGACATGACCTACCAGGACGTGCCCCGGCGGATCCTCACCGACACCGCCGGCGGGCTCGGCGGCTGGCTGTCCTTCCCGAAGTCGGAGGTGAAGGACGAGGCCGCACTGAAGCGGATGCTCGGGTTCGCCGACAAGCTGCTGGACGAAGAGGCGTTCGGCCTCATGACCAACGGCGTCGAGGGCACGCACTTCTCGCAGGACGCCGACGGCGTGGTGACGATCGAGGACCAGACCGCCTGGGAGCAGGAGGTGCAGCCGTACTCGTCGTCGCGGCTGTCCGAGAAGGTCGTCACGTACAAGAGCACCGAGCCGTACGTCGACGAGGGCAACGAGAAGATGCTCGAGAACGAGCAGTACGCCGTCGTCAACCCGACGCAGTCCCTGTCCTCCGAGGCCTACGACCGGCAGTGGACCACGGTCCACGACGCGGCCAAGGACGCCTACAACAAGTACCTCGTCGGCCAGATCGAGATGGCCGACTACGAGGCCGCCATCGAGAAGCTGCGCGGCCAGGGCCTGGGCGACATCGAGCAGGAGCTCACGGCCGCCTACGCCGAGGTGAACGGCTGACATGGCCATGACCGAGACGCCCGCCCGCCGCGACGGCGCCACGTCCGCACCCGGGAGCGACGCACCCGAGGCCACGGTCCGGCGCACCGTCGAGCTCTGGGTCGCCGGGGTGGCGGCGGCGCTGACGACGCTCTCCCTCGGCGCGTTCACCGTGGTGGTGAACGGCGTCGACGAGGCGACGTTCGCCGACACCCTCTACCCGTTGCTCGCCGACGGTGGGGTCGCCGGCGCGGCGGGCGTCCCGGTCGGCGTCGCCTACGAGGCGACGCGCACCCTCGCGGCGTGGTTCAGCTTCACCGTCCCCGTCGTGCTCGGGCTCACCGTCGTCGGCTTTGCCGTCGCACGACGCCGGCCCGCACGGCGGTCGACCGGGTGGTGGTTCCTCGCCGCGGGCCTGGCCTGCCTCCTCGGCAGCCAGCTCCTGCTCTACCCGATCGCCTTCGGCTTCTTCGTCGCCGCGGGGCTCTTCGCCCTGCGCTCCACCGACCAGCATTCCGACCAGCCCCACACCGGGAGTTCCAGATGAGCAACAACGTCGCGGCAGCACCCACCGCACGACCCGTCCGCAGCACGGGTCGGGCCCGCAAGCCCTCGGTCGGGGTGCGTGTCTTCCAGGTCGTCAACGTGGTCGTCCTGACCGGGTTCGCGCTGCTGTGCCTGATCCCGTTCCTCAACGTGCTCGGCAGCTCGCTCGCCACGCCGGGCGAGATCGCCACCCGGCCGTTCATCCTCATCCCGCACACGTTCACGCTCGACGCCTACCGGTACATCCTGTCGACGTCGACGATCTTCCAGGCGATGGGCGTCTCCGTCATCGTCACGGTGGGCGGCACGTTCCTCAGCCTGCTGATCACGGCGCTCATGGCGTACGCGCTGTCCAAGCGGTACCTCAAGGGCCGGCGGGTGATCAACTTCCTCGTCGTGTTCACGATGCTGTTCAGCGGCGGCATGATCCCCACGTTCATCGTGGTGCAGAAGCTCGGCCTCATCGACTCGCTCTGGTCGCTGATCCTCCCCGTGCTGATCAACGCGTTCAACTTCGTCATCATGCGCAGCTTCTTCCAGGGGATCCCGGACAGCCTGGAGGAGGCAGCGCGCATCGACGGCTGCTCCGACCTGGGCGTGTTCCTCCGGATCGTGCTGCCGCTGTCGCTCGCGTCGATCGCGACCATCGGCCTCTTCTACGCCGTCTACTACTGGAACACGTACCAGGCCGCGATCCTCTACATCAACGACTCGGAGAAGTGGCCCATCCAGGTGCTGCTGCGCCAGATCGTCATCGTCGCGTCCGGCATGAACGCGGACGAGGGCTCCGTCGACGTCGTCCCGCCCGCCCAGTCGGTGAAGATGGCCGTCATCTTCGTGGCGACGCTGCCGATGCTGCTCGTCTACCCGTTCATCCAGCGGTTCTTCGTCAAGGGCGCCCTGATCGGCTCGGTCAAGGGCTGACCCGCGCGGCGCGCTGCCGGGACGACAAGGGCGGGAACCCCCGGGCGGGGGTTCCCGCCCTTGTCGCACCCGCGGCGTCAGGCGGTGCGGGCGTAGGCCGCGTGGAACGTCCAGCGCGGGTCGAGCGTCTCGCCGAAGCCCTGCGACTGGACGGCGAGGGTGCCGTCGTCGGCCAGGGCCAGGCGGAGCCGGAGCGTCGCCAGCTCGTCGCCGTGCGTGCCCGCGCGCACGTCGAGGGTGCCCGGGGAGGACCAGCCCGCGGTGACGACGGCCGGCTCGCCGCCGATCCGCGTCGTCAGCGGGCGCGTGGTGTCGAGCGCGATCGACCAGCCGTCGGACGACGCGACCGTCCCTCCGTCGCCCTCGACGGCGAGCGTGAGCCCCGCCGGGCCGGCCTCGGGCGTGCATGTGGCCCAGGACCCCGCCATCGGGCGCGCGTGCCCGGCGTCGTGCCGCGGCGCGGGCCAGGCGAGGTCCGCGGGGGCCGCCGTCGCCGGTGTGCGCGCACCGCCGGAGCGGGCCAGCTCGCGCGCCGGCCCGACCAGGCGCTCGAGGACGAGGTCGAGCAGCTTCTGGTCGCCGCTCGCCGCGGCCTGCGAGTCGGCGGTGACGACCACGGCGACCTGCAGCTCCGGGTCGCCGTAGACGATCTGCCCGCCCAGGCCGAACATCAGCCAGCCGCCGACGGGCGGCAGCCACAGCTGGTACCCGTACGCCGTGCGGAACGGCCCGCCCCACGTCTGCGTCGCGGGGTGCGACTGCGGCGTCGTCGCCGCCGCGAGGTAGTCCGCCGGGAGCAGCCGGGCGCCGTCGTGCACGCCGCCGTCGTTCAGCAGCCGGGCCAGCCGGGCGAGGTCGTCGGGCGTGCAGATCAGGCCGGAGCCGCCGTGGCTGAAGCCGTCCGGGCCGGGCAGGAAGTACAGGCCGGGGGAGGCGCCGATCGGGTCGAGCACGCGCGGGCGAAGGTACTCGGCGAGCGAGCCGCCCGTCGTCCGTTCCACGAGCGCGGCCAGCGTGTACGACGCGCTGGTGTCGTAGGTGAAGAGCGTGCCCGGCGGGTGGGTCGGTTCGACGCGGAAGTACGACTCCAGCCAACCGCCCTCGCGCACCTTGTACGTCGTGGAGCGGTGCGGACCGACCATCGCCAGCATGTGCCGCAGCGTCGTGGCCTCGAGCCACGGGTGCGTCGGGTGGCCGTCGACCAGGTCCGGGAAGTGCTTCGCCACGGGGTCGTCGAGGGAGAGGCGCCCCTCCGCGGCGAGGAGCCCGACGGCCAGGCCTGTGACGGTCTTCGAGACGGAGTACATGCGCTGCGGGACGTCGTGCCCGCGGGTCGGGGCCGTGGCGGAGACCGGTCGGTCGTCCCCCACGCGCACGTCGACGGTGTGCAGGGCGATGTCGAGCGCGGCGGCGCGCTCGACGAGCGGGTGCAGGTCGATCATGCCACCAGCCTAGTAACCGCTTTCCCGCCAGCGCCAGGACGAGCACCGTGACCGGGGGCCTCGCCGCGCCGCCGGGGACGCGGCGAGGACCCGCCCGGCGGCTCAGGTCAGGTCGCGGACGGCGGCGTACTGCTCGCGGACCACCGGGCGCGGGTCGGCGTCCAGCGTCGTGGCCACGGTCGTCGACCACGCCGGGGCGGCCGCCTTCGCGTCGGCCGCGGCGGAGAGTACCCACGCGGCCTGGCGCGCCGCGCCGTCGGCCACGTACTGGCCCGGCTCGGGCACGCCGATCGCGAGCCCGAAGACCTGCGTGGCGACCTGCTGGACGGCGGGGGACTGGGCGGCCCCGCCGATGAGCATGACGCGCTCGATCGGCACGCCCTGGGCGCGCAGCGCGTCGAGGCCGTCGGCCAGGCCGCAGAGCATGCCCTCCACGTAGGCGCGCGCGAGGTGCTCGCGGGTGGACGTCGCGAGGCGGACGCCGTGCAGCGTGCCGGTGGCGTCGGGCCGGTTGGGGGTGCGCTCGCCCTCGAGGTAGGGCACGAGGACGAGGCCGTCGGCGCCGGGCGGGGCGGCGAGCGCGAGGTCGGCGAGCGCGTGCACGTCGACGTCGAGCACCGTGCGGGCCGCGTCGAGCACGCGCGCCGCGTTGAGCGTGACGGCGAGCATGAGGGCGTTGCCCGTGGCG
The DNA here is from genome assembly GCF_040632295.1 of Isoptericola sp. NPDC019482. Lineage (NCBI taxonomy): Bacteria > Bacillati > Actinomycetota > Actinomycetes > Micrococcales > Promicromonosporaceae > Isoptericola > Isoptericola sp. NPDC019482. The sequence continues at coordinate 18,308 of NZ_JBEYBQ010000052.1, forward strand.
TCCGCGAAGCCGTTGATGGCGCCGGTCCCGTCGGCGGTGCGGGTCGGCGCGACCGCGGACACGACGCCCGACGTGCCGATGGAGATCGCGATGTCGCCGGGCTTCATGCCGAGCGCGAGGGCCGCGGCCGCGTTGTCGCCGGCGCCGGGCCCGATGAGGGCGCCGCCCTCGACGTCCGCGCCGGCGACCGACGCGTGGGCGACGCCGCCCGACTCGGACGGGCCGAGCACGCGGGGGAGGGCGACGTCGTCGCGCCCGAGGGCGAGGTGCAGCAGGTCGGGTCGGTAGGCGCCCGCGCCGTCCTCCGCCTCCGCGTCGTAGTAGCCGGTGCCGGACGCGTCGGAGCGGTCGGTGCGCAGGGCGTCGAGCTGCGGGCCGAGCGGCGACTCGCCCTCCGGGCCGTAGCCGGCGATGCGCCAGCTCAGCCAGTCGTGGGGGAGCGCGACGGCGGCGACGCGGGCGGCGTTCTCGGGCTCGGCGTCGCGCAGCCAGCGCAGCTTGGTGACGGTGAGGGACGCGACGAGCACCGACCCGACGGCGTCGGCCCAGGCCTGCGCGCCGGCCTCGCGGTCGCCGTCGCCCAGCTCGGCGATCAGGTCCTCGGCCGCGGCGGCGGAGCGCGTGTCGTTCCACAGGATGGCGTCGCGGACCACGCGGCCCTCGGCGTCGAGCGCGACGAGGCCGTGCTGCTGGCCCCCCACCGCGAGAGCGGCGACGTCGTCGAGGCCGCCGGCCTCCGTCGACGCGGCGAGGAACGCGTCCCACCAGTGCTGCGGGTCGATCGACGTGCCGTCGGGGTGCTTCGCGATGCCGGAGCGCACCAGGGCGCCGGTCTCGGCGTCGCGCACGACGATCTTGCAGGACTGCGTGGACGTGTCCACGCCGGCGACGAGGGGCATCGTTGCTTCCTTCTCAAGCGGTCCGATCCGGTGTTGTGGGCGCGATTTCGGGGACTATTCGCGACCGAATAGTCCCCGAAATCGCG
>NZ_JBEYBQ010000053.1:0-18102 GCF_040632295.1 Isoptericola sp. NPDC019482
AGACCCTCGGCTGGGCAACCCCCGCCGAGAAACTCGCCGAGCTACTCTCGACCACCTGACCAACCCGGTGTTGCGATGACCGGTTGAGACCGCCTCCAGATCTTGCCGAGGTAGTGGTCCAGTCCACTACCTCGGCGAGGTTCGGACTACCTCGGCAGGTCCGGGACTACCTCGGCAGCACCCTCTTTCCGCGCGGTCTCGACCGAGGAGACGACGATGACCGACGCACCTCAGCGCCGCCCGGCGCCGCCTGCACGACGGGCCGATCGCCGGCCCCGTGGCCTAAACGTTTCCGCCCGCCCGCACGTCGAAGCGCTTCGACTAGCGTGCCCGGTGGCGTGACGCCGGGTCGTCACGCCCCGGGCCGCCTGGCCCGGCCGTCCGCACGAGGGAGTGAGCACGGATGAGGCCGAGAAGCAGACCCGCGGTGGCCGCGCTGGTGGGCGGCGCGATGGCGCTGACAGGGGTGGGGGTGGCCGCCGTCGCCGCGCCCGACACCGGATCAGGCATCGCACCGGGCACCGCACCGGCGGCGGACGCCGCCGCCGACTACACGTGGGGCAACGTCGAGATCGTCGGGGGCGGCTTCGTCCCCGGCATCGTGTTCAACCAGGGCGAGCCGGGCCTCGCCTATGCCCGCACCGACGTCGGTGGGGCGTACCGGCTGGACCCGGGCGGCGACCGGTGGGTACCGCTGCTCGACCACGTCGGCTGGGACGACTGGAACCACTCGGGCGTGCTCAGCATCGCTACCGACCCCGTGGAGCCGGACAAGGTCTACGCCATGGTCGGGTCGTACACGAACTCCTGGGACCCGGGCGACGGCGCCGTCCTGCGGTCCTCCGACCGCGGGGAGACCTGGCAGGCCACCGACCTGCCCTTCCAGGTGGGCGGCAACATGCCCGGCCGCGGCATGGGTGAGCGCCTCGCTGTCGACCCGCTCGACAACGACGTGCTGTACATGGGCACCGAGGGCGGGCACGGGCTGTGGCGCAGCACGGACGCGGGCGTCACGTGGTCCGAGGTCACGGCCTTCCCCAACGCCGGGAACTACGTGCAGGACCCGAGCGACCCGAACGACTACCTCACCTCGAACCAGGGCGTGCTCTGGACGGTCTTCGACCCGTCGTCGGGCACGCCCGGCTCCCCCACCCCGACGATCTACGTGGGCGTGGCCGACACGGAGAACAACGTCTACCGCTCCACGGACGCCGGGGCCACGTGGGAACGGGTGCCGGGCCAGCCCACGGGCTTCCTGCCGCACAAGGCGGTGCTCGACGACGTCGGCGGCCAGCTCTACGTCGCGACCTCGGACACGGGCGGCCCCTACGACGGCGGCAAGGGTGACGTGTGGCGCCTCGACACCACGAGCGGCGCGTGGACGCAGATCAGCCCCGTGCCGTCGTCGAGCGCGGACGCGTACTTCGGCTACTCCGGCCTGACGATCGACCGGCAGCACCCCGACACGGTGATGGTGGTCAGCCAGATCTCCTGGTGGCCGGACATCCAGGTCTACCGCAGCACCGACCGTGGCGAGAGCTGGTCGTCGATCTGGGAGTGGGACGGCTACCCGAACCGGAAGCTGCGCTACGACCTCGACATCTCCGGCGCGCCGTGGCTCGACTTCGGCAAGCAGCCCGCGCCGCCCGAGCCCAGCCCCAAGCTCGGCTGGATGACGGAGTCCTTCGAGATCGACCCGTTCGACTCCGACCGGTTCCTGTACGGCACCGGCGCCACGGTGTACGGCGGCGAGAACCTCACCGCCTGGGACTCCGGTGGCACGGTCGAGATCGGCGTGCGGGCCCAGGGCATCGAGGAGACGGCGGTGCAGGACCTCCTCGCCCCGGCGGGCGACGTCGAGCTCGTCTCCGGGATGTACGACATCGGCGGCTTCGTGCACGACGACATCACGCAGGTCCCGTCGTCGTTCTACGCCCAGCCGTACCACTCCGGCGTGCTCAGCCTGGACGCCGCCGGCGAGAAGCCCGCGGTGATGGCGCGCGCGGGGCAGGGCGACGGCGCCGAGTCGCACCTGGGCGTCTCGACGTCCGGCGGCAGCTCGTGGTGGGCCGCGCAGGAGCCCGCCGGCGTGACCGGCGCCGGCACGGTCGCCGTGAACGCGGACGGCTCCCGCGTCCTGTGGAGCCCCGAGGGTGCGGAGGTGCACGTCTCGACCACGCTGGGCTCGTCGTGGACGGCGTCGTCGGGCGTACCCGCGGGGGCGCGCGTGGAGGCGGACCGGGTGGACCCCGACGTCTTCTACGCCTTCGCGGCCGGCACGTTCTACACGTCCGACGACGGCGGGGCGACCTTCGCGGCGTCGACCCCATCGGGCCTCCCGGCCACCGGGAACGTGCGGTTCGCCGCGGCGCCCGGGCACGCCGGCGACGTGTGGCTCGCCGGCGGGGAGGCCGACGGGACGTACGGCATGTGGCGCTCGACCGACCACGGCGCCACCTTCGCGCCCGTCGCCGGCGTCGACGAGGGCGACACCGTCGGCTTCGGCAAGGCCGCGCAGGGCCGCGACTACCCGGCCGTGTACACGTCATCGAGGATCGACGGCGTGCGGGGGCTGTTCCGCTCCGACGACGCCGGCGCCACCTGGGTGCGGATCAACGACGACGAGCACCAGTTCGCGTGGACCGGGTCGGCCATCACCGGCGACCCGGACGTGTACGGCCGCGTCTACGTCGGCACCAACGGGCGCGGCATCGTGGTCGGTGACTTCTCGGGCACCGAGCCCGGGCCGGACCCGACCGACCCGCCCACCGAGCCCACGGACCCACCCACCGAGCCGACCGACCCGCCCACGGACCCGCCGACCGACCCGCCCGCCGACGTCGCGTGCGAGGTGGCGTACGACGTCACCGGGTCGTGGCCCGGCGGCTTCCAGGGCAGCGTACGCGTCACCAACACGGGCACGGGCCCGATCGTCGGCTGGTCCGTGGCCTGGGACTTCACCGCGGGCGAGCGCGTGAACCAGGCGTGGGGCGGCACCGCCACGCAGGACGGCACGCACGTCGTCGTCGAGGCCCCCGGCTGGCGGACGGACCTCGCGCCCGGCGAGGCCGCGGACGTCGGGTTCACCGCCACCGTGCCGGGCGAGGCGGGGGCGCCGACCGCCTTCGAGGTGGCCGGGACGACCTGCACCTCGGGCTGAGCCGTCCGAGGGTGCGACGGAGCCGCCGGGGTGGTCCCGGCCGCGTGGGGGGGGTGGGTCTGGGCCACCGCCCCCGCGCTGCCGGGGCCACCCCGTGCGTCGATCACCCAGGCGTCGGACACCCAGGCGTCAGCCGCGGCGCCGGAAGGTCACGGGCTCCTCGAGGTACGCCTCCCAGGCCGCGCGCTCGTCGTCGGCGATGCGCCGCGGGGCGCCCGTCGCGGCGTCGACCACGACGATCGTCGTGGCCGCCTTGACGTACGCCTTGCCGCCGGACGCCGGCCCCGTGCGGTCGAAGCCGCCGGGGACGCCGTCGTGCACCTCGTAGCAGACCTCGAGGCTCGCGCCCCCGATCGAGCCGATCCACATCTCCACCCGGACCGGGGTGCGGGAGAAGGCGAGCGGGCGCAGGTACTCGATCTGCTGCCCGGCGACCAACGTGTGCGACGTCGCGTGCGGGCCCGTGTCGAGGACGGCGGTGGGCCACTCCTCGCCGTCCGCGGCCTCCGGGTGCCGCCAGAACGCCGTGATGCGCGCGTCCTCGAGGAGGCGGAGCATCGCGACGTTGTTGACGTGCTGGTAGGCGTCGAGGTCCGACCAGCGCAGAGGGACGGGCACGTGCAGACGAGTCATGGTTCGCATCGTCGCACGGTGTCCGCCCGCGACCGGCATCGGGCCGTGGCCCGCGTCAGCCCGCCGCGATCGCCGCCGCGGCGCGGCAGCGGGCGAGCGCGGCGAGCTCGTCTCCCACCGGGACGCGCACCAGGCGGTCCGCCACCCCCGAGACCGACTCGCGCAGCCGACGCCGCACGCGTGCCGCGCGACGTCGCGCGCCCCAGGCGGCCGCGACCCGCGCGACGAGCGCGAGCAGCAGGCCCGCCAGGAGCCCGCCGACCGCCAGCAGGGTGGGCCACGGCACCTCGAGCACCCCGCCGCCGGAGTCCGTGAGGTCCACGGTGAGCACCGGCAGGATCAGCGGCGGCAGCCGGAAGTACTCCACGGCCGCGGCGGCGCCGAGCCACAGGAGCCCGACCACGGCGGCCGCGAGGAACAGCCACTGCAGCGCGCCCACCGCCGCCCACCAGCGCGGCCGCCGCGCCGCCTCGAGCCGGGTGCCGACGACCGCCTGGTCCAGGTCGCCCGGCATCCGGTCGATCGCGTCCTGCGCGCGGGCGCGCGCCACCAGCACCCAGGGGTCCGGGGCGCCGTCGGTCACCTCGTCGACGTACCGGCGCACCGCCGACGCCGACGCCGCCCGCACGGCGGGGCGCGTCGTCGGCAGCGAGCTGCGCACCAGGTCGGGCCGCTCGGGACCCGTCGCGGTTCCCGACCCGTCGGTCGCCGTGCCGTCAGGGGCCCGCCGCAGCCCGAGCCGCCGCAGCGGGTCGCGCTTGAGCCGCGACACCCACCGCGTGACCGGCCAGCCCGTGGCGAGGTGCGCGTCCCGCCGGTGCGCGGCCGCCACCGCGTCGGCGACCGTCGGCACCCCGGCGGCGGCCTCGAGCGCGTCCACGAGCTCGCCCGCGGCCCGCTCCCCCGTGCGGGACGCCGGGCTGGACCCGCACGCGTCCGCGATGCGCTGCGCGGCGGCACGCGCGTCACCGGCGAGCCGGGCGGTCGCGGCCTCCCGGCGCGCCGCGGCCCCCGCGAGGAGTCCCTTGAGCTGGTCCATCCCCCGCCCCGTCACGGCGGACACCGCCAGCACGCGGGCGCCGTCGAGCCCGTCGGCGGCGACCAGCCGGCGCAGGTCGGCGAGCATCGCGTCGGTCTCGGCGTCCGACAGCCGGTCGGCCTGGTTGAGCACCACGACCACGACCTCCGACCGGCCGGCGAGCGCGCGCAGGTACCGCTCGTGCAGCGCCGCGTCGGCATACTTCTGCGGGTCCACCACCCAGACCAGCAGGTCGGCCCGCTCCACCAGCCGCTCGGCCCGCACCCGGTGCTCGACGACGACAGAGTCGTGGTCGGGCAGGTCGAGCAGCACCAGCCCCGTCGAGATCCCCGCGGGGCCGCGCCGCGCCCGCAGCCGGGCGAGCCCGCGGCGGGCGGGGCGTGCGGGCTCCTCCTCGCCGTCGTCCGGCACCGCCATCTCCTGGCGCCGCTTGACCTCGAGCCAGTCGAGCAGGGGCCCGGCGCCGTCACCCCACACGGCGGCGACGGGGTGGGACGTCGTGGGCCGGCGGACCCCGACGGTCGCGATCTCGGCGCCCGCGACGGCGTTGAGCACGCTCGACTTGCCCGAGCCGGTGGCGCCCGCGAGCGCCACGACGGTGTGCTCCGCGGAGAGCCCGCCGCGTTCGCGGGCCCGCTTCACGACGGCGCGCGCGTCGTCGAGCAGCTCACGGTCGAGGCGGCCGCTCGCCGCCACGACCGCCGTCTCCAGCGCAGCGGTCCGGTCCGCGAGGTCGATCCGGCTCACCGGTCACCCTCCTCGCGCCGGGACCGGCGGCGCGACCACCAGCCGCCGCGGCGGGCGGGAGCCGCCTCGTCGGCGGCGGACGGTTCGCCGGGGCCGGCCGGGGCCTCGGGCGGCCGGAACGTACCGGCGCCGCGCAGCAGCCCGCCGCTCCACGGCCGCGTGGCGCCCTCGTCGGGGAGCGCGCGCGCCGCCCGTTCGGCGCGGGCCGCCGCGGCGACGCGGTGCGCGGCGTCGCGGACGCCGTCGCCCCCGGTGTCCTGCGTGCCGAGCGCGTCGAGCTGCGCCGTGTACCGGGCCGCCTGCCCCCGCAGGACGGCGTCGACGCGGCCGTTCAGCCGCTCCTTGGCCTGCGCGGCGAGCCGGCGGACGGCCTCGTCGCCGAACACCGCCTCGAGCAGCTTCTGCGCGACGATCGCCGTGCCGCCCGCGATGCCGATCTCCGCGCCGGTCAGCCCGGCAGTCGAGGCGAAGACGATGACCATGAGGCTGACGCCGAGCGCGTTCACGCCGAAGGAGACGGCGCGGGCGGTGCCGCGTCGGGACGCGCCCTGCTCCCGCACGAGACCGAGCACGTCCTCCTGCCAGCCGCGGATCTGCTCCGCCACCTCGGTGCGCAGGGCCGCGGGGACGCGCGCCAGGTCGAGTCCGTCGAGGAGCGCCGCGCCCGCGCCGTCGCTGCGCCAGGCCGTGAACGTCCGCTCGGCGGCCTGCTCCGCCGCGTCGAGGATCACCGACTCCAGCCCGTGCGCGATGGCCTGCTCCACCTGCGGCGCTTCCTTCGGCCGGCCGCGGAAGAACCGCGCCACCGCGTCGCGCACCCGCCCGACGCCCGCCTCGACGGACCGGAAGAACTCCCCCGTCCCGACGAAGTCCTGCCAGCGGGCCAGCACCTCGCCACGCAGCAGCGCGCCGTCCGACGTCGCCGCCTCCACCTGCTCCAACGCCTCCGCGTGGTAGCGCCGGACGGCGTCGCGCAGCCGGGCGTCGGCCACCTGCTGCCCGTCCGCGGTCTCCGCGAGCGCGACGGCGCGCCGCACGAGGTCGTCGACGACGCCGTCGCGCGTGGCGGCGATGACGCGTGCCCGCGCCTCGGGGTCGCCGCCCAGCCCCGACAGCCAGGTCGCGATCTCCGCGACGGCGGCCTCGGGCAGCAGGCCGTCCACGAGCGCCCCGGGGCCCTGCTCGGCGGCCTCCGCGAGGACGAACACCCGCGCGTCGCCCAGCCCGTGCTCCGCCGTCATGCGGCGCAGGTCCTCGGCCACGACCTCCGCGCCGGGGTCGACGCGGTCGAGCACGATCGCGACCTGCGCCCGGCGCCGGGCGGCCTGGGCGAGCAGGTCCCACGGCACGGCGTCCGCGTACCGGGCGGCGGTCGTGACGAACAGCCACAGGTCGGCCGCGCCCAGCAGCTGCGCGGACAGCTCGCGGTTGGCGGTCTCCACGGAGTCGATGTCGGGGGCGTCGAGCAGGGCGAGCCCCTGCGGCAGCGCCTCGCTCGCGACCAGCCGCAGCGCGGCCGCCCCCTCCGCCGAGGACCTGTCGGCCCCCGGGCCCACCCCGGCGCCAGACAGGTCGCCCGACGACGTCACACGCGCGAGCCCGGGCAGCACCCGGTCGGTGCTGAACCAGCGCGCGTCGAGGGGGTGGTGCACGAGCACGGGCGCGCGCGTCGTGGGGCGCAGCACGCCCGGCGCTGACACCGGCTCACCGAGCAGCGAGTTGACCAGGGTGGACTTGCCCGCGCCGGTCGACCCGCCGACGACGACGAGCAGCGGGGCGCGCTCCGCCCGCAGCCGGGGCAGCAGGTAGTCGTCGAGCTGGTCGACGGCCTGGTGCAGGTCGGCCCGCGCGGCGCCGACCCCCGGCGTCTCCAGCGGCAGGCGGAGCGCTCCGAGGCGGGCGCGCAGCGTCTCGAGCACGTCGACCAGCTCCCGGGCCGCCGCCTCGTCCCGCGCGTCGGGGGCGGGAGTCGCGTCCGGGTCGGTCATGTGCCCAGTGTGCCCATCAGGGACGATCCGTGCAGAGCCGACCTGTGAGATGGCGCACCCGACCGCCCCGGACGGCACGATCCGCGGTGGAATGGGAGGGCACGACGGCGTGCACCGCGCGCCGTCCGACGGACCCCGCCGCCAGGAGGCACCAGGTGACCAGCACGTTCCGCATCCCCCGCAAGGAGCTCACCGGCCTCTACGGCCGCGCCATCGCCTGGTACGCCCGGCGCACGTTCGGGCAGGTGCCCGACAGCGCGTACGTGCTCGCCCACCACCCACGTGCCATGCGGGCCATGTTCGGCCTCGAGATGAAGGTCGGGCGCTGGACGGCCCTCGACCCCACCCTCAAGACGCTTGCCGAGATGGCCACCGCCGCCGCGGTCGGGTGCAGCTGGTGCCTCGACTTCGGCTACTTCCTGTCCCGCGAGGAGGGGCTCGACCCGACCAAGATCAGCCAGGTGCCGCGGTGGCGCGACACCGACGCCGTGTACACCGAGCTCGAGCGCGACGTCATGGCCTACGCCGAGGCGATGACCGCCACCCCACCCACCGTCACCGACGACATGGTCGCGTCCCTCGTCGCGCGCCTCGGGTCGCCCGCGATGGTGGAGCTCACCGAGATGGTCGCCGTGGAGAACCTGCGGTCGCGCTCGTTCTCCGCCGCGGGCGTGCAGAGCCAGGGGTACTCCGACGTCTGCGAGCTGCCGCTGGCCTCGCCCTGAGCCCGACCCGGGCCGGGCCGGACGACGACGAGGCCGGCAGGTCTCCTGACCGGTCCGCGGGCGCGCCGACACCGAACCCCGCAGGTGCGGGCACCGTCCACGAGAGAGTGGGTGTCATCGCCCCCTTCGGAAGGACACCCCTGATGCCCCTCGACCTGCACGGGACCACCACCGTCGTGACCGGCGCGAGCTCAGGCCTCGGCGCCGAGTTCGCGCGGGTGCTGGCCGCACGCGGCTCCCACCTGGTCCTCCTCGCGCGGAGGGCCGAGCGGCTCGACGCGCTCGCCCGGGAGCTCGAGGACGGGTTCGGCGTGCGCGCGCACGTGCTGCCGCTCGATCTCGCGGACGACGGCGCCGCGGCGGCGCTGACCTCCTTCCTGGAGGAGCGGTCGATCGCGGTCGACTCGCTCGTCAACAACGCCGGGTTCGCCACCTCGGGCGCGTTCGCCGACGCCGACGCCGAACGCCTGGACCGGGAGGTCCGGCTCAACGTCGGCGCGGTCGTGTCCCTCACCCGCGCGCTGCTCGGCCCGATCTCCGCCTCGGGCCGGGGCTTCGTCCTCAACGTGTCCAGCATGGCGGCGTTCCAACCCATCCCCACCATGGCCGTGTACGGCGCCACCAAGGCGTTCGTGCTGAGCTTCACCCAGGCGCTGGCTCACGAGCTGCGCGGTACCGGCGTGCGAGTCACCGCCCTGTGCCCCGGCCCGACCCGCACGGAGTTCTTCGACGTCGCCGAGTCGCCGCTCGCGGCCTCGGCGAGCCTCCGGTCCGCCCCCGCGGTGGTGGCCGCCGGGATCCGCGCGCTCGACGCGCGACGCACACCGTCGAGCGTGGTTCCCGGGGCGCTCAACCGGTTCGGTGCGGGGCTCGGGCGGCTGCTCCCCCGCTCCCTCGTCGTGCCGCTGGCCGCACGGGTCGCCACCTGACCGGCAGCGCGGTCAGCTGCCCAGACGACGGCGCAGCCACGCGAGGCACACCTCGCCCTGGGCGCGCTGGAACGCCCGCAGATGCGGGATGCCCGGGACCGGCGGCTGCAGCGACGAGTGCACGAAGTATCCGGTGAGCGCGACGAGGTAGGCCGTCACCGCGTCCTCGTCCGTGCCCGCGGGCAGCGGGCGCAGGCGCAGCGCTTCCTCCGGCGCCGGCCCGCCCTCCACCTGCACGGCCGGCAGCATGCCCACCAGGTCGCAGAAAGCCGCACCCCGGCCCGGATACGCCCAGTCGACGGCGACCGCCCGGACCCGGGCGGCTCCGCGGCCCGGTCCGCCACCGACCAGCAGCGCGTTGTCGCCGCGCAGGTCGCCATGGACGAGTCGGTTCCCGACGACGGCCGCCGGCGCCTCGAGCTCGAGCGTCGCGAGGCCGTCCAGATGCTGCGCGAGCCACGGGGCGTACGACCCGAGGCCCTCCGGCCGCTCCGCCGCGAGCCGCCCGGTGAGATGCGCGGGCAGCTCAGCCGCGAACTCGGGGAGCACCCCCGCGCCGACCTCGTGCTCGCCCACCTCGACCGCGAGGTCGAGCACCGCCCGCAGCTCGTCCTCCCGCCAGGGCTGCGCGGGCGGGCGCCCGTCGACGGCGTCGAAGGCCAGCGCCACCCAGTCGGGCCCCTCGGCGCCACCGACCTCGGCGAGCCACCGCAGGCGCGGCGCGGGCACGCCGTCGCCCAGCAGGGCCGCGCGCTCCGCCTCCTGGCGGTACAGACCCACGGTGAAGGAGTGCTCCGGACCGACCGCCTTGACGAACACCGCGCCGCGGTCGGTACGCAGCGTGGACGCCAGGCCCTGGGAGTAGCCGCCGTCGTGGCTCGTCCATCCGGTCACCGGCGCCCCGAGCCGCGCCTCGATCCCCGCGCGCACGGCGGTGGGCAGGTCGGTCCAGACGGGGCGGGTGCGGGCGCTCGTCGCGGTCATCGCAGGAGTATCGCCGACGAGCATCCGCGTGCCCCACGCATTTCCGGCAGCACGACGCCCCCGGCACCTCGGGGTGCCGGGGGCGTCGTGCTGCCGTGCTGGCCGTGCTGGCTGACCGTGCGGGCGCGGGCCCGCAGGCTCAGTCGCGCGTGAGCTTGCGGTACGTCACGCGGTGCGGGCGCGCGGCGTCGGCGCCCAGGCGCTCGACCTTGTTCTCCTCGTACGAGGCGAAGTTGCCCTCGAACCAGTACCAGTTCGCCGGGTCCTCCTCCGTGCCCTCGTACGCGAGGATGTGCGTCGCGACGCGGTCGAGGAACCACCGGTCGTGGGAGACCACGACGGCGCAGCCGGGGAACTCGAGCAGCGCGTTCTCCAGGGAGCCCAGGGTCTCGACGTCGAGGTCGTTGGTGGGCTCGTCGAGCAGCAGCAGGTTGCCGCCCTGCTTGAGCGTCAGCGCCAGGTTGAGTCGGTTGCGCTCACCACCGGAGAGCACGCCCGCGGGCTTCTGCTGGTCCGGGCCCTTGAAGCCGAACGACGCCACGTAGGCGCGGGACGGGATCTCGACGTTGCCGACCTTGATGAAGTCGAGCCCGTCGGACACGACCTCCCACAGCGTCTTCTTCGGGTCGATGCCGCCGCGCGACTGGTCGACGTAGGAGATCTTGACCGTCTCGCCGACCTTGAGGTCGCCGCCGTCGAGCGGCTCCAGGCCGACGATCGTCTTGAACAGCGTGGTCTTGCCGACGCCGTTGGGGCCGATGACGCCGACGATGCCGTTGCGCGGCAGCGTGAAGCTCAGGCCGTCGATGAGCTGGCGGCCGTCGAAGCCCTTCTGCAGGTTGCTGGCCTCGAGGACCACGCTGCCCAGGCGCGGGCCCGCGGGGATCTGGATCTCCTCGAAGTCGAGCTTCCGCGTCCGCTCCGCCTCCGCGGCCATCTCCTCGTAGCGCGCCAGGCGCGCCTTCGACTTGGTCTGGCGACCCTTGGCGTTGGAGCGCACCCACTCGAGCTCGTCCTTGAGTCGCTTGGCGAGCTTGGCGTCCTTCTTGCCCTGCACCTCGAGGCGGGCCTGCTTCTTCTCCAGGTAGGTGGAGTAGTTGCCCTCGTACGGGTAGAGGCGGCCGCGGTCGACCTCGCAGATCCACTCGGCGACGTGGTCGAGGAAGTACCGGTCGTGGGTCACGGCGAGGACGGCGCCCGGGTAGGTGGCCAGGTGCTGCTCGAGCCACAGCACCGACTCCGCGTCGAGGTGGTTGGTGGGCTCGTCGAGCAGCAGCAGGTCGGGCTTCTCCAGCAGCAGCTTGCACAGCGCGACGCGGCGGCGCTCACCACCGGAGAGCACCTTCACGTCGGCGTCCGGCGGCGGGCAGCGCAGGGCGTCCATCGCCTGCTCGAGCTGGGAGTCGAGGTCCCACGCGTCGGCGGCGTCGATCTCCTCCTGCAGCGTGCCCATCTCGGCCAGCAGGGTGTCGAAGTCGGCGTCCGGCTCCGCCATGAGGGCGGAGATCTCGTTGAAGCGGTCGATCTTCGCCTTGAGCGGGCCGACCGCCTCCTCGACGTTGCCGAGCACCGTCTTGTCCTCGTTGAGCGGCGGCTCCTGCATGAGGATGCCCACCGTGTACCCCGGGGAGAGGCGCGCCTCGCCGTTGGACGGCTGCTCGAGGCCCGCCATGATCTTGAGGATCGTCGACTTCCCGGCGCCGTTGGGGCCGACGACGCCGATCTTGGCGCCGGGCAGGAAGTTCAGGGAGACGTTGTCGAGGATGACCTTGTCGCCGTGCGCCTTGCGCGCCTTGTACATGGAGTAGATGAACTCAGCCACTGGCTCTGCTTCCACCGTTCGATCGCGCGGCGAACCCGAGGGATCGGGTCCGAGAGGTTCGAGGCTCCAGCGGGCGGGCTGGAGGACCGGCATGGCGGCCGGTCCACCAGCCTACGCGACCCCGGGCCTCACACGCCGACCGGCACCGGCTCGCGATCGGGCTCGGGCTCGCGATCGGGCTCCGGCAGACCCTCGGGTTCAGACCGGTCGACCACGCGCGTGAACCGGGCCAGACCGCGCGTCACGTCCGGGCCGACGCCGTGCGCGTCGATCACCAGCTGCCAGCGGTCCTTGCCCTCCTTGTCCGTCCACTCCTCCGTGGACAGCCTGCCGGTGACGACCACGGGGTCGCCCTGCGCCAAGGACTCCGCCACGTGGCGGGCACCGGCACGGAACGACTTCACCGTGAACCACAGCGTCTGGCCGTCCGACCACTCCCCGCTGCGCGGGTCGCGCATCCGCCGCGTGCTCGCCACGCGGAAGGTGGTCCACTCGACCCCGCCGTCGGACCGGTGCAGCGTCGGCTTCGTGCCGACGAACCCGTTCACCGTGATGCTGACCTCGTTCATGCGCTCCTCCTGGGTCCGCCGCCGGCAGGCGCCGACGGGTCCCCAGGATCAGTCGGCCGAGGCCCGGTGCGCCCCCGCCTTCGGCGTGGCAGTGGACGACGGCGCCAGCTCGGAACCTGTGGGCAGCCTCAGGGCCCCGGTCAGCGGCTGCGACGTCGGCAGCTCGGTCGCGGCCTGTGCGAGCTCGCGCACCCGGCGGTGCTCGTGGAGCAGCTTCTGCGTCGGCTCGCCGAGCCCCTCGGCCAGGACCCGCTCGAGCGCGGCCCGACCCGCGGTCGCCACCGCCTGCTCGCGCCTGCGCGCCAGCGTGCGCCGCGACGCGGCCCCGGCGAGCGCCACCACCACCGCGGCCACGGCCAGGACGCCCGCCAGCGCGAGGACGACGGCCGGCCAGGGTGACGCGACGTCGAGCACGCCCGTGAGAGCGAGGACGCCCACCACGGCCGCGACCACGGCGACGCCACCGACCACCCACGCCGCACGGCGCAGCGTCCGCGCCGCCGACGGCCCCCGGGTGTCGAGGGTGAGCCCCCGCAGCGCCCCCGCCACCGACGTGCGCAGCTGGTCCGCCCCCGCCACCGACGAGGCCAGCGACCGCTGCCACCCCGGCCGCAGCGACGCGCCGGCCCGCGTGAGCCAGCGCGCGCGGGACAGCGCGACCGCGTCGCGGTCCGGCGGCGGTACCTCGGGCCGGCCGTAGCCGTTGCGCACCGCGTTGCCCACCTGGCTCGCGACCGCGTCCAGGCCGGTCGCGGCCACCAGGGCGTCCAGCTCCCGCTCGACGGCCGGGCCCATCTGCCACGGCACCTCCGCCGGCGTCTGGGCCAGGAGCAGCCGCGCGGCGGCGTCCAGCTCGGCGGCGGCACGCCCGGCCGCGACCGACCGCCGTGCGCACGCCTCCTCCAGCAGCCCGCGGACCCGGTCGATCCCCTCGCCGGTCTTCGCGGACACGCCCTGCACGTACACGCCGGTCAGACCGTCGTCCTCGAGCAGGCGCGCCAGGTCGGCCAGGAGGTTCTCCCGCTGCGCGTCCGGCACGGTGTCCACCTGGTTGAGCAGCACCACCATCGACGACTCCGAGCCCACCGAGTCCCGCAGGTACCCGGAGTGCAGCGCGTCGTCGGCGTACTTCTGCGGGTCCACGACCCACACCAGCAGGTCGACCAGCGGCAGCACGCGGTCCACGACCTCGCGGTGCGCCGGCTCGACGGAGTCGTGGTCGGGCAGGTCGAGGAGCACGAGACCGGCGAGCTTCTCCTCGTCCTGGCCGTCGAGCTCCCCGCCCTGGATGATGCGGCGCTCGCGGTCCACGCCCACCCAGTCGAGGAGCGCCTCCGCGTCGTCGGACCACGAGCACGCGGTGACGCGCGCGGTCGTGGGCCGCTTCACCCCGACGTCGGCGAAGCTCAGCCGCGACACCTTGTTGAACAGGCTGGACTTGCCCGAGCCCGTGCCCCCCGCGAACGCCACGACCGTGTGGTCGACGCCGAGCGCGAGCCGCTCGCGCACCCCGTCGACCGCGCCCGAGACCCGCTGCGACGTGGCGTCGTCGAGGCGCGGCCCGGCGATCCCGAGCGCCTGCGCGAGGTCCTCGGTGCGGGCGCGCAGCGTGGAGTCGTGGGACGGGCTCTCGGTCATGTCAGCCTCCTGAGCTCGGCGAGTCGCACGCGCAGCCCCGCGGCCGCGTCGTCGGCGGGTTCGGACGGACCGAGGTCGTCCAGCACGGCCTGCACCTCGGCGTCGACGACGGCGGCCGCGCGGTCTCCGAGGTCGTCCCGCAGCACGGCGACGGGCGCCTCGGCCAGGTCCCCCAGGACGCGCTCCAGCAGGCGGTCGGCGTCGCCGCTGCCCGCGGCGGAGGCGAGGAACAGCGTGGCGAGCCCGCGCGACCCGAACGCCTTGACGGCGGCCTCGACGCGGGCGCCCGACGCGGCGCCCCCGGTGGGCTCCCCGACCAGCTCGGAGACCAGGGCGTCGGCCCGGTCGGCCCACTGCGCCACCCGTCCCGGGACGTCGGCCTCGCGCGCCGCGGTGCGGGCCGCGCCGTCGGGCGCGACGGCCTCGCCGCCGGCCGGGGCCCCGGGCCCGGCGAGGACGGCGCGCAGCCGCTCCTCGACGCGGGCGCCCGACGCGGCGAGCGTGCGTGACGCGGCGTCGACGACGTCGGACCGCAGACCCTCGAGCGCGGTCTCCCGCGCGCGGCCGGCGCGGCGCGTGCTGCGCGCCCGGTCGCCGCGGACCTTGACCCGGTCGACGCCGACGGCGCCGGACAGCTCCCGCCATCGAGCCTCGACCGACGCCCCGGCGACGACGCCCGCCGCGACCGCGTCGCGGGCGAGCTGCTCGGCCGCGGGGATCTCCTCCGTGACCCGGCGGCGCAGCGTGTGCACGGCCTCCTGCTGCGCGTCGATCGCGTCCGCGAGCGACGTGACCCACCCGGGCAGCGCGCCCAGCGCGCCCTTGAGCGTGCGTACGACGACGGCGCGCGAGCGGTCCGGCCCGGCGAGCATGGTGAGCCAGCGCCGCACCGGCTGCACGACCGACGGGTCGAGCAGCCCCTCGTGCGGGCCGACGTCGGGGATCACGAACAGCGGGACGTCGGTCATGCCGTGCTCGCGCAGGCGCTGCAGCAGGTCGCCGCGCACCGTCGTCAGCGTCTCCTTCGGCACCCGGTTGAGCACCATCGCGACCGACGCCCCGCGCTCGGTGGCGCGGGCCAGCGCCTGCCACGGCAGCGCGTCGCCGTACCGGGCGGCCGTCGTGACGAAGAGCCACAGGTCGGCGGCCTCGAGCAGCTGCTGCGCGGTCGAGCGGTTCTGCTGCACGAACGAGTCGAGGTCCGGCGCGTCCAGCAGGGCCGTCCCGCGCGGCACGCCCTCGTGCTGCACCACCCGCGACAGCTCCGTGACCGGGCCGGCCGCCATCACGTCGGCGTCCGCGGGGTGGTGGGCGAGGACCGGCTCGCGCGTGGTGGGGCGCAGCACGCCCGCCTCGGAGACGGCCTCCCCCAGCAGCGAGTTGTACAGCGTGGACTTGCCCGCCCCGGTCGACCCGGCCACGACGACGACGGCCGGCGAGGACAGCTCCTTCAGCCGCGGCAGCAGGTGCTCGTCGAGCTGGGCGAGCAGCCGGTCGCGGGACGCCGCGGCCTCCTCGGCCCCGTCGATCGGGAGGGGGAGCTCGACCGCCGCGACGTCACGACGCAGGTCGCGGGCGACGTCGTGGACGGTGACGCCGATCTCCTCGCCCGCCCCGGCGTCCTTCCTGCTCGCGGCGCGGCGCGAGGCACGGGTCTCCAGGGAAGGTGTCACGGGCACATCCTTCCCGCTGGCGCGTTCCGTGCCAAACGCGCGCGCCGTGCGGGAGCGGGAACGTCCTCGCCCCGCATACCCGTGCCCACCGGTCGCACTCCTGGCAGCCGTCAGCGTCGACCCGCGGACCCCGTGGACCCGTCCGCTCGCCGCCCTCCCCGGATCGCGCGCACCAACGGGACCACGGTCGCGGCTCCGAAGAAGCCGAACCCCGCCACCCCCGCGCAGAACATCACCCACGGCGGGGTGCGGTCGGAGAGCTCCTCCGGGTGCACGACCGCCAGGACGACGAAGCCCACGGAGGCGAGGGCCATCAGGCACGACGCGACACCGGCCGCGACCAGTCGTCCGGCCGTCACGGCCGGCCGCCCGCCGTCGGTCCGGGCGTCGGTTCGCATCACGAGCCCGACGATCACGAAGGCGGCCGCGAACAGGACCACCGCCCCACCTCCGACGAGAGAACCGTCGAGGCTCAGCCAGACGCCGGCGGCGAGGAGCACCACCCCGAACCCGACGAGCTGGCCCGCGTCGCGTCGCGACCTCCGGCGGCTCGCCGACGAGCGCTCTGCGCGGTCGTCGGCGCGGTCGTCTGCGGTCACGAGCCGTGAGCGTAGCGAACCGCCACACCCGGGTCCCGGGTCCGCTCACGGCGACTGCCCGCCGTCCGATCGACAGTGCCTTCCCAGCCCGCCTGCGCGGCCGTGACCAGCACGTGCTGGGCTAAACTCTGGTCGCTTGCCTCCGTAGCTCAGCTGGATAGAGCGGGTCACTTCTAATGACCGGGTCGCGGGTTCGAATCCTGCCGGGGGCACCGATCTGCAGCCGTGGCGCACGGCCGTCGTGAGCTGCGCTCATGACCTGGGAAAAAGCCGTGCGCCGGACGACGACGTCCGGGCAGACTCGTCCATGCACCGCGGTGACGCGCGGCCGGTCAGACACCGGTCGCACGGGTGGTCCCTGGCCCGGACCGACGACCCCACGTCACGAAGGACACCATCACCATGTTTCCCCCGGAGAACCTGCTTCTCGTGCAGGTCATCCAGCGCGAGCGCCTCGAAGAGGCCGAGCGCGAACGCACCGTCCGCCGACTGCGGTCGCAGCGCAAGCTGCGCCGGCAGCCGCACGCCCGTCGCCAGCGCACCGGCCTCAGCCGGATGCTGTTCGACCGGCTCACCGCATGACACCCGCCGGGCGAGCGCCCGCCGGGTATCGACCCGGCGACGACACCGCCACGAGGGCCCCGCGGCCCGGACCGTTCCACGAACCGTCCGGAGCAGCGGGGCCCTCGTCATGTCTCCCCAGCCGGTCTCCCCGGCCGGCTCCCGGAACCGCGGACCGTAGGCTGACCCCGTGAGCCCCGCGAACCCGAACGAACGCATCGTGTGGATCGACTGCGAGATGACCGGCCTGGACCTGCGCGCGGACGCCCTGGTCGAGGTCGCCGCCGTGGTCACCGACTCCGAGCTGAACGTGCTCGGCGAAGGGGTCGACGTCGTCATCGCACCGCCCGCGGCCGCCGTCGAGCAGATGAACGACTTCGTCCGCGACATGCACACGTCGTCCGGCCTGATCGAGGAGCTCGACGGCGGCATGACGCTCGCCGACGCCGAGCAGGCGGTGCTCGACTACGTGCGCGAGTGGGTGCCCGACCCGGGCAAGGCGCCGCTCGCCGGCAACTCCGTCGGCACGGACAAGATGTTCCTCGACCGGGACATGCCCGGCCTGGTGGGCCACCTGCACTACCGGATCGTCGACGTGTCGTCGATCAAGGAGCTCGCCCGGCGCTGGTACCCGCGCGTGTACTTCGCCGCCCCCAAGAAGGACGGCGGCCACCGGGCGCTCGCGGACATCCTCGAGAGCATCGACGAGCTCCGGTACTACCGCGAGGCGCTGTTCGTGCCGCAGCCAGGGCCGGACACGAAGACGGCGCGGGCCGTCGCCGAGCGCGTCAGCGAGACGTCCGTCACCCGGCACCGCACGGAGGCCTGAACCGCCCCGCGGAGCATGTACACTTTTCGACGGCCCGGTGCTTCGGCTCCGTCGCAGTCACAGGGCCGTGGTGGCTATAGCTCAGTCGGTAGAGCGCCTGGTTGTGGTCCAGGAGGTCGCCGGTTCAAGCCCGGTTAGCCACCCCATCACGGCGGGGTCGGCCGGGCTTCGCCCCGGTGGGCGAGGGCACCGGCGGTCCTGACCTG
>NZ_JBEYBQ010000054.1:0-17016 GCF_040632295.1 Isoptericola sp. NPDC019482
CTGGGCCACCCCGGACGACATCGCGGGCGCGGTGCTGTACCTGGCCTCGCCCGCGTCGGACTACGTGCACGGGGCGACCAACCGCTACGTCGACGGCCCCAGAGACCTCAGCGTGCCAGCCACCCGCCGTCGACGGGGATGATCGCGCCGTGCACGTAGTCCGACGCGGGCGAGGCCAGGTACAGCACCGCGCCCGCGATGTCGTCCGGGGTGGCCCAGCGGCCCGCAGGAATGCGGGCGAGGATCTCGGCGTTGCGGTCCTCGTCGGCGCGCAGCGCGCCGGTGTTGGCGGTGGCCACGTAGCCGGGCGCGACGGCGTTGACGTTGACGCCGCGGCCCGCCCACTCGTTGGCCAGCGCCTTGGTCAGGCCCGCGAGCGCCGACTTGGACGCCGTGTAGCCCGGCACGTTGACGCCGCCCTGGAAGCTCAGCATCGACGCGGTGTTGACGATCTTGCCGCTGCCTCGTGCCAGCATCGCCCGCCCGACCTCGCGCGAGAGGGTCCACGCGGAACGCAGGTTCACCTCGAGCACGTGGTCGAAGTCGGCGTCCGGGTGCTCCGCCGCCGGGGCCCGGCGGATGGTGCCGCCGTTGTTGACCAGCACGTCCACCTCGCGCTCCACCAGCGTCGCGCCGAGGGCGGTGACGGCATCGCGGTCGGACAGGTCGGTCGCGACCGGGGTGAACCGGCGCCCCGCGGCCTCGACGACGCGGCGGGCGTCCGAGTCGCCGTCCGGCATCGTCGTGCTGACGCCGATGACGTCGGCCCCCGCGCGGGCGAGGAGCGCCGCGATCGCGAGGCCGATGCCCTTGCTGGCGCCCGTCACGGCCGCGGTGCGGCCCTCGAGGCTGAACAGGCCGGCCACGGCGGGGTCGAGCCCTGGCTGGGCGGCGGGTCGGTCGGTGCTGCTGGTGCTCACGTGTCTCGTTCCTTCGTCGGGCCCGGGGGCGGGCGGGCGCTGGGCCCTACCGGTCGCCCCCGAGCGCGTGGGTGATGTCGGCGGCCGTCTTGTGCAGGTCGTCCGCCATCGCGGCGAGCTGGCTCTCCGTGTGCTCGAGGGCGAGCGAGGAGATCGACAGGCCGTAGTTGGAGTGGCCGGAGTGGTCGCGGATCGCCGTGCCGATGCAGACCACGCCGGGCACGTTCTCCTCGCGGTCGAACGCGTATCCGTCGCGGCGGATGTCCGCCAGCTCCGCGCGCAGGTCCTCCAACGTCGCCAGGCTGCGCGCCGTGCGGCGCGGCAGCCCGGCGCGGTTGACGAACCGCTCGACGGCGTCGTCGTCGAGCCGCGCCAGGATGGACTTGCCGATCGCGGAGGTGTGCAGCGGGATCGACGCGCCGACGCGAGACGGCATCCGGTACGGCTTGTCCGAGTCGGTGCGGACCAGGTAGATGATCTCGTCCCCGCTGCGCACGCCGACGTGCACCGTGCACTGCACGCGGCGCACGAGGTCGTCGACGTACGGCTGCACGATCGTCGAGACGTCCACCCGGTCGTACGCCTTCCCGGCCAGGGACAGGATCTTCGGGCCGGGCACGTGCGTCCCGCCGTCGGCGACCCGGATGAAGTCCCGGTCGACGAGCGTGGCGAGGATGCGGTGCACCGTCGCCTTCGGCAGGTCCACCGCCGCCACGATCTCGCTGAAGCGCCCGTGCGTCATCGCCGCCTCGAGCACCATCAGCGTCTTCTCGCTGGCCGTCGTCGCCTCGCTCATCGACCGTTCCTCCTCGTCCCTGCGCGTCCGCGCGTCCTCGGCGCTGTCGTCAGCGCATCGTGGCGACGTCGAACCCGTCCATGTCGTCGAACGCCTGGTTCTCGCCGGCCATCGCCCACACGAAGGAGTATGCGGCGGTGCCGACGCCGGAGTGCACCGACCAGCTCGGCGAGATGATCGCCTCGCGGTCCGCCACGACCATGTGCCGCGTCTCGGTGGGCTCGCCCAGCAGGTGCACGACGCGCGCCTCGGCCGGCAGGTCGAAGTACAGGTAGCACTCCGTGCGCCGGTCGTGGGTGTGCGCGGGCATGGTGTTCCACATGCTGCCCGGGTGCAGCGTCGTGACGCCCATGACCACCTGGCACGACTGCACGCCGTTCTCGTGGATGTACTGGTTGAGCGTGCGACGGTTGGACGTGACCTGGTCGCCGAGCTCGCGCACGGTGCCCTGCCCGGGCTCGACCAGCGTGGTCGGGTACGCGGTGTGCGCCGGCGCCGAGAAGAGGTAGAACCGGGCGGGCCCGGCCTCCCCCGTCGCGGTGCCGGACGCGCTGTCGGACGCGAGGACGACGTCGGTCGCGCCGCGCCCGACGTACAGGCAGGCGCCGTGCGCGAGGCGGTGCTCCGTGCCGTCCACCGTGATCGTGCCCGGGCCGCCGACGTTGACGATGCCGGCCTCGCGGTGCTCGAAGAACTGCTCCGAGCGGATCTCCGGGTAGCCCGGCAGGCTCAACGGCGCGGACACCGGGCTGATGCCGCCCAGCACCACGCGGTCGTGGTGGGTGTAGACCGTGCGGATCTCGTCGTCGACGAACAGGTCGGGCACGAGGTAGCGGTCCCGCAGGTCCTGGGTGGTCATGCCCGGGATCTGCTCCGGGGCGGTGGCGTAACGCTGTTCCATGGGAACCTCCGAATCGGTGGTGGACGGTGGACGGTGGACGTGGCAGGTCAGGCGAGCCCGAGCAGCCCCGGCAGCCAGAGCGACAGGGCGGGCGTCATGGCCACGACCAGCAGCAGGAGCACGAGGGCGACGAAGAACGGGACGAGTCTCCGCATGACGCTCTCGATGGACATGCCCGACACCCTGGCACCGACGAACAGGACGGGCCCGACGGGCGGGGTGATCGTGCCGATGGACAGCGCGAGCACCATGAAGATCCCGAAGTGCACGGGGTCCATGCCGAACGCGGTGACGACGGGCAGGAAGATCGGCGCGAAGATCAGCACCGCCGGCGTCGGGTCCATGAAGCAGCCGATGACCAGCAGCAGCACCACGATGAGCACGATGAGCACGTACGGGTTGGTGCTGACGCTCAGCAGGGCGTCGGTCACGAGCTGCGGGATCTGCGCGAACGACATCACCCACGACATCACCGCGGACACCCCGACGAGGAACATGACGATCGCCGTGGTGCGCGCCGACTCGAGCAGGATGCCGGACAGGTCGCGCACCGAGATCGAGCGGTACACGAAGGACAGGACCAGCGAGTACAGCACGGCGATGCACGACGCCTCGGTGGGCGTGAAGACGCCCGCCAGGATGCCGCCGATGACGATGACGATGAGCAGGAGTGCCGGGACGGCCTGCCCGGCGACCCTGAGCCTCGCCGCGCCCGACAGCTTCTCGGTCACGCGCAGCTCGGGCCGCTTGCGGGCGTACAGGTGCACGATCACCATGCAGACGGCGGCCCACAGGATGCCGGGCACGTAGCCGGCCACGAACAGCGCCGCGACGGACGTGCTCGACACGAGCGAGTACACGATCATCAGGTTGCTGGGCGGGATGATCATGCCGGACGGCGCGGACGCGATGTTGGTCGCGGCGGCGAAGTCCCTGGGGTACCCCTCCTTCGCCTGCAGCGGCCCCATCGTCGAGCCGACGGCGGCCACGGACGCGACGGCCGAGCCGGAGACCGCCCCGAACATCGCGTTCGCCGCGACGTTGGTCTGGGCGAGCGACCCGGGGGCCCGGCCCACGAGCATCTTGGCGAAGTTGACGAGCCGCAGCGCGATCCCGCCGTTGTTCATGATCACGCCGGCGAGCACGAAGAACGGGATCGCCAGCAGGGAGAAGTTGTTGACGCCGCGGAACATCTGCTGCGCGGACGTGAGGAGCCCGTTCTCGAAGCCGAGCACGGTGATCGCGGCGAGCGCCGACGACGTGCCGACGGCCACGGAGATCGGGATCCCCAGCGCGAGGAGGGCGAGGATCCCGACGATCAGGACCAGCCCGGCGATTGCTGCCACCTCCATGTGAGCCCCCTCAGACTGCGTCCGGCTCGCCGTCGGTGCTGGCGTTCTCCACGCCACGCACGACGGCCACCAGGTGGTAGACGGTGTAGAAGAGCACGAGCACGCCCGAGACCGGGAGCACCAGGTAGAGCCAGCCGACCATCAGCGGGAGGCTGGGCACGTCCTGCGTCCAGGTGAGCTGGGCGAGCTGCCAGCCGCCGTAGACGAGCACCAGCGCGGCGAACGCGAACGTCACGACCTGGCTGAGCACGGCGGCCGCGCGCTGCAGGTGCTCGGGCGCCTTGCGCACGAGGAAGTCGACGGCGATGTGCCCGCGCTCGCCGAACACGAGGGCGGTGCCGAAGAAGCTGAGCCACACGAACAGGTACTTGGCGAGCTCCTCGGACCACACGCTCGGCGCGGACAGCACCTGGCGGGTGAAGACCTGCCATGCCACGACCAGCACCAGCGCACCCAGGAGCAGCACGCACAGCCAGCGCAGCACGACGTCGAGGCCGTTCTTGACGCGGGTCATCGGTCCTCCTCCGCCATCTGCTCGGCGACGGCGCGGGTGCGGTCGTAGAGCTCGCGCGACGTGGGCGTGGTGAGCTTCTCGTCGAGCAGCGGGGCGACGGCCTCGCGGAACGGCTCGACGTCGGGCGAGTTGAACTCGGCGCCGGCCTCCTCGGCGGCCTGCTGGCTCTCCGTCATGACCTCGGTCGTGAGGCGGCTCGACTCGTCGTAGGCCGCCTGGAGCTCCTCGAGGAACACGCCGCGGTCGGCCTCCGACATGGCGTCGAAGGTGTCCGGGTTGGTGATGAGGTAGTCCGGGATCATGAGGTGGTTCGTGTACGAGTAGTACGGCGCGACCTCGTCGTGCTTGAGGTTGCGGTAGATCGACTCGTTGTTCTCGCCGCCGTCGATGACGCCCGACTGGATGGCCGTGTACACCTCGCCCTGGCCCATGGGCGTGCCGACGCCGCCCATGAGGTCCATCATCCGGCTGTTGGTGTCGGTCTCCATGACGCGGATCTTGAGGCCGGCGAGGTCCTCGGGCGTCTCGATCGGGTGCGCCGAGGTGTAGACGCTGCGCACGCCGGCGGAGAACCCTCCGAGCACGCGGATCCGCTGGTCCTCGAGCGACGTGTACAGGTCCCCGGTGATGGCCGGGTCGTTGAGCACGGCCTCCTGGTGCGCCTGGGAGTCGTAGACGTACGGCATGTTCAGGGCCACGAAGTCCGGGTTGATGTTCTCCAGCAGGGACCCGGCCACGAGGGCGAAGTCGACCGCACCGGACTGCACCAGCTCGACGGTGTCCTTCTGCGCGCCGAGGGTCTCGTTCGGGTACACCTCCACCGAGTAGCGACCGTCGGTCCGCTCCGCGAGCCGCTCCCCCAGGTGGGTCAGCGCCACGGCCTCGGGCTGGTCGGCGTTCTGGTTGAAGGCCACCTTGAAGACGCGCTCCGCCTCCGGCGCCCCGGCGCCGTCGGACGCCGTGCTCCCCGCCGTCGCGGTGGTGAATCCTGCGCCGCAGGCGGTCAGCGCTACCGCCACGAGCGCCGCAGACCCTGCTGCGGCCAGCTGTCTGAGCCTCATCGCCCCCTCCTTCTGCTCCTCGTCGAGCGAGACACCGTCGGTGTCTCATGGTCCGTCACACGGAACTCAGTTCTGTAGTACGGAACCAGTTGCCGAGCCTGCCTGTCAAGCCGCGCGCCCGGAGGCCGGCCGACGGCGGAGGCGGGCACGATGTGCCCATGAGCATCCGCAGCCCCCAGGACGTCCTGTTCATCGGCGGCTCCGGCGTCATCAGCGCCGCGAGCGTCACCCGCGCCGTCGCCCTCGGGCACCGCGTCACGGTCCTCAACCGCGGCACGTCGACGACGCGGCCGCTGCCGCCGGAGGTCGAGACGCTCGTGGCCGACGTGACCGACGACGACGCCGTCGACGCCGCCCTCGCGGGCCGGGAGTTCGACGTCGTCGCGCAGTTCCGCGCGTTCCGCCCGGACCACGTGGCGCACGACGTCGAGCGCTTCACCGGGCGGGTCGGGCAGTACGTCTTCGTCTCGTCCGCGTCGGCGTACCAGACGCCCCCGGAGCGGCTCCCCGTCACGGAGTCCACGCCGCTGCGCAACCCGTTCTGGCAGTACTCGCGCGACAAGATCGCCGGCGAGGACGTGCTCGTGCGCGCCTGGCGGGACCGCGACTTCCCCGCGACGATCGTGCGCCCGTCGCACACCTACGACCGCACGCTCCTGCCCACCACCGGCGGCTGGACCGACGTCGCGCGGCTGCGGGCAGGGAAGCCCGTCGTCGTGCACGGGGACGGCACCTCCCTGTGGACCCTGACCCACACGGAGGACTTCGCCGTCGGGTTCGTGGGCCTCCTCGGCCACCCCGGCGCCGTGGGCGACACGTTCCAGATCATGGGCACGCACGCCCCGACGTGGGACCAGATCTACGGCTGGCTCGCCGCGGCCGCCGGCGTCGACGAGCCCGAGCTCGTGCACGTGGCCTCCGAGACCATCGCCCGCGCGCTGCCCGACGCCGGCCCCGGTCTGCTGGGCGACAAGGCCCACTCGATGCTGTTCGACTGCGCCAAGGTGCGCGCCCTGGTGCCCGAGTTCGGCACGACGATCACGTACGACCGGGCCGCCGTCGAGCAGGTCGCCTGGCACGACGCGCACCCGGAGGCGCAGCGGGTGGACGACGCCCTCGACACGGCGTTCGACCATCTGGTCGCGCACGCGCGCGCCGTCTGAGGCCCGGGCACCGGCACCGGCACCGACACCGGCACCACGGCACGTACCCTGCCGGGGTGACCCGCTCCCCCTCCCCGCTCGTCCTGCTCGACCTCGACGGCACGCTCACCGACTCCGCGCCCGGCATCGTGGCGGGCATCCGCCACGCCTACGGCGCGCTCGGCCTGCCCGTGCCCGACGACGCCACGCTGCGCTCGTTCGTCGGCCCGCCCATCACCGACACGTTCCCGGAGCACGGCGTCCCGGCCGACCGCGTGGACGAGGCGGTGCGCGCGTACCGCGAGGTGTACGCCGCCGGCGGCATGTACGACAACCGGGTGTTCGACGGCGTCCCCGAGGTGCTCCGCGCGCTGCGGGCCGCCGGCTGCACGCTCGCCGTCGCGACGTCCAAGCCGGAGGTGTACGCGAAGCCCATCTGTGACCGGTACGGGCTCACGGACCTGGTCGACGGCGTCTTCGGCGCGCCGCTCGACGAGGGCACGTCGACCAAGGCCACGGTGATCGCCAAGGCCCTCGCGACCCTCGGCCGCACCTCCCCCGTGGACCCGGCCGACGGCCCCGCGGTCATGGTCGGCGACCGCGAGCACGACGTGCACGGCGCCGCCGAGCACGGCATCCCCTGCGTCGGCGCCACCTGGGGGTACGCCGCGCCCGGCGAGCTCACGGAGGCCGGCGCCGTCGCGCTGGTGGACGACGTCGCCGACCTCACCGACGCCGTCCTGTCCCGTCTCCGCTGATCCCCGACGAGCTGTCAGAGCCACGGCGGGGTATACCCCGCTGTAGGTCTGACAACTCCGCGGGCGTGCGAGTTGTCAGAGCCACAGCGCGGTATACCCGGCTGTGGGCCTGACAACTCGTGGCGCGGCACGACGAAGGCCCCGGACCCTGTGAGGGGGTCCGGGGCCTTCGTCGTCGACCGTCAGGTCGGTGGGATCAGCGCGTCACTCCGCGCCGGCCTGCATCTGGCCGGTCGGGGGCAGGTCGTGCACCGAGACGCCGGTGGGGGCGTCGAGAGCGGCCGCCGCGCCGACCGTGACCGGCCCGCGCTCGTGCTCGCTCTTGGGGACCCCGCGGAAGGTGAACTCCCCGAGGATGCCCTCGCCCTCGCCGTCGACCAGCACGAGGTCGCCCGCCTTGAGCTCGCCGAACAGGATCTTCTCGGACAGCGTGTCCTCGATCTCCCGCTGGATCGCCCGCTTCAGCGGACGGGCGCCGAGCACCGGGTCGTAGCCCTTCTCCGCCAGCAGGTTCTTCGCGGCGGGCGTGAGCTCGATGGCCATGTCCCGGTCTCGCAGCCGCTTGTCCAGCTTGGCGATCTCCAGGTCGACGATCTCGATGATCTCGTCCTGCGAGAGCTGCGGGAAGACCACCACGTCGTCGACGCGGTTGAGGAACTCCGGCCGGAAGTGCTGCTTGAGCTCCTCGTTGACCTTCGCCTTCATGCGCTCGTAGGAGGTCACCAGGTCGCCGCCGGCGTTGAAGCCGGTCTGGACGCCCTTGGCGATGTCCCGCGTGCCGAGGTTCGTGGTCATGATGATCACGGTGTTCTTGAAGTCGACCACCCGGCCCTGCGAGTCGGTCAGGCGACCGTCCTCGAGCACCTGCAGCAGCGAGTTGAAGATGTCCGCGTGGGCCTTCTCGACCTCGTCGAAGAGGACCACCGAGAACGGCTTGCGACGCACCTTCTCCGTGAGCTGCCCACCCTCGTCGTAGCCGACGTACCCGGGGGGCGAGCCGAACAGCCGCGACACGGTGTGCTTCTCCGAGAACTCGGACATGTCGAGCTGGATCAGCGCGTCCTCGTCCCCGAAGAGGAACTCGGCGAGGGCCTTGGCCAGCTCCGTCTTCCCGACGCCCGTGGGGCCGGCGAAGATGAACGAGCCACCGGGGCGCTTCGGGTCCTTGAGCCCGGCGCGCGTGCGACGGATCGCCTGCGACAGCGCCTTGATGGCCGTGTCCTGGCCGACGACCCGCTTGTGCAGCTCGTCCTCCATGTGCAGGAGCTTGCTGGACTCCTCCTCGGTGAGCTTGACGACCGGGATGCCGGTCGACATCGCCAGCACCTCGGCGATGAGCTCGTCGTCGACCTCCGCGACGGAGTCGAGGTCGCCCGACTTCCAGGCCTTCTCCTTGTCGGCGCGCTGGGCGGTGAGCTGCTTCTCCTTGTCCCGCAGCCCGGCGGCCTTCTCGAAGTCCTGCTCGTCGATCGCCGACTCCTTGTCGCGGCGCGCCTCGGCGATCTCCTCGTCCAGGGCCTTGAGCTCCGGCGGCGCCGTCATGCGACGGATGCGCAGGCGTGCGCCGGCCTCGTCGATCAGGTCGATCGCCTTGTCCGGCAGGTACCGGTCGTTGATGTACCGGTCGGCGAGCTGCGCGGCGGAGACCAGCGCGGAGTCCGTGATGGACACGCGGTGGTGCGCCTCGTAGCGGTCGCGCAGGCCCTTGAGGATCTCGATGGCGTGCTCGAGCGACGGCTCGTTGACCTGGATCGGCTGGAAGCGGCGCTCCAGGGCCGGGTCCTTCTCGACGTACTTGCGGTACTCGTCGAGCGTCGTGGCGCCGATGGTCTGCAGCTCGCCGCGGGCCAGCATCGGCTTGAGGATGCTCGCCGCGTCGATCGCGCCCTCGGCGGCGCCCGCCCCGACGAGGGTGTGGATCTCGTCGATGAACAGGATGATGTCGCCGCGGGTGCGGATCTCCTTGAGCACCTTCTTGAGGCGCTCCTCGAAGTCACCGCGGTAGCGGGAGCCGGCGACCAGGGCGCCGAGGTCCAGCGTGTAGAGCTGCTTGTCCTTCAGCGTCTCCGGCACGTCGCCGCGCACGATGTCCTGGGCGAGGCCCTCGACGACGGCAGTCTTGCCGACGCCCGGCTCGCCGATCAGCACGGGGTTGTTCTTGGTGCGGCGGCTCAGCACCTGCATGACGCGCTCGATCTCCGTCGAGCGGCCGATGACCGGGTCGAGCTTGCCCTCGCGCGCGGCCTGGGTGAGGTTGCGGCCGAACTGGTCGAGGACGGCGGAGCCGGACGGCTGCCCCTCCTGCGGGCCGCCGGCGGCCACGGGCTCCTTGCCCTGGTAGCCGCTCAGCAGCTGGATGACCTGCTGGCGCACCTTGTTCAGGTCGGCGCCCATCTTGGTGAGCACCTGGGCGGCGACGCCCTCACCCTCGCGGATGAGGCCGAGCAGGATGTGCTCGGTGCCGATGTAGTTGTGCCCGAGCTGCAGCGCCTCGCGGAGCGACAGCTCCAGCACCTTCTTGGCGCGCGGCGTGAACGGGATGTGCCCGCTCGGGGCCTGCTGGCCCTCGCCGATGATCTCGGTGACCTGGGTGCGGACGCCGTCGAGCGAGATCCCCAGCGACTCCAGGGCCTTCGCGGCGACGCCCTCACCCTCGTGGATGAGTCCGAGCAGGATGTGCTCGGTGCCGATGTAGTTGTGGTTGAGCATCCTTGCCTCTTCCTGAGCAAGGACGACCACCCGACGGGCTCGGTCGGTGAATCTCTCGAACATGTGCTGCTCCCTCACGAGCGGCGTTACCTGCACCCCGTCGGATTGACGGCTACAGCCTGACCGCTACGACTCTATGCGCTCCCAACTCGCCGACCCCCCTCGGTAAGCCCATGTTCGCCAGGGGCGTGACGGCGTGCCGGATTGCCAGCCGCGGCCGGGGCGGTCCAGGCTCGGGGAAAGGCGGTCGCCGCCGCGGAGACCGCCGCAGAGGTTCCACCCAGGGGGTACCGATGGACGAGATCGAGCAGCAGCCGGGAGCCACGGGCGGGGCGGGTCACGACGCGGGCCGGCGGGCGTGGAACGGGGACGACGCGCGGCTGGCCCGGTTCTCGGGTCTCCTCGGCGAGGTGCACGACCCGCTGACCTGGGGCCTCGACCTGGAGGACGAGTCGCTCACGGGGCACACGGACTCCGAGGACCCCACGTGCGAGCGGTTCGTGCGCGCCTACCGGTCGTTCACCGGCGAGGCGCTGGAGGTCGAGACCCTGCGCACCCGGGTGCCCGACGACGACGTCGAGGACGTGGTCCGCGCCGCGTGCAGTGGCGCGCTCGCCGCGCCCCTGCACGCCGACATCGCCGCTCCCGTCGAGGCCGCACCGGCCGACGAGCCGGACAAAGCCGACGGGGGCGCCGCGCACGAGGGGTCGGACTTCGCGGACTCCTTCCAGGACTACCGCAGCGCCATGCGCGCCCTCGTCGCGGAGGTCGACGAGGCCCCGCTGGCGACGGGGACGTTCTCCGTCGACGGCGACGACGCGGACTGCGTGCGCGTCACCGCGCGCGAGACCACGGCCGTGTACGTGGCGGCGGCCGACCGCGCCCTCGTGGTCACGGGCCCCGCCGACCTCGTCGACCGGGTGGAGGTCGTGACGCGCCCCGTCGACGCCCTGCTGTCGGGGCGTCGGCGTGCTGACGGCGGTGCGTGATCGACGTCCCGTGACCTCGCCCTGACGGGCGACGACGCCCGACCTATGCTGCAAGCCAGGGCCGTCCCCCCGGGTCGTGGCGGGGCGGCGGACGCACGACGAGAGAGTCGGGGTGGCCGATGCGCGGCATCGTGGTCGGGGTCAACGGTTCGGTCGAGTCGGACGAGGCGCTGGACTGGGCACTGCGGGAGGCCGCAACGGCCGCCGCGCCGCTCACGCTGGTCATGGTCGACGCGGGCGCAGGGAAGGGCGCCGACGCCGCCGCGCACGAGGCCGCGCTGGCCCCGGTGCGCGAGGAGGCCCAGGGTCTGCTCGACGCGGCCCGCGCCCGCACCGGGGTCGACGTCGAGGGGACGGTCGCGGCCCTGCCCGGCCCGGCGGCCGACCGGCTGCTCGAGCTCGGCGCGGACGCCGACATGCTGGTCCTGGGCCGGCGGCGGCGGGGCCGGCTCGGGCGCGCGGTCCTGGGCTCGGTGTCGACGACGGTCGTGGAGCACGCCGTCGTGCCCGTCACGGTGGTGCGGCACGGCAACCCCGACGGCGCGGACGACGTTCCCGCCGAGCCGGCGCCGCGCATCGTCGTCGGCGTCGACACGTCGGCCCCGAGCGTCGCCGCACTGCGGCACGCGTGCGAGGTCGCGGGCCGCACGGGGGCGTCGATCGACGCCGTCTTCGCCTGGCAGATCACGACCCTGGCTCCGCTGCCCGGCTCGTGGGGCTGGGCGCCGCCCGTCGAGGACTACGAGAAGTTCGCGGCCGACTCGCTCGCCGAGGCGGTCCGGGCGGCCGGCGTCACGCTGCCGCCCGAGCGCCTGAACCGCCGGGTGGTGCACGGCCAGGCCGCCAAGCAGCTCGTGCTCGCGGCGCAGGGTGCCGAGCGGCTCGTCGTCGGGGCGCGCGGTCTCGGCGGCTTCGACCGGCTGCTGCTCGGCTCGGTGAGCCGGCAGGTGCTCGACTTCGCGCCCTGCCCCGTCACCGTCGTCCGCGGCTGACGCCGGCCCCGCCGCTACGCGAGGGCCTGCTCGAGGTCCGCGACCAGGTCGTCCACGTCCTCGATCCCGACGGACAGCCGCACGAGGTCGTCGGGCACCTCGAGGGACGTGCCCGCCACCGAGCCGTGCGTCATGCGACCCGGGTGCTCGACGAGCGACTCCACCCCGCCCAGCGACTCGGCGAGCGTGAACACCCGCGTGCGCGCGCACACGTCGAGCGCCTTCGCCTCGCTGCCCGCCCGGAACGACACCATGCCGCCGAACCCGCTCATCTGGCGAGCCGCGACGTCGTGCCCCGGGTGGGACGCGAGGCCCGGGTAGAGCACCTCGGTCACGGCCGGGTGGTCGACGAGGAAGGCCGCGACCGCGGCCGCGTTGGCCTGGTGGCGGTCCATCCGGACCGCGAGCGTCTTGAGCCCGCGCAGCGTGAGCCACGCGTCGAACGGCCCGGCGACGGCGCCCGACGAGTTCTGGTGGAAGCCGACGGCGCCGGCCACGTCCGTGCCCCCCGCGGGCGACTCGAGCCCGCCCGGCAGCACCGCGCCCGCCGCGACGACGAGCGCTCCCCCGACGACGTCGCTGTGGCCCCCGATGTACTTGGTCGTCGAGTGCACGACGACGTCCGCGCCCAGCGCCAGCGGCTGCTGCAGGTACGGGGTGGCGAACGTGTTGTCCACGACGAGCAGCGCGCCCGCGTCGTGCGCGACACCCGCGAGCGCCGCGACGTCGCTGATCCCGAGCAGCGGGTTGGTGGGCGTCTCGACCCACAGCACCCTCGTCTCGGGCCGGACCGCGGCCCGGACCGCCTCGACGTCGGACAGGTCGACGGGAGTGTGCGCGATCCCCCACGGCCCGAAGACGCGCGCGATGAGGCGGTACGTGCCGCCGTATGCGTCGTCGGGCACGATCACGTGGTCGCCGGGACGCAGCACCGCGCGCAGCAGCGTGTCCTCGGCGGCCAGGCCGGACGCGAACGCGAAGCCGCGCTCGCCCCGCTCCGCCGCCGCGAGCGCCTCCTCCAGCGCGGTGCGCGTCGGGTTGGCGGAGCGCGAGTACTCGTACCCGCCGCGCAGGCCGCCCACGCCGTCCTGCTTGTACGTGGAGACCTGGTGGATCGGCGGCACGACGGCGCCCGTCGTCGGGTCCGGGTCCTGGCCCGCGTGGATGGCACGGGTCGAGAAGCCGGTGGTCGTCCAGTCGGGGTGCGCCCGACCCTGCTCGCTGTGGCTCACCCGGCCAGACTACGCACGAGCGTGGTCACCGGCCCGCGACGAACCCGAGCAGGTCGTGGCGGGTGAGGACGCCGACCGGGTCGCCGTCCTCCACGACGAGCAGCGCGTCGGCGTCGGTGAGCGCGGCGCGCACCGCCTCCACGCCCTCGCCGGCGCCGATGAGCGGCAGCCGGGGCTGCATGTGCGCGTCGACGCGGTCGGCGAGGGACGCGCGGCCGGAGAACACGGCGTCGAGC
Organism: Isoptericola sp. NPDC019482; assembly: GCF_040632295.1. Lineage (NCBI taxonomy): Bacteria > Bacillati > Actinomycetota > Actinomycetes > Micrococcales > Promicromonosporaceae > Isoptericola > Isoptericola sp. NPDC019482. The sequence continues at coordinate 13,603 of NZ_JBEYBQ010000054.1, forward strand.
AGCGCGCGCTCGGTGACCGCGCCCGCGACCTCGCCGATCTTCACGGGCGGCTCGGCCCCGACGACGGGCATCTGCGAGACGCCGTACTCGCGCAGGATCTCGATGGCGTCGCGCACCGTCTCGCTGGGGTGCGTGTGCACGAGGTCGGGCAGCCGCCCGTCCTTGGCCCGCAGGACGTCGCCGGCGGTGACGCCCTCCTCGTCGGGCAGGAACCCGTACGACCGCATCCACGTGTCGGAGAAGATCTTCGACAGGTAGCCGCGCCCGCCGTCGGGCAGCAGGACGACGATCACGGCCTGCGCCGCGGCCGCGGCGTCCTCCTCCTCGAGCCGGCGCGCGAGCCGCAGCGCGGCCTCGACCGCCATCCCGCACGAGCCGCCCACGAGCAGGCCCTCCTCGCGCGCGAGGCGGCGCGTCATCGCGAACGAGTCCGCGTCGGTGACGGCGATGACCTCGTCGGGGACGGTCGGGTCGTAGGCCCCTGGCCAGAAGTCCTCGCCGACGCCCTCGACCAGGTAGGGGCGGCCGTCGCCACCGGAGTAGACCGAGCCCGCCGGGTCGGCGCCGACGACCCGCACCGGGCCGCCGTCGGCCCGCTCCGCCGAGACCTCCTTGAGGTAGCGGCCGGTGCCGGTGATCGTGCCGCCCGTGCCGACGCCCGCGACGAAGTGCGTCACGCGGCCGTCGGTGTCCGCCCACACCTCGGGCCCGGTGGACTCGTAGTGGGACAGCGGGCCGTTCGGGTTGGCGTACTGGTTCGGCTTCCAGGCCCCGTCGATCTCCCGCACGAGCCGGTCGGAGACCGAGTAGTAGGAGTCGGGGTGGTCGGGCGGCACGGCGGTGGGCGTCACGACCACGCGCGCGCCGTACGCCCGCAGCACGTCGCGCTTGTCCTCGCTCACCTTGTCCGGGCAGACGAACACGCAGTCGTAGCCCTTGCGCTGCGCGACGAGCGCGAGGCCCACGCCGGTGTTGCCCGACGTCGGCTCGACGATCGTGCCGCCGGGCCGCAGCTCGCCGGACGCCTCCGCCGCCTCGACCATCTTCAGCGCGATGCGGTCCTTGACCGACCCGCCGGGGTTCACGTACTCGACCTTGGCGAGGATCGTCGCGCTGAGGCCGTCCGTGACACGGGTGAGCCGCACGAGCGGGGTGTGCCCGACGAGCTCCGAGATGTGCTCCGCGTATCTCATGAGCCGATCATGCCCCTCTGTGCGGCTTTCACCACCGGTCCCGCGTGGTGCCGCGGAACGCCACGACGAGCACCCGCACCGCGAGCACCGTGCCGACGAAGCCCAGCGCGGCGCCGAGCACCGTGAACCAGGGCAGCTGGGGCGCGAGCATCGGTCCGCCGTCGGCGACGAACAGCACCACCGCGCCGACGACGGCGCCCACGGCCACGAGCGTCATGATGACCTGCTGCACCAGGCCGGACAGGAACGCCCGGTCGGCGGGGTCGGAGAACGCGCGGACGGTGACCGTGAACCGTCCCTCCTCCAGGTCGCGGACGAGGCGGGTCACGCGGCGGGGCAGCCGCTCCAGCTCGGGTGCGAAGCCGAGCAGCTGCTGCGTGGCCTTGCGGCGCACCGCCTCCGGGGTGACGAGCCGGTGCATCAGCGGGCGGCCGTGCTCGCGGGCTCCTGCCACCAGGTCGTAGCCGGGGCTGAGCAGGCCGAGCGTGCCCTCCAGCGACGCGAACGTGCGGAACGCGGCGGCGACCTGCGGCGGCACGGCCATGCCGGCCGACGTCACGACCCGGACCAGGCCGGCGAAGGCGGCGCCCGCCCCGGCACCCGCGCGGAACCGGAGCACCAGCTGGCCCACCTCGCGCTCGAGGCGCCGCGCGTCCAGGCCGGGCGGCGCGTCGAGCAGCTCGAGCAGGGCGTCCGTGGCGGCGATCGCGTCGTCTCCCTCGATCGCCAGGAGCAGCGCCCCGAGCGCGATGCGCTCCGGCTCGCCGAGGCGACCCACCGACCCCATGTCCAGCAGGCCGAGCCCGCCGCCGGCCAGCACGAGCACGTTGCCCGGGTGCAGGTCGGCGTGGAACGTGCCCGCCACGAGCAGCTGGTCGAGCGCGGCGCGCAGCAGCCGGTCCGCGAGGGCGGCGCGGGCCTCGTCGTCGAGCCGGGCGAGCGCCGCGTGGGCCTGGCCGACCGGCGTGCCGTCGAGCCGCTCCAGCACGAGCAGCGTGCCGCTCGACGGCCCGTCGACCACCTGCGGCACCACGACGAGCGGGCCCGACGACGCGCCGTCGTGCGTCGTGACGTCCAGCACCGCGCGCAGCGCTCGCGTGTTCTCCGCCTCGACGTCGTAGTCGAGCTCCTCGCGCAGCGATGCGGCGAAGCCGTCGGCCAGCGCGACGACGCCGAGGGAGCGGCCCCACGCGGTGTCGCGCTCGAGGCGGCGGGCGAGGCGGCCGAGGATCGCGAGGTCGACGGCGACCTGCTCGCGCGCGCCCGGGCGCTGCACCTTGACCACGACGTCGCGCCCGTCGAGCAGGCGCGCGGCGTGCACCTGGCCCACCGACGCGGAGGCGAGCGGCTGCGGGTCGAAGGAGGCGAAGACCTCGCCCACGGGCCGCCCGAGCGACGTCTCGACGACCGCCTCCACCTGCTCCCACGGCGCGGGCGGCACGTCGCTCTGCAGCGTCGCGAGGGTCTCGGTGACGGCGTCCGGCAGCAGGTCGCGCCGGGTGGAGAGCATCTGGCCGAACTTCACGAACGTCACGCCCGCGTCCGACAGCGTGTCGCGCAGCCCGACCGCGAGGCGACGGACGTCCGAGCGCGACGTCGTCCGGGCGTCGCGGCGGTTGCGCCCGAACGCCCCGCCCAGGCCGTGCCGGACGGCGATCGCCACCACCTGGGCGTAGCGGCGCGTCTCGCGCCGGCCCTGCCGCAGCCGCCGGGCGGCACGCCACGGCGTCGGCAGCGTGCCCGTGGGCACCAGCAGCTCCAGCACGAGCAGCACGCACAGGCCCAGCACGAACGCCCAGCAGAAGACGAGGACGATCCCCACGAGCGCGACCCACGGGTCGACCTCGAGCTCGCCGTCGCCGCTCCACCAGCCCGCCGCGCGCAGCCCGCTGGTGAGCGCCGCCGAGGCGCCGGTGATCGCGGCCAACGAGACGAGCACCGCCCGGATCCAGCCGACCGGCGCACCCATCACCCGCCGCGCCGTCCAGGCGAGCAGCACCAGCATCGCCACCGTCGACACGAACGCGAAGATCGCGCCGACCACGCCGCCTACCGCGTCCATGCCCACGCCCGTGCCCGTTCTGACGTCGCCCGCACCATGGCGCCCACTCTCCCGGACGGCGCCCCGCCCGTCGTGCCGGCCCGCCCGCACCCCCTGCCCGAACAGGCGGGGGGCAACCGGTTTGGCCCCCCGGGGGGGCGCGAAACGGGGGGGACCCCC
>NZ_JBEYBQ010000055.1:0-16777 GCF_040632295.1 Isoptericola sp. NPDC019482
CCGGGCCGCGCTTGCCCCCCCCCCCGCGCGGTCGTTCGCGCCGCGCCGCGGTAGTGGTCCAGTCCACTACCTCGGCGCGGCCTGGACTACCTCGGCGCGGCCTGGACTACCTCGGCGCGGCCTGGACTACCTCGGCGAGGGTGGCCTCGCGGGCGCGCCGACGACGGTCCCGGGCGCGGGCGGTGCGGCTCGGCAGAATCGGGGCGTGCCTGCCCGTCGCCCGACCTCGCCCGCCGCCCGCCGTCCGGCGTCGCGGCCCTCGGGGGCGCGCGGCGGTTCCGCGCGGCCCACGACGACGGCGAACGCGTCGGTGGGCACCAGGCCCAAGGCCGCGGCGAAGGGCACGAGCAAGAGCGCCGGCGCGAAGGGCACGGCGAAGGGCACGGCCCAGGCCTCCGGCAAGAGCTCCGGCAAGGGCGCGGCGAGCACGAGGCGCGGGTCACGACGTCCGGCGGGTCCGGCGCGCGAGGAGCGACGGCGCAGCCGTTACGGGCTGGTGCTGCCGGAGGTGCTCACCGTCCGGCTCATCGTGCTGTCGGTGGTGGTGCTGCTCGCGGTGGTGCTGCTGCTGCCGACGGTGCGCGCCGCCGTCCAGCAGTCGCACGAGCTGGACCGGCTCCGCACCGAGCTGGCGCAGAACCAGGCGGAGCGCGACCGTCTGGAGGTGGAGCTCGGGCGCTGGGAGGACCGGTCGTACGTCGAGGAGCAGGCGCGGTCCCGGCTCAGCTTCGTCATGCCGGCGGACAAGGTGTGGCGCGTGGTCGACCCGGACGCGGCGGGCGACGACGACGTCGACCCCGTGACGGGCGAGGCCGTCGGCTCCGGGCCGGTGGGGACGTCCACCGGCCCGAGCGTGCCCTGGTACCAGTCGGTCTGGGAGTCGGTGCAGGTCGCCGACGGCCCGGCCGCCACGGGCGACGGCGATCCGGAGCGCGGCTCGCCCAGCCCGTCGCCGGGAGCCGGCTGAGCCCTGCCCGCCGACCACGTCGTCGACGGCGGCTCGCTCGCACCCTGGTGGTGAGCGGGCGCACGGCGGCAGCGGTGCGACCGGGGGAGCGCCCGGGGGACAATGGGGCTGCCCCGCCCGCGACGCACCCGAGGACCTCCGTGACCGACCAGACCCCCGCCCCCGTCGACGCCGGCGACCCGACCGCCGTCACCGACCGCGACCTCGAGGTGCTCGCCGAGCAGCTCGGCCGCGAGCCGCGCGGCGTCGTCGGCATCGCCGCCCGCTGCGTGTGCGGTCGCCCGCTCGTCGTGCGCACCGCGCCGCGGCTGCCCGACGGGACGCCGTTCCCGACCACCTACTACCTCACGCACCCGGGCGCGGTCGCCGCCGCGTCGCGGCTGGAGGCGGACGGTGTGATGAAGGAGATGACGGAGCGGCTCGGCGAGGACGAGGAGCTCGCGGCGGCCTACCGGGGCGCGCACGAGCACTACCTGGCGAAGCGCGCGGAGCTCGGGCAGGTCGATGAGATCGAGGGCATCTCCGCCGGCGGGATGCCCACCCGTGTGAAGTGCCTCCACGTGCTCATGGGGCACGCGCTGGCCGCCGGCCCCGGCGTCAACCCGCTCGGCGACGAGGCCCTCGCCCGGGTGCGCGACCAGTGGCGGCCCGACCGCTGCACCTGCTGACGGGCCTTCGTCACACGGCCGACGTTCGAACGGCGGGGCGTCGGTGTCGAATGAGACAGTGTCGCCCGTGATCGAACGCTCCACGCCCACTGCTGCCTCCGCGACACGGGTCGCGGCCATCGACTGCGGCACCAACTCCATCCGTCTCCTGGTCGCCGACGTCGGCCCCGACGGCACGCTGACCGAGGTCGACCGGCAGCTGCGCATCGTGCGGCTCGGGCAGGGCGTGGACCGCACGGGCGAGCTCGCCCCGGAGGCGCTGGCGCGCACGCTGGAGGCGTCGCGCGACTACGCGAAGGTCATCACCGAGGCGGGCGCCACGCGCGTGCGCTTCGTCGCGACGTCGGCCACGCGCGACGCGCGCAACCGGCGGGAGTTCTTCGACGGCGTCCGCGCGGCGCTCGGCGTCGACGCCGAGGTGGCGTCGGGCCGCGAGGAGGCGGAGCTGTCGTTCCGCGGTGCGACCGCGGGCGTCGCCGCGCAGCACCCCGGGCCGTACCTGGTGGTGGACCTCGGCGGCGGCTCGACCGAGCTGGTGCTCGGCACGACGACGCCGGAGGCCGCCCTCTCGCTCGACGTCGGGTCGGTGCGGATGACGGAGCGTCACCTGCACTCCGACCCGCCTGCGCCGGCCGAGGTGGAGGCCGCCCGCGCCGACGTGCGCGCCGCGCTCGACGACGCCGCCCGCACCGTCCCGTTCGGCCGGACCACGACGCTCGTCGGCCTCGCCGGCTCGGTGACGTCGGTGACCGCGCACGTCCTGGGGCTGACCGAGTACCGGCGCGACGCCGTGCACGGCGCCGTCCTCGGCGTCGACGGGGTGCTCGCCGCGTGCGACGACCTGCTGCACCGCACCCGCGAGCAGCGCCTCGCCCTCGGGTTCATGCACCCCGGTCGCGCGGACGTCATCGGCGCGGGCGCGCTGGTCTGGTCGGAGGTCGTGCGACGGGTGCGCGCCGACGTCGCCGCCGCGGGCGGCACGCTGACCGACGTCGTGACCAGCGAGAGCGACATCCTCGACGGCATCGCGCTCTCGCTCGCGTGACCCGTGCGGCCTGACCTGCGCGAAAGCTGCCGGGGGTCGCAGGATGGACGGCTCGACTGCGTGCCTCCGGCACGGTCGTAGAATGGTGATCATGCCTCAGAACGTTCTGTCGTCGGACACCTCTGTCCAGGACGCGCCCGCAGCGGCCCCGCGGCCCCGCAAGGTGCCTCGCATCGTCGTCCTCGGCGGTGGTTCCGTCGGCCTCTACGCGGCGCGTCGTCTGCGCCGCAAGCTCGGCAAGCAGGATGCGGCGATCGTCGTCGTCGACCCCCGGCCGTACATGACCTACGCGCCGTTCCTGCCGGAGGCGGGCGCGGGCTCGATCGACGCGCGCGACGTCGTCGCCCCGCACCGCAAGGCGCTCAAGGGCATCGACGTGCTGCAGGGCCTGGTCAACCACATCGACCACGCCGGGCACAAGATCACGATCCACCCCGAGGAGGGGCCGGACTACGAGGTCTCCTACGACCAGCTCGTCATCGGCCTCGGCTCGGTGTCCCGCACGCTGCCCATCCCGGGCCTCGCGGAGACCGCGATCGGCTTCAAGAACGTGGAGGAGGCCATCGCGGTCCGCAACCACGTGCTCAACCGCATGGACGTCGCGTCGTCGACGTGGGACGCGGAGGCGCGCAAGCGCATGCTGACGTTCACGTTCGTCGGCGGCGGCTTCGCCGGTATCGAGGCGCTCGCCGAGATCGAGGACATGGCGCGGTACGCCACGCGCAACTACCCGACGATCGACGTCGAGGACCTGCGCTTCGTCATGATCGAGGGCTCGGGCCGCATCCTGCCCGAGGTCTCCGAGCCCATGGGCCTGTGGGCGCTCGACGAGATGAAGAAGCGCGGCATCGAGTTCCACCTCAACACGTTCCTGTCGTCCTGCCTGGACGGGCACGTCGTCACGTCGACGGGCGTCGAGTTCGACACCGAGACGATCGTGTGGACCGCGGGCGTCAAGGCGAACCCGGTCATCAAGGAGGAGTCGGACCTCCCCGTCGACCGCATGGGCCGCGTCGTCGTCAAGCCCACCCTCCAGGTCGCGACGGAGGACGGCGAGATCGTCCCCGGCGCCTGGGCCGCGGGCGACTGCGCCGCCGTGCCCGACGTGCTCAACCCGGGCCAGTTCTGCCCGCCGAACGCGCAGCACGCGATCCGCGAGGCCACCAAGCTGGCCGACAACCTGGTCGCCGTCCTCAAGGGCGAGCAGCCCGAGGACTACGCGCACAAGAGCGTCGGCGTCGTCGCGTCGCTCGGCCTGTACAAGGGCGTCGCGGAGCTGTTCGGCTTCCTCAAGCTGCGCGGCCCGCTCGCCTGGCTCGCGCACCGCGGCTACCACGTCATGGCCATGCCGACGGGCAACCGCAAGATCCGCATCCTCATCGGCTGGATCGGCCAGTTCCTCATGGGCCGCGAGATCGTGTCCCTCGGCTCCCTGCACGACCCGCGCGACGAGTTCCGCAAGGCGTCCGTGCCGCCGAAGCAGCCGGGCCAGAAGGTGGAGCAGAAGGCCGAGTCGTCGGCCGCGCGCGCCGAGAAGGGCTGACCCTCCCCGGTACCGTGAGCGGGCGCCGGCGATCTCCCTCGGGGGTCGCAGGCGCCCGCTCCGTCGTTCCGCCCCCGTAGCCCAACTGGCAGAGGCAGCCGGCTTAAACCCGGCCCAGTCCCGGTTCGAACCCGGGCGGGGGCACCACCTGCAGCGGGATCAGACGGCGTCGTCGCCGGACATGGCCGCGGCGACATCGGCGCCCGCGCGGCGGAACGCGTCGACGACGCGGCGGACGGCGAGCCGCTCGGCGCGGTCGGGGCGCAGGACGGCGGAGACGTGCCGCGCGATGGCGACGTCGGTCAGCTCGCGCAGCACGAGGCGGTCGCCGGTGGGCGTGGTGAAGCGCGGTAGCACGGCGACCTGGTCGCCCGCGGCGACGAGCGCCTCGATGAGGCGGTTGTCGCGCAGCCGCTGCACGACGCGCAGCTCGGCCCCGGTGGCCTGCTCGACGGCGAGCCGCACGGAGTCGAACGGGTAGCCGAGGGGCACCCCGATCCAGTCCTGGTCGACGAGGTCGCGCGGCCGCACGCGCGGCAGGCGGGCGAGCGGGTGGTCGGCGGCCATCGCGATGTCGAGGGGCTCGCGCGCGAGCGGCACGACCGTGAGCCCCTCGGCCCCCGCGGGCCGCACACTGGTGAGGGAGTGCGCGACGACGACGTCGTGGTCCGCGGTGAGCGGGCCGTACTCCGCCTCGGCGATGTCGACGTCGGAGCAGCGCAGCGTGATCGCGGTGCCGGCGAGGTCCGCCATGACGCGGGGGAGCAGGAACGTGGCGGCGCTGGCCAGGGCCGCGACGCTGACGGTGCCCGACGGCTCGCCCTGGAACTCGTCCCAGCGGGCCTGGACCTGCGCGAGCGCGGCGGCGACGCTCGCCCCGCCCTCGGCCAGCAGCCGGCCGGCGTCCGTGAGCCGCAGCCCGCGGCCGGACGGCTCGACGAGCGGCGTGCGCAGCTCGCGCTGGGCGGTGCGCAGCTGCTGGGACACTGCCGACGGCGTGCGGTGGGTGGCGTGGGCGACGGCGGTGACGCTGCCCCGGTCGGCGAGCTCGCGGAGCAGCTCCAGGTGCCGGACATCCATGAAGCCAGCCTACAGATAGCGTGAAGCAGGTTTCGCTTGTCCTTCAACGTCCAGCGGGTGAGGCTGGGCGCATGCCCGCCCGCCACCGGCTGCTCGCCGTCCTCGTCGCCCTCCTGTGGGGGTTGAACTTCATCGCCATCGACGCGTCGCTGCAGCACTTCCCGCCGATGTTCCTCGTCGCGCTGCGGTTCGCGCTCATCGCCCTGCCCACCGTGTTCCTGGTGCCGTGGCCGGACGTCCCGGTGTGCTGGGTGGTCGGCTACGGGCTCGGGTTCGGCGCGCTGCAGTTCCTCTTCCTGTACTGGGGCATGGCGGCCGGGATGCCTGCCGGCCTCGCGTCGCTCGTGCTCCAGATGTCCGGGCCCTTCACCGTGCTGCTGGGAGCCACGTTCCTGCGGGAGCGGGTGACCGGCCGGCAGGTGCTCGGCATCCTCGTGGCCGTCGGCGGCCTCACCCTGGTCGCCTGGCAGCAGGCCGCGACCGCCACGGTCGTGCCCTTCCTGCTCACCCTGGCCGGCGCGTTCGGCTGGGCGATCGGCAACGTCTGCAACCGGCAGGCCAAACCGCAGAGCCCGCTGCGCCTCACCCTGTGGATGTCCGTGGTGCCGCCGCTGCCGATGCTCGCGCTGTCCCTGCTGGTCGAGGGCCCGGGCGAGATCACCCGCTCGCTCACCTCCTGGGACGACCCCGCGGCCGTGGGCGCCGTCGTCGGCCTCCTGTACACGGTGGTCGTCGCGACGGTGCTCGGCTCCGGGATCTGGACCTGGCTCATGGCCCGCCACCCCGCGGGCGTGGTCGCCCCGTTCTCCATGCTCGTGCCGGTCGTCGGCATGTCGGCGGCCTGGCTGCTGCTCGGCGAGCGGGTGACCCCGCTCGAGGGCGTGGGCGCCGCGCTCGTCGTCGGCGGGGTGCTCTACGGCAGCGGCCGGGCCGCGCGGCGACTTCTGCCGTCAGCAGAACGGCCGCCCGCCGCGCCCCTGGCTGAGCCCACCGGGGCCGGTCGCGGGTAGCGTCGTGGGCATGACGGCGGACACGGGGTTCGGCACGACCGCGACGGAGCACGTGCGCGAGCCGCTGCTGCGGCACCTGGTCGGGGCGATCCTGCGCCGGGCGCGCCTGGCCCAGGGTCGCACGCTGCAGGAGGTGTCCGGCGAGGCGCGCATGTCCACGGCGTACCTGTCCGAGGTGGAGCGCGGCCGCAAGGAGGCGTCGTCCGAGGTGCTCGCCGCGGTGTGCGCGGCGCTCGGCATCCGGCTCGTCGACCTCGTCGCCGAGGCGCACGACGCGCTCGCCGCGAGCGCCGAGCAGCAGCAGCGCGTCCGGGTGCTCACGTCGCTGCGCGACCGCTCGCCGTCGTCGCCGGCGCACGTGCGCTCGGCGACGGCCGTGCGTTCGACGACGTCGGACGTCGTCGCCCTCGCCGCGTAGGAACGGGGCGGCGTGGAGTTCTTCGTCTTCCACCGTGATCGTGCCGGCTCGCGCGCCCTGCGTGAGGCGCTCAACGAGGAGCACCTGGTCTTACATGGACCGGTTCGCGGACGGGATGGTCGCGCGCGGCCCGACGACGACGGACGACGGCGAGACGCTCACCGGCAGCGTGCACGTCCTCGACCTGCCAGGGCCCGCCGCCGCCCGGGCGTTCGCGTTCGACGAGCCCAACTACCAGGCCGGTGCGTACCGCGACGTGCTGCTGCGACGGTGGCGCGACCTGCTCGGGCGCACGATGTGGGAGTACCACGGCGGGCCGGAGGGCGGCCCGCGGTTCCTGGCCCTCGGGCTCGGGCTCGGGTGGCGGGGGAGCGGCGAGCCGCTCGTCACGGCCGGGGCGGGGGCCGGCCTCGTCGCGGCGGGCCACCTCCTGTCCGACGACGGCGCCGCCGTCCTCGGGGCGGCCGCGCTGGTCGAGGCGCCCGCGCCCGCCGACGCCCGCCGGGTGCTGGTCGTGGACGACTACGCGGAGGTCGAGGTCCACGACTGGCACGTCGGCGGGCGCCCGGTGGCGCGGGACGACGGCTAGGCCACGGCGCGGTCCGACAGCTTGCGCGAGGTGACGACCGCGTCCGCCACCCCGTACTCGACGGCGTCGTGCGCCGAGAGGATGAGGTCGCGGTCGGTGTCGGTGCGCAGGCGTTCCACGGTCTGGCCGGTGTGGCGGGCCAGCAGCTCCTCGGTCTCGGCGCGCAGGCGCAGCACCTCGCGCGCCTGGATGGCGAGGTCGGAGACGGTGCCCTGCCCCTGGGTGGACGGCTGGTGCAGCAGCACGCGGGAGTGCTCCAGCACGGTGCGCTTGCCGGGCGTTCCCGCGGCGAGCAGCACCGCGGCGGCCGACGCCGCCTGGCCCATGCAGGTGGTGGCGACGTCGCTGCGCACGTACTGCATCGTGTCGTAGATGGCGGTCATCGCCGTGGCCGAGCCGCCGGGAGAGTTGATGTACAGCCCGATCTCCTGGTCGGGCCCCTCGGACTCCAGGTGCAGCAGCTGCGCCATGACGACGTTCGCCACGCCGTCGTCGATCTCCGTGCCGAGGAAGATGATGCGGTCGCGCAGCAGGCGGCTGAAGACGTCCGAGTAGCGCTCGCCCAGCGGCGTGCGCTCGACGACGTTCGGGATCGTGTAGCTCATCGTCTCGTCCATCCTCGCAGTCATCACAGCCCCGCCCTCCGGCCGGCGGCGGTCGGACGCACGTCCTCGACGCTCTCGACGATCCGGTCGACGATGCCGTACTCGACCGCCTCGGTGGCGGTGAACCAGCGGTCGCGGTCGCTGTCGGTGGCGATCTGCTCCACCGTGCGGCCCGTGTGCTGCGCGGTGAGCTCGTGCATCACACGCTTGGTGTGCTCCAGGTTCTCCGCCTGGATCGCGATGTCGACGGCGGTGCCGCCGATGCCCGCGGACGGTTGGTGCATCATCACCCGCGTGTGCGGCAGCGCGTAGCGCTTGCCCTTGGTGCCGGTGGTGAGGAGGAACTGGCCCATGCTGGCGGCGAAGCCGAAGCCGACCGTCACCACGTCGTTCGGCAGCAGCCGCATCGTGTCGTAGATGCCGAGCCCCGCGGTGACGGAGCCGCCGGGGGAGTTCACGTACAGCGCGACGTCGGACCGCGGGTCCTCGGCCGACAGCAGCAGGAGCTGCGCGACCACGCGGTTCGCGACGGCGTCGTCGATCTCGGTGCCGATCACCACGATGCGCTGGTGCAGCAGCCGCGCGGTGAGCTGGTCGTCGAAGGCGGGTGGGGTGGGTGGTGTCGGTGTGCTCAGGGTGGGTGTGCTCATGACCCCACAGTCCGACGGCGCAGGCCGCCGCGGGAGGGTTCTCTGCCGGGAGCGCATCTGCTCAGGGCAGACGCGCTCCCGGGTGAGCGGTCAGGACCGCGGGAACCAGCGCCGTCGGATGCCGACAAGGACGAGACCCACGAGCACCAGGACGATCGCCGCCACCATCAGACCGACGTCGCCGAAGCCGGTGCTCGCGAGCATGGCCGGTGTGGTCGCCTGCCCCGGTTGCGCGGCGTCGGCGCGCGACGGCGCGGGGCGTTCGTCGCCCCGAGCGGCGGGGTCGTCCGGCCTGGCGGGGCGTGCGTCGGGGGTGGGCTCGTCCTCGACGGTCGCGCGGCCGTCGTCCGGGCCCCCGCCGTCCCCGTCGCCGCCGCCCGCGCCGTCGTCGCCGCCGGGCGGGTCGGTGGGTTCGGGCGGGTCCGTGGGCACCGGGGCCGGCGCCACGTACGTCCCCCCGCCGAGCCACGCGGTGTCGGTTTCGTCGGCGAGCGTCGTGACGTCGTCCTGCCCTGCGAGTTCGGCGGGCACGCTCGCGACGTCGTACCGCGCGGCCTGTGCGGCCCTCGGCAGCTCGGGGTGCTGCTCCTCGAACGAGCCCTTCGACATCGCGTCGCGCGGGGTGTCGGGCAGCATGACGCCGCCGGTGATCTCTAGCCAGTACTCCAGGTCGCCATGCGTCCACTCGTAGCGGTACAGGGGGGTCTGGAGGCGCTCCATGTAGTCGTCGAAGACGTCCCGCGGGTCCCACTCCGTGCGTGCCGGCCAGTCGCTCACGTCGCCCGAGCCGATGACCTCGTGGTACGCCCCGGGGCGCTCGGCGTCCCGCTCGCGCAGCCACTGGGCGACGACCCGCGCCGTGTAGACGCGGCGCAGGTCGGCGTACCTCGGGTCCGTGTTCACGGACTCCTCGAGGAGCGGCGCGTACGTGTCCACGAGCAGCTGGTTGTTGTGGTCGACGACGTCCTGCGGTGCGGACTCGCACGAGTCGTCCTGGCCGGGCATCTCCCAGTCGACCTCGACGGGCTCGATCTGGGCGCGCAGCGGGGCGTCGAGGATGTAGAGCTGGTTGCCGTCCTCGCGCACCGTCGCGGGCTTCGGGTCGACCCAGAACCGGAACCAGTCGTGGCAGATCAGGCCCTCGTCGGTGCGCTCCATCGACTCCCAGAACGCGTTGCCGGTCTCGGTGTCGGGGTCCATCCCGTCAGCGATGGTGCGCTTGAACGCGAGGTCGGCCTCGAGCAGCACCCGACCGGCGTCGGTGGTGGCGAACTGCTCGTCGATGATCGTCTCGGGCGTGTCTGGGTTGAGGTTCACCCAGAACTGGCCCGGGTCGAGCGCGAGCCATGTCATCAGGGCGTCGGACGACAGGTCCAGCGCGGCCTCGCCGCCATAGCCGGGCTCCGCCGCACCATCGTCGGGCAGCTCGGCGGCCGCGAAGGAGTAGGCCAGGTCGTCCGACTTCGGGTCGTCGGAGACGTACCGCAGCTCCAGCGACGTCCAGTCGATGCCGCCGGGACGAACCGGGCTCATGCCAGGGCGCGATGACTCGGCACGGAGCTGGTTGTTCAGCTGTTGGACCTGTTTCGCCTGGGTGGGGGTGCTCCCGGACTGGGCGGCGATGTTCTTCACCGGCCCGTTGGTCGTCGCCTTCGGGGTGTTCATCGCGGTGCTCGCGGAGGCCCCCGGTTTCGCCAGCACGCCGTTGGCCCGAAGGGTCGCGTGGGTGACGCCGTACCTGCCGAGCCGGGTGACGGTCTTCTCCTGGAGTTTGCGGGTGGTGATGTAGACGACCTTCCAGCCCTTGCCCGTGACCTGCTTGTCGAGCCTGAGCTGCTTGTCCGTGATCGCGGAGCTGCCCGACTTCAGTTCGTACACGATCTTGTGCCTGCGGTTGACGGAGTCAAAGCGGCGCTCCTTGTCCAGCTCGAGCTCCTGCCAGAGCTCGGTGTCCTCGCAGATCCAGTCCGGTCCGCCGAGCTTGAGGAACTTGGCCACGCTCTTCTGGTAGCCATCGCCCCGGAAGTCGTTGGCCTGGTTGGGGATGTAGTTGTTGAGCCAGTCTGCCCAGTCGAGCTTCCCCTGACGGCCGAGGTACTTCTTCCACGACTGGATCAGGTGGTCCTTGGTGCCCGACTTGGCCTTCTTCGACGGCACTCCGTCGAGCTCCTGCTGGCTAGGAGCGTTCTCGGTGCGCCACTTCTCGGCCGGATTCTCGTACTCGTAGTTGTCGGCATCGTCGATCAAGGTCGTCGTCCGGCCACCGCCCGGAAGTTCGGCCCAGTCGGCGAGGTCCGTCACGCCCGTGAGCGTCTCGCAGGGGACGTTGAACTTCGGCGCGGAGTCGGCCTCCTCGGCGGGGAGGGCGACCGGGAGCACGAGGGCGAGCGCGGCCGCCAGCAGGGCGGCGACCGCGCGGCGGCGGCGTCGGTGCGCAGGGCGCGGTTCAGGGGCGGTGTCGAAGTGCGGGACCACGTCGTTCTCCCTCGATGGAGCCGGCAGTGACCGCCCGGGGCAGGTGTCGCCCTGGGCATCGTTCCTTCCGGCTCCCTAGAGCGACGCGGCACCGGTCCCGGACATCGATTGCCCGAGGCGACCTGCTTGCGGTCAGGCCGGGGGAGTGTCCCGCTTGTAGGTGTCGAGGTCGGCGTTGAGACGCTCGACGAGCTCGGCCAGGAGGATGCGGTCCGAAGCCTCCCAGTCCGCGAGCACGGTGGAGTAGGTCGCGCTGCGCCGTCGCCGCTGCGCGCGCAGGGCGTCCTTGCCGCTCGCGGTCGCGGTGACGACGACGGCGCGGCCGTCGTGCGGGTCGCGGGAGCGTTGCACGTGGCCGGCGCGCTCGAGGGCGGCCACCTGGCGGGTGGCGGTGGAGCCGTCGATGCCGAGCCGTTCGGCGAGCGCCTGGACGCGCTGGGGGCCGCCGTCGCGCAGGGCGTGGAGCAGCAGGTAGCCCGAGCGGTCGAGGTCGTGGCCGCCGGTCCGGACGGTGGTCGCCGCGGTGGTGCGCTCGGCCCGGCGTAGCAGCTGGGCGAGGCCGAGCTCGACGCGCGCGACGACCTCCGCCGTCGCGGGGTCGTCGTCCCGGTCCGGATGCGACATCTCCACACTGTTTCCCCGGGAAGCGTTCATAGGTGTATCCTACAGGTAATTACCTGCACCATGCAGGTATCTTGGCGCCCCGCACGGCCCCGTGCCGATGACGACGGCGCGCCGCATCGACAGACCAGCAGCAGAAGACCCCGCGGCGACCCGTGGGGCAGGAGCGAGGAGTCCGTGGCAGGCACACGCAACGAACCGAACAAGACCGCGATCTACGCGACCGCGCTGACCGCGTTCTTCGCGATCGCAGGAATCGCCGTCGTCGACCCGATCCTCCCGGTGATCGGCGAGGCCATCGGCGCCACCACGTGGCAGATCGAGCTCCTGTTCACCGCGTACATCGCGGTCATGGCCATCGGCATGATCCCGGCCGTGCTGGCCACGGGGAAGTTCGGCTACAAGAAGATCCTCGGCACGGGCGTCACCATCGTCGCGATCGCGGCGATCCTCGCCGCGCTGAGCACGTCGATCGGCCAGCTCGCCGCGCTGCGCGGGCTGTGGGGCCTCGGCAACGCGATGTTCTTCGCCACCGCGATGGTGCTGCTCGTCTCGCTCGCCAACGACCGCGAGTGGGTGGTCGGCATCTTCGAGACCTGCGTGGGCCTCGGGTTCGCCGTCGGCCCGCTCATCGGCGGCCTGCTCGGCAGCATCAGCTGGCGAGTGCCGTTCTTCGCCTGCGGCCTGTTCATGATCGTCGCGCTGGCCATGTCGATCACGAAGCTCAAGGACCCGGCCGAGAAGCCGGCGCCGCTGCACGTGGGCCAGGTCTTCGGGCTCTTCCGCAAGCCCGCGTTCCTCGCGCTCGCCGTCGTCACCGCCACGTACAACTTCGTGTTCTTCATCATCCTCGGCTACACGCCGATCTTTCTCGGGCTCGACGTCGTCCCCCTCGGCCTGGTGTTCACCGCCTGGGGCCTCGGCCTCGCGTTCGGCATCCTCGTCGTCGGCCACAAGCTCGCGCACACGATCGGCGCCGTGCAGACCCTCGGGATCGCCGTGGCCGGCGTGCTCGTCATGACGCTGCTGCTCGCCCTCGGCCTCTCGACGGCGGCCTCGATCGTCGTCCTCGTCGTCGCCGGCGTGTTCATGGGCATCGCCAACGCGATCCTCACCGACCTGTCTCTGGCGCTCGGCGACCCCGACCGCCGCGTCACGACCGGCGCCTTCAACCTCGTGCGCTGGGGCTTCGCCGCACCGGCCCCCGTGATCGCCGGCCTGCTGCACCCCGTCGGCGCCTCCGCCCCGTACTGGGTCGGCGTCGGGGTGCTGGCCGTGGGCGTGATCGTCTTCCTGCTCACCGCCCACAAGATGGCCGGGCAGCTCGGCGAGAAGGTGCTGTGGTCGCGCTGGAACAAGGCCGCCCGTGCCGTCGAGGGCACGCCCGAGGAGGCCATGTCCGAGCTGTGACCCACGCGTCGCACCCGGGGGGGCGACGGGCCGACGGGCGCCGGGCGGACACCACCGCCCGGCGCCCGTCGCGCTACGGGGTCCGACCGCCGTCGGGCCCCGTCCGACTTTCGGACGATGTGCCGGGGAACTCGTGGCGCGTATCGTCCGTTCAGCCCAAGCGTCACGACAGCGGAGTCGTGCCCCATCTGCCGACCGCCCGTCTGGAGTGAGCGTGTTCCGACTTGCCCGCCTGTCCCTGGCGAACCGCGCCGTCGTCGCCCTGGCGACGATCGCGATCTTCGTCTTCGGGGCGATGAGCCTGGGCTCCCTCAAGCAGGAGCTCATCCCGTCCCTGGAGCTCCCGGCGGGCGCGGTCGTCGCGACCTACCCGGGCGCATCGCCGGAGGTGGTCGAGCAGCGCGTCACCGAGCCGCTCGAGGCAGCCGCCCAGTCCGTCGAGGGCATCGAGTCCATCGGCTCGACGGCGTCCACCGGCAGCTCGGTCACCACCGTGCAGTTCGAGTACGGCACCGACATGGACGCCGCGACGCAGCGGCTCCAGACCGCCGTCACCCGCATCCAGTCGCAGCTCCCGGAGGACGTCGAGCCGCAGGTCGTCACCGGCTCGCTCGACGACCTGCCCGTCATCCAGCTCGCGGCGGCAGCCGGCGAGGACGAGGACGTCGACCCCGCGGCGCTCGCGGACACCGTCGACACCGTCGTCGTGCCCGCGCTGGAGGACCTGGACGGCGTGCGCTCCGTCGCCGTCACCGGCGGCGAGACCGACCAGGTGCTGGTCGACGTGAACACCAAGAAGGTCGCCGCGGCCGGCCTCACCACGCAGGACGTCGCCGACGTGCTCAAGGACAACGGCGTCGTGCTGCCCGCCGGCACCATCACGGACGACGACGTCACCTACTCCGTGCAGGCCGGCTCCAGCATCGACAGCGTCAAGGAGCTCAAGGCGCTCCCGCTCGTCCCCGACCCCGCGGCCGGGGCGGGCGCGACGACGGGCGCGGGCGACGCGACCGGCGGCACCACCGGCCAGGTCGGCGACGGGACGGGCGCCCCGCCCACGGCCGACGTCCCCGCTGCCCCCGAGCCCGTGACGCTCTCCGACGTCGCCACCGTGAAGGTCGTGCCGGTCGACGCGACGTCGCACTCCCGGCTCGACGGCGAGTCCTCGCTGGGCGTCGCCATCACCAAGACCCCCGACGGCAACACCGTCGACGTCTCCCACGCCGTCCAGGACGCGATGGACGACCTGAAGCCCGAGCTCGAGGACGCCGGCGTCACCACCGCCGTCGTCTTCGACCAGGCGCCGTTCATCGAGGAGTCCATCGAGGGCCTCGCCACCGAGGGTGGGCTCGGCCTGCTGTTCGCGGTGATCGTCATCCTCGTGTTCCTCGTCTCGCTGCGCTCGACGCTCGTGTCGGCCGTGTCGATCCCGCTCTCGCTGGCCGTGACCTTCGTCGTCATGAACGCCACCGGGTACACGCTCAACATCCTCACGCTGGGCGCCCTGACGATCTCGATCGGTCGCGTCGTCGACGACGCCATCGTGGTCATCGAGAACATCAAGAGACACCTGTCCTACGGCGAGGACAAGAAGGCCGCCATCCTCACCGCCGTGCGCGAGGTGGGCGGCGCCATCACCGCGTCCACCATCAGCACGGTCGCCGTCTTCCTCCCGATCGCGCTGGTCGGCGGCATGGTGGGCGAGCTGTTCCGGCCGTTCGCGATGACCGTCGCGATCGCGATGCTCGCGTCGCTGGTCGTGGCCCTGACGATCGTGCCCGTCCTCGCGTACTGGTTCGTCAAGGCGCCCGCCGTGGCCACGGACCCGGCCGAGGCGGAGCGCATCCGCGAGGCCGCCGAGGCCAAGGAGCGCCGCGGCCTGTGGCAGCGCGCGTACGTGCCCAGCCTGGGCGCCGCGCTGCGCCACCCGTGGGTCACGCTCGTGGTCGCGGTCGCCGTCCTCGGCGGCACCCTCGCGCTGGTGCCCCGCCTGGAGACCAACTTCATCGGGGACTCCGGCCAGGACACCGTCACCGTGACGCAGACGTTCGAGACCGGGGCGTCGCTCGAGGCGCAGGACGCCGCGGCGTCCGAGGTCGAGGACGCCCTGGCCGACGTCGACGCCGTCGAGAGCGTGCAGACCACGGTCGGCTCCGGCGACGCCGCGATGGCGGCGTTCATGGGCGGCGGCTCCGCGCCGCAGGCGACCTTCGCCATCACCCTCGACCCCGACGCCGACGGCGTCGAGGCGCAGACGGAGATCCGCGACGCCGTCGAGCCGCTGGCCGACACGGGCGTCACCACCGAGGTCAGCGTCTCCGGCGGGGACTCCGGCTTCGGCTCCAGCACCGTGGACCTCGTCGTGCAGGCGAACGACAGCGACGACCTCGAGTCCGCGGCCCAGCAGGTCACCGACGCGGTGTCCGACCTGGACGGCGTGGCCGAGGTGACCAACGACCTCTCCGCCGCGCAGCAGGTCGTGCAGGTGTCCGTCGACCGCGAGAAGGCGGCCGAGGCGGGCCTGACCGAGACCCAGGTGTCCGGCATCGTGTCGGGCGCGATGGACCCGGAGCAGACCGCCGGCGAGGTGGATCTCGGCGACGGGCCGATCGACGTCGTCGTGAAGACGGGCGACGCCCCGGCCACCCAGTCCGAGATCGAGGACCTCGAGCTCCCGACCGCCGCGGGCATGGTGCCGCTCACCGACGTCGCGACCGTCGAGAAGGTCGACGTGCCGACGTCGATCTCCCGCACCGACGGCGAGCGGTCGGCGACCGTGTCGGTGACGCCCGAGACACAGGACGTCGGCACGCTCAGCGCCGACATCACCGCGGCCACGGACGACCTCGACCTGCCCGCCGGGGCGACCGTCGAGATCGGCGGCGTCGCGGCCGACCAGGCCGACGCGTTCGCCGACCTGGGCCTGGCCCTCGTGGCCGCGATCGCCATCGTCTACCTGGTGATGGTCGCGACCTTCGGCTCGCTGGTGCAGCCGCTGATCCTGCTGGTGTCGGTGCCGTTCTCGGCCACCGGCGCGCTGCTGGCGCTGCTCGCCACGGACACCCCGCTGGGTGTCCCGGCGCTCATCGGCGTGCTGATGCTCGTCGGCATCGTGGTGTCGAACGCGATCGTGCTCATCGACCTCATCAACCAGTACCGGGACCCGGCGCACGGCCAGCCCCGGTCGCTGGACGAGGCCGTGCGCGAGGGCGCCCGCAAGCGTCTGCGCCCCATCGTCATGACGGCGCTGGCGACGATCTTCGCGCTGACGCCCATGGCGATCGGCCTCACCGGCGGCGGGTCGTTCATCAGCCAGCCGCTGGCCCTGGTGGTGATCGGCGGCCTGATCTCCTCGACGCTGCTCACCCTGTTCGTGGTGCCGGTGCTCTACGAGCTGATCGAGCGCCGCAAGGAGCGCCGTCGTACCAAGCGCGACTCGCGTGCGGTGCGCAAGGCCGATAAGGCGGAGCGGGCCGCGGCCCGCGCCGCGGAAAAGGCGGAGGCGGCCGAGGAAGCCGCCGCCGTCGCCCGCCGTCAGGCGGGCACCGACCCCGCCTGATCGTTGTGAGCGCGATTTCGGGGACTATTCGTGACCGAATAGTCCCCGAAATCGCGCCCACAACAACCGCGGGGATGGGGGGCGGGGCGTGTGGGGGGTTGGGGGGGCGGCGGGGCGCAGCACCGGGTTCCCCGGGA
>NZ_JBEYBQ010000056.1:0-16180 GCF_040632295.1 Isoptericola sp. NPDC019482
CGCCGAGGTAGTGGACCAGTCCACTACCTCGGCGAGAGCCGTACTACCTCGCGGTCAGCGGTGGCGCGGCCACGGGAACGGGCCGGGGCCGTCCCAGCCGTCGCCGCCCTTGCCGTGGCCGTTGCCGTTCCCGTGCCCGTTGCCCTGGCCGTTGCCGGGGTGCTCGCCGCGGCCGGCCTTGTAGACCTGGACGGTGGACGGGCGGGGCCCGCGCCAGGCGCCGGCGGGGGCCCGCTCGCCCTCGGCGAGGTAGTCCGGGAAGTAGGAGTTCGGCGCGGCGAAGGTGCCGTCCTCCCCCGGGTGCTGGACGTTGACGTAGACCATCCCGTCGCGCGAGTCGACGACGGGCCCGCAGGTCTCGGCGTCGCGCGGCACGGAGAGGAACTGCTCCACGCGGCCGCGCTCGCGCCCGGTGAGCGTGACCTTGAACAGGCCGTCGCACTTCTGGATCGTCGACGGCGCGCCGTCGGTGGAGATCCACAGGTTGCCGTCGGCGTCGAACGCGAGGTTGTCGGGGCAGGAGATCGGCGACACCTTGTCGGCAGGGAAGCCCGAGAAGTACGTCGAGCCGTTCACCGCCGGGTCGCCGGCGACGAGCAGCAGGTTCCACGTGAACGTGGTCGCGGTCTGGTCGCCGCCGTCCTCGATGATCTCGACGACGTGCCCGTCGCGGTTGGTGGTGCGCGGGTTGGGCTCCGTGGCGCCCTCCTTGCCCGCCTTGCCGCGGTCGGTGTTGTTGGTGCACGCCACGTAGATGCGGCCGGTGAGCGGGTTGGGCTCGACGTCCTCGGGGCGGTCCATCTTGGTGGCGCCGACGGCGTCGGCCGCGAGGCGGGTGAAGACGAGCACCTCTTCCGTGGTCATGCCCGGCACCTGCGACTCGCCGTCCTTGACCAGCGCCACCCACTCGCCCGTGCCGTCGAAGGCGCCGTCGGACGGGACCGCGCCCGTGCCGTCGATCTCGGACGCCGGGGAGTCGCCCCGGAACCGCGCGACGTACAGGTCGCCCTCGGACAGCAGGGTCTTGTTGTGGCGGCGGGCCCAGCGGCTGCTGCCCTCGCGGAAGCGGTCCTTCGACACGAACTTGTACACGTAGTCGAAGCGCTCGTCGTCGCCCATGTACGCGACGGCGTGCCCGCGGCGGGACAGGATGACGTTGGCGCCCTCGTGCTTGAAGCGGCCCATCGCCGTGTGCTTCACCGGCGCCTCGTCGGGCTCGTACGGGTCCACCTCGACGACCCAGCCAAAGCGGTGGCTCTCGTACTCGTAGCCGGGGTTGCGGCCGTCGAAGCGCGGGTCGTCGAGCTCCCAGCCGTAGCTCGTGGCGGCGTCCTTGAGGCCGTACCGCGCGTCGCGCGGGTCCTTGCCGTTGACGCGGAAGTTCGCGTTGTAGTTCTCCTCGCCGGAGACGACAGTGCCCCACGGCGTCGTGCCGCCCGCGCAGTTGTTCAGGGTGCCGCGCACGCGGGTGCCGCTCGGGTCCTCGACCGTCTTCATGAGGTAGGAGCCGGCCGCCGGGCCGTCCACGCGGAACTCGGTGTCCACGGTGATGCGGCGGTTGTAGCGGCTGATCCGGGAGTAGCTCCACGGGGAGCCCTCGCGGTCGCGGCGCACCTCGACGACCGACAGGCCCCAGGCCGCGCGCTCGATGGCGCGGCGCGTGGCGGCGTCGTACGACTCGTCGAACATGATCCCGGCGTTGGTGTACTCGTGGTTGCTCACGAGCAGGCCGCGCCGCCCACGCTTGGTCTTGGCCCCGCGCGGCTGCACGTCGTCGGGGTCGGCGGGGAGGATGTCGAGGTAGTCGACGTTGTAGCCGAACTGCTTGGCCTGCTGCTCCGGCGTCTGGTGCGCGGCGTCGAACGCGCGGCCGCCGGGCAGGATCGGGTCGCCCCACCGGATGATGGGCGACCACTCGTAGCCCTCCGGCACGACGAAGGCGTCCACGCCGGCGTCCTGCGGCGCGATGGCGCCGAACGCGAGGCCCTTGCCCGCGCCGTGCCCGCGGCCGGCGGCGGTGGCGGCGCTCGCGCCGGGCGCGCCCGCCACCTGCGCGCCGACGACGACGGTGGCGGCCGCGGCGGCCAGGCCGCCCAGCATGACGCGGCGCGACAGCGCACGGGCCGCGACGTCGCGGAAGTACTCGTTGGCGGACTCGTTGGGGGCGGGGTGCGAGCACGCGTCGGCGCACTTGAGCCGGCACGTGACCGGGCTGCGCTTGCCGCGCGCGTAGTGGGGGCCGTGGGGCGTGGCCGCGAGCTCCAGCAGCGGGCGCGACTCGGGGGCGATCGTCATCGGTGGCACTCCTGAGGGTGTGCAGGGTCAGGACAGGGGGTGACGTGCCCGAACGTAGGGAGCACCGATGGCGGGCGGCCGTCGTGACACCGACCCTCAGGTGAACAGCAGGTGACCTGCGGGTCCGCGGCCGCCGCCGCCCTTCTTGACCGGTCAGCCGAGTGAGGCGACCCACTCCGACGTGCCGTCGTCGAAGCCCTGCTCCTTCCAGATCGGCACCTCGGCCTTGAGCTCCTCGACCAGGTCCGACGCGGCAGTGAACGCCGCCTGCCGGTGCCCCGCCGCCACGGCCGCCACCACCGCGACGTCGCCGATCGTCAGGTCGCCGGTGCGGTGCACGACGGCGACGCGGACGCGATCCCCCGTCGCCGCGGCCGTGCGGCGTGCGACGCGTTCCGCCACCGTCCGCAGGACCGTCGCCGCGTCCGGGTGCGCCTCGTAGTGCAGGCGCAGGACCCCGCGCCCGCCGTCGTGGTCGCGCACGTAGCCCGAGAACGTCGCCACCGCGCCGCACGCGTCGTCGCGCACCAGCGCCCCGAGCTCCTCGACCAGCGGGTCCAGGGGCGCGTCGACGACGTCGGCGCGCAGCACGACCGCCTCGCCGGTCGTGCTCGCCGGAGCTCGCGTCTCTGCAGGGTCGGCCGACGACGCAGGGTGGTCGCCGCCCGCGAGCTGGTCGACGGCGTGCGGCAGCACGTCGGCCAGCGCGTCGAGGCCGTCCGTGACGCCGCCGACGGAGCCCGGCAGGTTGACGACCAGCGTGCGCCCGGCGACACCCGCGACGCCACGGGACAGCGCCGCCGCGGGCACGGCCTTCTTCGCCGGGTCGGTCGGCGCGAGCGAGCGCGCGCGGACGAGCTCCGCGATCCCCGGCACCTCGCGGTCCAGGACGGCGCGCGTCGCCTCGGGGGTGCGGTCGCGCGGGCCGAGCCCCGTGCCGCCGCTGGTGACGATCAGGTGCGGCACGTCGTCCGGCGCGGCGACCAGCAGCGCGGCGAGCGCCTCGCGCACCGGCTCGCCGTCGGGCACGACGAGCGGCGGCGACGTGCGCCAGCCGCGGGCCTCGAACCACGCCACGGCCGCCGGTCCCGAGCGGTCCTCGTACTCCCCCGCCGCCGCACGGTCCGAGGCGACGACGACGGCGACGCGCCGCTGGGTGCGACCGCCGTCGTGGTGCGCGTGGGTGCCGGTCATGCGTCCTCCCCGTGCGGCTCGGCGGACGACGCCGCCCGGGCCCAGTCGCCGGACTTGCCGCCCGACTTCGCCACCACCTGCACGTCCGTGAGCACGGCTGCCTTGTCGACGGCCTTGATCATGTCGTAGAGCGTCAGGCCGGCGACCGTCACCGCGGTGAGCGCCTCCATCTCGACGCCCGTGCGGCCGGTGGTGCGCACGGTCGCGGAGATCGCGACCGTGCCGGACCCGTCGGAGGCGGGCACGACGTCGATCTCCACCCCGGAGATCGGCAGCGGGTGGCACAGCGGCACGAGGTCGGGCGTGCGCTTGGCGCCCAGGATCCCAGCGATGCGCGCGGTGGCGATCGCCTCCCCCTTCGGCAGGTCGCCGGACGCGATCCGCGCGACGACGTCCGCGCGCGTGCGCAGCACGCCCGTCGCGGTGGCCTGCCGCTTCGTGACGTCCTTGGCGGAGACGTCGACCATGTGGGCGGCGCCGTCGGCGCGGTAGTGGGTCAGGCCCTGGGTCGGCTCGTTCGTGTCGGGCGTCGGGTCTGTCAACGGAGCTCCTGGTAGTCGACGGGGTCGCCGGCGTCGAGGTGCGCGACGCCCGGCGGCACGTGCACGAGGACCGTCGCGGCGGCGAGGTGGGTCAGCAGGTGGGAGCCGGGGCCGCCGGTCATGCGCACACGGCCGTCGGCGTCGAGCGTGCCGCGCCGCACCTGGTGCAGCGCCGGCGGCGAGTCGAGGGGCTCGGCGAGGGGCGCGCGGCCGGTCGCACGGCGCGCGGGAGCCGCGCCCGTCGCGGCGGCGAGCACCGGGCGCAGGAACAGCTCGAACGACACGTACGCGCTCACCGGGTTGCCGGGGAACGCCACGAGCGGCACGTCCTGGCCCGACCCGAGGGTGACCGTGCCGAGACCCTGCGGCCCGCCGGGCTGAACGGCGACGTGCCCGAACCAGGCGCCGGTGAGCGTCTGGCGCACCACCTCGTACGCCCCGGCGGACACGCCGCCGGTCGTGACGACGAGGGCGACGTCGCCCGCCGCGTCGGCGAGCACCCGCAGCAGCGCGTCGGGACGGTCCGGCGCGACGCGGGTCGTGACGCGGGCCCCTGCCTGCCCGAGCGCCGCGGTGAGCGCGGCGCCGTTGGCGTCGTGCACCTGCGCCGGGCCGAGCCGTGCGCCCGCCGGGGCCAGCTCCGAGCCGGTGGACACGAGCAGCACGTGCGGCGGGGCGGCGACATCGACGGTCGTGACGCCGGCGGCGACGAGCGCGCCGAGCTGCGGGGCGCCGAGCGGCGTCCCGGCGGGGACCAGCACGTCGCCGGCCGCGACGTCGGATCCCGCCGTCCGCACGAACGTGCCCGGCGCGACGGGAGCGGCGAACCGAACCTCTGCGGACGCGGCCGGGTCACCGAAGCGCGGCGGGTCGGCGTCCTCGATCTTGACGACGGCGTCGGCCCCGGCGGGCACGGGTGCTCCGGTCATCACGGGCGCGGCCGTGCCCGGCTCCAGCGCCGCCGGGTGGGTCCCGGCGGGCACGGGGGCGACGACGGGCAGGGCCACCGGGTCGCCGACGGACGCGCCCGCGAGGTCGGCCGAGCGCACCGCGTACCCGTCCATCTGGGAGTTGTCGAAGCCGGGCAGCGCGACGGCGGCCACCGCGTCGCGCGCCAGCACGCGCGGCGACAGCCCGGCGCCGGCGCCCACCTGCGTCAGCAGGGTCGCGACGTCGATCCGCGCGGACGCCCGCCCGCGCGCCGCCGCCAGGGCGGGCGCGACCAGGCCGGCCACCGCCGTCCTGTGGTCGGCCACCGACCGTCGCCGCGTCACGTCGTCATGCACGGGCGTCAGCCTATGTCCCCGCCGCCCGCGGTCCCCGGCAGGTCGTGCTCCGCCGCCGACGCCCGCGGGCCACTGGCCGGTGGGGGGTTCACATCCCCCACCGGTCGGACACGGCGGGCACCGGACGCCACACCGTGATCGTCTCGCCCGTGAGGCGCCCGCCCTCGTCGTCGAACCCGAGGGAACGGTAGTAGCGGATCGCACCGCCGTTCTGCCGTCGGATGACCGCGCGGAGCGAGGTGAGCCCCGCCTGCTCGGCGAGCCGTACGGTCGCCCGCGCCAGGGCGCGACCGACGCCCTGACCGCGGGCGTCCGCCGAGACGAAGGTGGCGATGTCGGCCGCTCCGACGGGAAGGTCTTCGTGGAATCGTTCGAGCGCCTGGAACCCCAACCGCTCCTCCGTGTCACCGACCGCCACCACGCAGCTCGCGCAGTGCGGCCCGGTGATGAACCACTCCGCGAGCTCGTCTGCGGACAGCGGCGTCGTGATCGCGGTCCTGCCGCCCTCGGCGATCACCGCGTTGAGCAGCTCGGACAGCGACGCCGCGTCCTCCGGACCGGCAGCACGAACATGCATGCGGCGATCCTAGAGTCTCCACCTCGTGACGCAGATGCGGGGCTATGCTGCTGCTCGTGCCGCACATGCGAGTTTCCGAAGCGTCCGTGTACCTCGGCGTCAGCGACGACACCGTGCGCCGGTGGATCGACCGCGGGCTGCTCGGGTCCACGACCGACGCGTCGGGTCGCAAGGTCGTGGACGGGTACGAGGTGGCGATGGTGGCGCGCGAGCACGCGACCGTCCCGGCCCTGCCCGGCGGGATGAAGAGCTCGGCGCGCAACCGGTTCGTCGGGCTGGTCACCGACATCCGGAGCGACCCGGTGATGTCGCAGGTGGAGCTGCAGTGCGGGCCGTTCCGCGTGGTGTCGCTCATGAGCACCGAGGCCGTGCACGACCTGGGGCTGGAGCGCGGCTCCGTGGCGGTGGCGGTCATCAAGTCGACGACGGTCGTGATCGAGGCAGAGGACAAGGGTGTCGCATGAGGAAGCACATCGCCGCCGGGGTCGCGGCCTTGTCGACGGCGTTCGCCGTGACGGCGCTGGCGGGCTGCGGCGCGCCGGCGTCGGGCGACGTCGGCACGACGACGCTCACCGTGTTCGCGGCGGCCTCGCTGAAGGGCTCGTTCGAGGACCTCGCCGAGCAGTTCGAGGCCGCGCACGACGGGGTGGACGTGCAGCTCAGCTTCGCGGGGTCGTCCGACCTGGTGGCGCAGATCCAGCAGGGCGCGCCGGCCGACGTCTTCGCCTCCGCGGACACGGCGAACATGGACAAGCTGACGGCCGACGACCTCGTCGTCGAGCCGCAGGCCTTCGCCACCAACACGCTGGAGATCGCCGTCCCGCCGGGCAACCCGGCCGGCGTCGAGTCCCTCCAGGACCTCGCCTCCCCGGACGTGAAGCTCGTGCTGTGCGCGCCGGAGGTGCCGTGCGGGGCCGCGTCCGCGAAGGTCGCCGAGGCCGCGAGCCTCGACCTTCGGCCCGTGAGCGAGGAGCAGAGCGTCACCGACGTCCTCGGCAAGGTGATCGCGGGCGAGGCGGACGCCGGGCTCGTGTACGTCACCGACGTCGCCTCCGCGGGCGACGCCGTCGAGGGCGTCGAGTTCCCCGAGTCGGACAGCGCCGTGAACACCTACCCGATCGCCCCGGTGACGGACGCCGACGAGGCGGAGCTCGCGGAGGAGTTCGTCGACCTCGTCCTGTCGGACGAGGGGCAGCAGACCCTCACCGGGTTCGGCTTCGCGGCCCCGTGACCGGCCCGTGCCAGTGACCGCGCCCCGCGCCGAGACCGCCGTCGGCCTGCCCCGGTGGGCGTTCGCGCCCGCCGCGGTGGGCGGGCTGTTCGTGCTGCTCCCGCTGGTCGCGATGGCGACTCGGGTCGACTGGTCGAGCTACTGGTCGCTGATCACCAGCGAGTCCGCGCGGGCGGCGCTGCTGCTCAGCCTGCAGACGTCGGCCGCCAGCACGGTGGCGTGCCTCGTGCTCGGCGTCCCGATGGCGCTGGTGCTGGCGCGCTGCCGGTTCCCCGGGATCGACCTGCTGCGCTCGCTCGTGATGGTGCCGCTGGTGCTGCCGCCCGTCGTCGGCGGCATCGCGCTGCTGTACACCTTCGGCCGGCGTGGCCTGCTCGGCGAGACGCTGGAGGTGGCGGGCGTGCAGGTCGCGTTCTCCACGACGGCGGTGGTGCTCGCGCAGACTTTCGTCGCGCTGCCGTTCCTCGTGACGAGCCTCGAGGGCGCGCTGCGCACGGCGGGCGCCCGCTACGAGGCGGTCGCGGCGTCGCTCGGCGCCCGGCCGACGACCGTGCTGCGGCGCGTGACCCTCCCCCTCGTGTGGCCCGGCCTGCTGTCCGGGGCCGTGCTGTCGTTCGCCCGCGCGCTCGGCGAGTTCGGCGCCACGATCACGTTCGCCGGCAGCCTGCAGGGCGTCACCCGCACCCTGCCGCTGGAGATCTACCTGCAGCGCGAGACCGACCCCGACGCCGCCGTCGCCCTGTCCCTGCTGCTCGTCGTCGTCGCCGTGCTCGTCATCGCCGCCACGCGGCGGGACCGGGGCCCGCTGTGACGCTCACCTTCGCCGCCACGCTGCCCGCCCGCGGGTTCGACGTCGAGCTCGACGTCGCCGAGGGCCGTACCCTCGCCCTGCTCGGGCCCAACGGGGCAGGCAAGTCGACGACGCTCGGCCTCGCGGCCGGCACGCTGCGCCCGCACGACGGCACGATCGCGCTCGACAGCCGCACCCTGGCCCGCGCCGAGGGCGGCCGCGTGCGCACCTGGGTGCCGCCCCACGCCCGGCAGGTCGCACTGCTCGCGCAGGACGCGCTGATCTTCCCGCACCTGTCCGTGCGGCAGAACGTGGCGTTCGGGCCGCGGTCGCAGGGCGCCCGACGGCGCGCGGCCGACGCGGCGGCGGACCTCCGGCTGGAGCAGGTCGGGCTCGCGCACCTGGCGGACCGCGCGCCGTCGACCCTCTCGGGCGGGCAGGCGCAGCGCGTCGCCGTCGCGCGGGCGCTCGCGGCCGAGCCGCGGCTGCTGCTGCTCGACGAGCCCATGGCCGCGCTCGACGTCGATGTCACGCCCGAGCTGCGCCAGACCCTCCGCCATCTGCTCGCCGGTCAGACGGCGGTGATCACCACCCACGACGTCCTCGACGCGCTGCTGCTCGCCGACGAGGTGGCCGTGGTCGAGGGCGGGCGCGTCGTCGAGCGCGGGCCGACCGCCCAGGTGCTGAGCCGGCCGCGCAGCGCGTTCGCGGCGAAGATCGCCGGCCTCAACCTGCTCACGGGGACGTGGACCGGCGACGGCGTGCGCACCGCCACGGGCGAGGTGGTGCACGGCCGCACCCCGACCGACGGGCTCTCCGACGGGGCGTCGGCCACCGCTGTCTTCCGGCCCGCCGCCGTCGCCGTCTACCTCGACGAGCAGCACGGCTCCCCGCGCAACGCGTTCCGCGCCACCGTGCGCTCCCTCGAGCCGCGCGGCGACCTGGTGCGCGTGCGCACCGACCGCCTCGCCGCCGACGTCACCCCCCAGTCCGCCGCCGAGCTCGCCCTCGTGCCCGGCGCACGGGTGTGGCTGTCGGTCAAGGCGGCGGAGGTCGACGTCTACCCCGCGTGAGCCTCAGAGCGCGTCGTCGTGCGCGAGCTCCAGCCGGTAGCCGCGCTTGACGACGGTCTTGACCAGGTCGCGGCGGCCGGTGGCGTCACGGAGGCGCGCGACGGCGACCTCCACGGCGTGCGGGTCGCGGGAGCTGCCGGGCAGCACGTCGAGGACGCGCTCGCGCGGCACCACGTCGCCCCCGGCGGAGGCCAGCAGGCGCAGCACCTCGACGCCGGTGGGCGACAGGGGCAGCACCTGCTGACCGAGGACGGCGACGCGGGCCCGGATGACCAGCGGCCCGGCGACGGTGGCCAGGGCCACGGACTCCAGGTGCTCGTAGTGCCCCACGATCGTCCGCACGAGGGCGCCGAGCCGGCCCCGCTCGGGCTGCAGCGTCGGGATGCCGCGCGACTCCAGCGGGCGGGCCGTCACCGGCCCGACAGCGGCGGCGACCATCGACCCGTCGACGAAGCGCGCCACGACCGCGTCGCGCAGGCCCTGCGCCTCGACGGCGCGCAGCCACGCCTCGGCGCCCGGGGCTGACGTGAAGGCGACGGCGTCGATCTCCCCCGCCGCGGCGGCGCGCACCGAGGCCTCGACGGCGGCCGGGTCGGGGGGCGGCCCCCACCGGTACACGACCAGCGCGGACACCCGGGCGCCCGCCTTCTCGAACACGACGTCGAGGCCGTCGGCGCCCGCGCCGTGGTGCTGGATCGCGACGTGCTGCCCGCCGACTCCCTCGGAGAGCAGCACCTCGGCGACCTCGGCCGACGTCTCCGACTCCGCGACCCAGTCGGCCTGCAGGCCCGCCGCCTGGATGGCGCCCCGCGCCTTCGGCCCGCGCGCGACGATCCGTGCCCGGCCGAGGACGGCGAGCAGGTCGTCGGCGAGGCCGTGCGCGTCGGCCGCCTCGATCCAGGCGCGGAACCCGACGCCCGTCGTCGCGAC
The DNA here is from genome assembly GCF_040632295.1 of Isoptericola sp. NPDC019482. NCBI lineage: Bacteria > Bacillati > Actinomycetota > Actinomycetes > Micrococcales > Promicromonosporaceae > Isoptericola > Isoptericola sp. NPDC019482. Next base: position 9,919 of record NZ_JBEYBQ010000056.1, read on the forward strand.
GACGACGTCCGGCGGGTCGGCCACGAGGGCACGCGTCGCCGCGACCAGGGCGTCGTCGTCCACGTGCGGGATCATGCTCAGCGCGGGCGCGTGCCGGACGGTGGCGCCGCGGCGCTCCAGCGCGGCGGCCAGCTCCCCCGACCGGCGGTCTGCCGTGACGAGCACCGTGCAGCCCGCCATCACCTGGCCCAGCGCGGGCCGGGCCGTGCGCGCGGCGGCGTCAGCCACCGGGCCGCCCTGCGGCTCCTCCTGCGTCACGCGTGACCTCCAGCAGCTCGTCGTGGGCCACGTCGCCGATCACGACCACGGCCGGCGCGCGGACCCCGACCTCCTCGGCACGCTTGGCGGCCAGGTCGAGGGCGACACGCGTGACCCGCTGGTCGGGCAGCGAACCTCGCTCCACGATAGCGACGGGGGTGTCCCGCGCGGCCCCCGCGTCCAGCAGGCGGGCGACGATGCCGGGCAGCGCCGCGACGCCCATGAGCACGACGAGCGTCGCCGCCCGGGAGGTCACGCACGCGACGGAGACGTCGTCGAGCTGCGCCTCTCCGTCGCGCGTGTGGCCGGTGACGACGTGGAACGCCGTCGTCGTGCCGCGGTGGGTGAGCGGGACGCCGGCCAGCGCGGGAGCCGCGAGCGCCGACGACACCCCGGGCACGACGTCGACGGGCACACCCGCGGCGCGGCAGGCGGCCACCTCCTCGCCGCCCCGGCCGAAGACGAACGGGTCGCCGCCCTTCAGGCGCACCACCCGCTGCCCTGCGAGCGCGCGCGCCACGATCAGCGCGTCGATCTCCTCCTGCGGCAGCGTGTGCCGGCCCGGCGTCTTGCCGACGTCGACGACCTCGACCCGCGGGTCGAGGTCGTCGAGCACCTCGCGCGGCACCAGCCGGTCGGTGACGACCACGTCGGCCGTGCTCAGCGCGCGCCAGGCGCGGTAGGTGAGCAGGTCGGCGGCGCCCGGACCGGCGCCGACGAGGGTGACGCGGCCGGGGGCCGCGCCGGGCGTCGTCATCCGATCCCCACGTGCACGACGCCGCCGGACACGACGACCGGGTACGACGCGAGGTCCCCCGCCAACCCCGCGCGCGGCTCCTTGCCCGCCGCGTCCAGGCAGCGGCCCGTGTGCAGCTCGAAGACCTGCTTGTACACCGGCGACGCCACGGTGGGCGTGCCGCCGCGGGTGCCGACGATGCCGCGCGACATGACGTTCGCGCCCGAGTACGGGTCCAGCTGCTGCACGGCGCAGACGGTGCCGTCGAGCAGGCGGAACAGCGCCACCTGCAGCTCCTCGCCGTCCGACCCCGTCACCAGGGCGGCGGCGCCGCGCTCGGGGGCGAGCGCGTCCAGCAGGCAGACGGCGGTCCAGCCGGGGCCGTCCACGACGCTCGTCTCGGTAGGGCTCGTGTCGGTGGGGCTCGGGGTCAGGGCGGTCATGCGCGCACCTCCAGGGTGGGGCCGGCGACGAGGACGGGGCTGGTGAGGGCGGAGACGAGCTCGGGGTCGACAGGGCCGTCGGCGCCGGAGGCGATCTCGTCCGCGGTGGCCGGGCGCTTCTGCCCGCGCTCGGCCACGTACGCGAGCGCCGGGTCCGGCGTCGTCGGGGCGTTGACGAAGGAGCCGAAGCGCGCCAGCTTCTCCGGGTCGTCGAGCACGGCCTTCCACTCGTCCTCGTAGCCCTCGACGTGCTGCGCCATCGCGGCGTCGAGGTCCGCGCCGATGCCGAGCGAGTCCTCGATCACGACCTGGCGGATGGCCTCGAGCCCGCCCTCGTACTCCTCCACCCACGGGGCGGTGCGCTGCAGGCGGTCCGCCGTGCGGATGTACAGCATGAGGAAGCGGTCGATGGTGCGCAGCAGCTCGGCGGAGGAGAGGTTCTCCGCGAGGAGCTGCGCGTGCTTCGGCGTCTGGCCGCCGTTGCCGCCCACGTAGACGTTCCACCCCTGGTCGGTGGCGATGACGCCGACGTCCTTGCCGCGGGCCTCCGCGCACTCGCGCGCGCAGCCGGAGACGCCGAGCTTGAGCTTGTGCGGCGAACGCAGGCCGCGGTACCGGAGCTCGAGCTCGACGGCCATGCCGACCGAGTCCTGCACGCCGTACCGGCACCAGGTGGACCCGACGCACGACTTCACGGTGCGCAGCGACTTGCCGTACGCGTGCCCGGACTCGAACCCGGCGTCCACGAGCCGCCGCCAGATCTCCGGGAGCTGCTCGACGCGGGCACCGAACATGTCGATCCGCTGCCCGCCGGTGATCTTCGTGTAGAGGCCGAAGTCCTTCGCGACCTGCCCGACGACGATCAGCCCCTCCGGCGTCACCTCCCCGCCCGGCATGCGCGGCACGACCGAGTACGTGCCGTCCTTCTGCATGTTGGCGAGCATGTGGTCGTTGGTGTCCTGCAGGGTGGCCTGCTCGCCGGCGAGGATGTGCCCGTTGCCGAGGCTGGCCAGGATCGACGCGACGGTGGGCTTGCAGATGTCGCAGCCGCGGCCGGCGTCGCTCGCGCCGTCGGGCACCCGCCCGAACCGGCCGATGATCTCGCTGAACGTGTGCAGGTCGGCCACGCGCACGGCGTCGAAGAGCTGGGCGCGGGAGAGCTCGAAGTGCTCGCACAGCGCGTTGCTGACCTCGACGCCGGCCTTGGCCAGCTCCGTCTTCGTCAGCTTGGTGACCAGCGGCAGGCAGGCCCCGCAGGTGGTGCCCGCACGGGTGCACGCCTTGACGCCCGCGACGTCGGTGCACTCGTGCCCCTCGAACGACCCGTTCACGGCGCCGCGGATCGTGCCCGCCGAGACGTTGTTGCACGAGCAGACGTTCGCGTCGTCGGGCAGCTCGAGGGTGGGGGCGCCGCCCGCGCCCTCGGGCAGCAGGAAGGCCGACGGGTCGCCCGGCAGCTCCGCGCCGAGCATCGGCCGCAGGGACGCGTACGGCCCGGCGTCGCCGACGAAGACGCCGCCCAGCAGGGTGCGCGCGTCGTCGGCCATGACGAGCTTGCTGTAGACGCCGCGCAGCGGGTCGGCCCAGACGATCTCGACCGACTTCTCCGTGCGCCCGTGCGCGTCGCCGAAGCTCGCGACGTCGACGCCGGAAAGCTTGAGCTTGGTCGCCGTGTCCGCGCCGGGGAACGTGGCCTCGCCGCCCAGCAGCCGGTCGGCCACGACCTCCGCCATCGTGTTGCCGGGCGCCACCAGGCCCAGGCAGCGACCCTCGATGCACGCCACCTCGCCGATCGCCCAGACGTGCTCGTCGGCGGTGCGGCAGGTGAGGTCGACGACGGCGCCGCCGCGCTCCCCGATCTCCAGGCCCGCGGCGCGGGCCAGCTCGTCGCGCGGGCGCACGCCGGTGGCGACCACGACCACGTCGACGTCGAGGCGGCCGCCGTCGCCGAACTCCAGCTTGCCGACGTGCCCGGTGCGGCGGTGCGGCTTCATCTCCTTCGTGGCCGTCTCCGGCCGCACCGAGATGCCCTTGTCGTTGATGAGCCGCTTGAGCGCGTGCCCGCCGCCCAGGTCGACCTGCACGCCCATGAGGTGCGTGCCGAACTCGATGACGGTCGCCTGTGCGCCCAGCGCCTTGAGCGCGCCGGCGGCCTCCAGGCCGAGCAGGCCGCCGCCGATGACGGCGCCGCGCACCGGCTTCTCGACGACGCCGCCCCGCGTCTCGACCCGGCCCGCCTCCCGCTTGGCCTCGACCCAGCCGCGCAGCGCCGCGACGTCGTCGATCGTGCGGTACACGAACACGCCGGGCAGGTCGTTGCCGGGGATGGGCGGCATCGCGGCGTTCGAGCCCGTGGCGAGCACCAGCTCGTCGTAGGCGTGCACCCGGCCCAGCCGGTCGGTGACCGTCCGAGCCTCGCGGTCGATCGTCTCGATCTTGCAGTCCCGGTGCAGGTCGACCAGCGGGTCGTCCCACAGCGCCGGGTCGCCGAGCGTGAGCTCCTCGGCGTCCCGCACCTCGAAGTACCGGGTGAGACCCACGCGGTCGTACGGCTTGCGCGGCTCCTCGGCGAAGACGGTCACGCGCCACGCGCCGGCGTCGTCGCGGGCCCGCAGGGCCTCGACGAACCGCTGCGCGACCATGCCGCCGCCCACGACGACGACGTGCCGCGGGTCCGGCCGGGAGCTGGGGGGCGTGCCCTGCGTCTCGTTCATGACGCTGACGGTAGGAAGCCGCCGTGTCGCCGCCGTCAGGCCGGGGTTACCTCACGGGAACATCTGCCTCACGCGCGAAACATGGCGCGCGAGAGGGCCGGGAGATCAGACTCCGGGGACGACCCGCAGCGGGCCCTCGTCGGGCGTCGGGACCTCGAAACCGTCGTGGAAGGCAGCGGCTGTCTCGGGCGTCAGCACGACGTCGTGCGGGTGTGCGGCGGCTCGCTCGGCCACACGGGCGAGGGCGACGTCGCGCGGCGTGTCGACGTAGACGACGAGGGTCTCCGCACCGTGCGCGGCACCAAGAGCCCGATACTCGTCCCGCGACGCGCGCGACCAGAACGACGAGTCGACGACGACGTCGCGCCCCTCGTCCAGGAGCGCCTCGACGCGGGACCGCAGGGCGTCCGCCACCCGGCGGGCCGCGTCGTCCGGCAGCGGGTGCACCGCGGGGTGCCCGGCGGCCCACGCGAGCTCGTCGACCGACGCGACCACACAGCCGTCGGCCGCGAAGCGGCGCGCGTGCGTGGACTTGCCCGCGCCGGCGGGCCCGCACAGCAGGACGAGGTTCGGCACGGCCGTGACGCTACCCTCGCTGTCCATGCCGACGACGAAGCCGACGACGACGTTCGACCCGCGCACCACCACGAACCCGCAGGTCCGCGCCGTCGGACGCTGGCTCGGCCGCGTCAACGCCCGGTACCCGTGGAACCACAACGACCACTTCCACGGCTGGATCCTGCGCCGGCTGCCGCGCCGGCGACGCCGCGCGCTCGACGTCGGCTGCGGCACGGGCACGCTCGTCGCCCGGCTGCGGCGCGCGGGCGCCACGGTCGTCGGGCTCGACGCGGACGCAGCGATGGCCGAGGTCGCTGCCGCGCGGTTCGCAGGCGACCCCGGCGTGACGGTGCGGCACGGGCGGTTCGAGGACGTCCCCGCCGAAGGGTCGTTCGACGTCGTGACCATGGTCGCGTCGCTGCACCACATGGACCTCGAGCCCGCGCTGCGGCACGCCGCCGAGGTGCTGGCGCCCGGCGGGCGGCTGCTCGTCGTCGGGCACGCGCGCATCGGCGCGCCGCGCGACCTCGCCGTCGACCTCGTCTCGTCGTTCACCAACCCCGTGGTGGGGATGGTCAAGAACCTGGGCCGCTCCCCCGTCGCCGTGGCCTCCGGCGACGGCCCACGAATGCCGGTGCGCGACGCGCACCAGACCTACGGCGAGGTCCGCGACACCGCCTGCCGCGTCCTGCCCGGCGCCCGGTTCCGGCAGCGGCTGTTCTTCCGATACACGCTCGAGTGGACCCGGCCGGCGGAGGCGTAGGCGATGCGGACGAGCCAATCACCCGCGCTCCCGGGCACCACCCACGAGCCGCCCGGCTACGCCTGCCCCTTCTGCCGCTTCCAGCGGGGCGTCCACGACGAGTGGAACCAGCCGTCGGACGTCGTCGCCGTGACGGAGCGCGCCTTCGCCCGCGTCGCCCCGAAATGGTGGCCCGCCAACCCCGGCGGCGTGCTCGTGATCCCGCGCCCGCACGTCGAGAACCTCTACGCCCTGTCGGCGGAGGACGGGCGGGAGGTCTGGGATCTCACGCAGCGGGTCGCCGAAGGCATCCGCACTTCCTACGACTGCGCCGGGACGTCGGTCCGCCAGCACAACGAGCCGGCGGGAGACCAGGATCTGTGGCACCTGCACGTGCACGTGTTCCCGCGCCACGCGGACGACCGCCTGTATCAGCGTCACGCCGAGGCCCGCTGGGCGCCTCCTGCCGAGCGGGAGCCGTATGCCGAGAAGCTCCGGGCAGTCCTGCGCCTGCCGCACGACCTGGACGCCTGACGCACCGCCGACCTCGCAGGCGCCTTCAGAACGGTGGGTCGTCGGTGGAGGTGATGGCGGGTTCGGCCGGGTTGGGGGCACTCGTGTCGGTCTCGTCAGTCGAGCTTGTCGCGCCCTCGGGCGCCGGCTGACGACTGAGGTGTGCGGCCGTGGTGGCCCATTCGTCGAGGCGGTCGAGGACATGGTCGGCGGTGCCGGGGGTGGTGAGGTAGGTGCGGCCGCGGGGTGAGGTCCAGGCCAGGACGCCGCTTCCGTGGGAGCTGTCGAGCTGTTCGAC
>NZ_JBEYBQ010000057.1:0-15276 GCF_040632295.1 Isoptericola sp. NPDC019482
GCCTGCTCAACCTGGGCGGCCACCGCGGCGGGCAGGTCCGCGACCGCGTCGGCCAGCCTGGCGGCGTGCTGGTAGGAGATGGTCCCCGCGCACAGGGCGTCGAGTGTCGCGGTCGCCTTCGAGGCCAGGACGTCCGCGTCCGCGAGCCACCCCTGCGCGACGTGCTCGCTCACCCCGAGCGCGCACGCCACCTCCGCCACCAGCGCGCGGCGTGCGACCGAACCACGGCGCTCCGCCGAGGCCGACGCGACCCGCTCGACATCCACGTCCAACATCGACTCCGGCACGACCCGTGCCGCCGCGAGCACCTCGGCCAGCGCGACCGTGCGCCGCCCCGCCGCCGCGTTCACCACCACCTGCTCACCCGACGCGCGATCCAGCGCAGCATCCAGCCGCGAGGCGGCGGTGGGCTGGCGCGTCGTCATGGAGCAAGTCAACCAGCCACCACCGACACTCCTTCGAACAGGCGTTCGAGAGATCGCCTGGTCGGTGGGCCGGCCGCTCCGGCCGCTACCGAAGGACGGCGGCCAGCAGCTCGCCCGCATCGGGGATCGGCGCATGAGACGACCGGTCGCTCGGCCAGAGCTCTGCGTCGTCGTCCGGCCACCGAGGGACGACATGGAAGTGGAGGTGCCCCACGGTCTGTCCCGAGAACGGACCGCTCGCGTTGAGCACCACGACCCCGGTCGCCCCGAGCGCCCTCGTCATCGCGACCGAGACGCGTTGCACCAGCGCCGTCGTCGCCGCGAGCGACTCCGGGCTCGCGTCCAGCACGCCGACGCAGTGCGCCGTGGGAACGACGAGGGTGTGACCGGGCGCGAGCGCCCCCGTGGGCAGCGTCAGGAACGCGGCCGCCAGGCCCTCTCGCGCGACCCACACCCCGTCCCCGGACTCGATCAGCTCGCAGAACACACAGGCGTCGTCGCTCACGCGCGAACTCTACGAAGCACGGGCGGGCGTCGTCATCGCGCCGGGCGCCGCCTCCTCCGCCGGCCGCGCGGTCGACAGCCAGTCCACCAGCCCGCACACGGCCTCCGTGCAGCTGCCGCAGCCGGTGGTGGCGCGGGTGGCGCGGGCGACGTCGTCCTTCGTCGTGGCACCGTCGGCCACGCAGGCCGCGATGTCGTGCTTGGTGACGCCGTTGCACCGGCAGACGGTGGCGTCGTCGGGCATGTGCTCGGGGCTGGACGCCGGCTCGGCGGCCGGCATGACCGGCGTGAGCAGCAGGAACGCCGGGTCGGCGGGCACGGGCGTGCGGCGCGTGTAGGCGGCGGTGAGGTCGGCGGCCACGCGGGCGTCGCCCACGCACGTCGCGCCCACCAGGACGCCGCCCGCCACCACCGCCTCGACGAAGCGGCCCGCGGCCGGGTCGCCGAGGCGCACGGCCCGCTCCCCCGGTTCCGGGACGCGGCCGGAGCCGCAGCGGCCCATCGCGACCACGCTCAGCGGCCCGGCCTTGACCTTGACGACGTCGGTGCCCCGGGCGTCGACGCCGCCCGCCCGCGCCCCCGGCGCGCGCGTGGACAGCAGGGTGCCGAGGCGCACCGCCATCGACGGCCCCGCCCCGTCGCCGGGCAGCCGCAGGTGCTCGCGCGGGCCCTCGACCCGTGCCTCCGGACGCGGGCGCGCCGCGAGCGTCACCAGGTGCTCGGCGAGCCTCCGCGCCTGGTCCCAGCCCTCCGCCACCAGCCCGCGCGAACCCTCCGGAGGCTGCGCGCAGTCGCCGACGGCGAAGACCCGGGCGTCGGTCACGCTCGCCAGGTCCGGCCCGACGACCACGCCCCGCTCGACGGCGAGCCCGGACCGTCGGGCCAGCGACGTCTCCGGTGCGGTGCCGCACGCGAGGACGACCAGGCCCGCGCCGAGCGTCTCCCCCGGCTCGGTCGTGGCGCCGTCGAGCCGCACCCCGACGGCCCGGCCTCCGACGACGAGCACCTCCTGCGGGCGCACCCCCGTGCGCACGGCCACGCCCGCCGCCTCCAGGCCCGCGCGCAGCACGGCGCCGGCCTGGTCGTCGAGCTGCCGGTCCATCGGGGCGCCCGCGCCGTGCACGAGCGTCGTGGGCAGCCCCCGCCCGGCCAGCCCGAGAGCCACCTCCACGCCCAGTACCCCGCCGCCGACGACCACCGCGCGCGGGGCGTTCACCGTCGCGGCGACCACCTCGCGGGCGTCGTCGAGCGTGCGCAGCGCGTGCACCCCGGCGGGCAGGGCCTCCGGGTCCGTGCCGAGGCCGGGCACGTCGGGCAGGCGCGCGGCGGCGCCGGTGGCGAGGACCAGGTGGTCGTAGGGGTGGCGGGTCCCGTCGTCGGCCAGCACCGCGCGGGCGTCCCGGTCGACGGCCACCGCGGCCGTGCCCCGCAGCACGCGGGTGCGGCCGTCGTCGACCATGGGCATGCCGATCGCCGCCACGTCCGTGCGCCCGGCGACCACGTCCGACAGCAGCACCCGGTTGTACGGCTCGTACGGCTCCGCGCCGAGCACCGTGACGTCGAGCGCACCGTCGGCGTCGCGCCGCGACAGCTCGTCCGCGAGGCGCGCGCCCACCATGCCGTGACCGATCACGACCACCCGGTGCGGCACGCGCAGCCCCTGCTGCGGGTCGTGACTCATGCGAGGACCTCCAGGGTCTCGACGTGCTCGGCCGTCGCGGCCGGGTCGGGGACTGCCGGCGTCACCGCCACCGCGCAGACCTTGAACTCGGGCATGGCGGAGACCGGGTCGACGGCGTCGGTGGTGAGGCGGTTGACGCTGCCGGCGCCGCTCCAGTGGAACGGCATGAAGACGGTGTCCGGGCGGACGGCGTCGGTCCAGCGGGCCGTCGCCTCGACGACGCCGCGGGCCGAGACCAGGCGCGCCCGGCCGCCGTCCGGCACGCCGACCCGCAGCCCCAGCAGCGGGTGCAGCTCGACGTACGGCTCGGGGACCAGCCGCTCCAGCTCGGGCACGCGGTGCGTCTGCGCGCCGGACTGGTAGTGCTGCAGCACGCGGCCGGTGACGAGGTACGTCGGGGCGTCGGGGCGCACGTCGTCCGACGGGCCGGCGTGGTCGACGGCGACCATCCGCGCCCGGCCGTCCGGCGTCGCGAACCGGTCGAGGAACACGCGCGGCGTCCCGGGGTGCTCGCCCGGCGACCTGTCAGGACGTGCGGCGGGTATACCCCGCGCTGGTCCTGACAGGTCGGGGGTGGCGGGGCAGGGCCAGTACAGCCCCGCGCCGCCGGCGGCGTGGTGCGCGTCGAGGCGGGCGTGGCTGAGCCCGGAGTAGTCGGCGACGCCGCCCGCCGACGCGCGCGCCAGCTCGTCGAACACGACGGCGGGGTCCGTCGGGAACGCGACGCCGGAGCCCAGGCGATGCGCCAGCTCCGCGAGGATCCACAGCTCGGACCGGGCGTCGCCCGGCGGGTCGACGGCGCGCCGCCGCCGGATGACGCGCCCCTCGAGGTTCGTCATCGTGCCCTCCTCCTCGGCCCACTGGGTGGTGGGCAGCACGACGTCGGCGAGCAGCGCAGTCTCGGACGGCACGACGTCGCACACCACGAGCAGGTCGAGCGCGGCCAGGCGCTCTCGCACGCGGTCGGCGTTCGGCGCGGAGACGACGACGTTCGAGCCGTGCACGAGCAGCGCTCGCGGCCCGCCGGGCGTGCCCAGGGAGGTCAGCAGCTTGACGGCGGGCACCCCCGGGCCGGGCAGCGACGCCGGGTCCACGCCCCACACCCCGGCGACGTGCGCGCGGGCCGCCGGGTCGTCGATCTTGCGGTAGCCGGGCAGCTGGTCGCACTTCTGCCCGTGCTCGCGCCCGCCCTGCCCGTTGCCCTGGCCGGTGAGGCAGCCGTACCCCGACCCCACCCGGCCCCCGAGCCCGAGCGCGAGGGCGAGGTCGATCGCCGCCGTCACCGTGGCGGTGCCCTGCGCCGACTGCTCGACGCCGCGCCCGGTGAGCACGTAGGCCCCGCGGCCCCCGCGCGACGGCGACGCCGCGGCCAGCAGCCGCGCCACCCGGCGCAGCTCCTCCGCCGGGACGCCGCACACCGTCTCCGCGCGCTCGGGCCACCAGGCGGCGGCGGAGCGGGCGACGTCGTCGAACCCCGTGGTGCGCCCGGCCACGTACTCCCGGTCGACCAGGCGCTCCGCCACCAGCACGTGCAGCAGCGCCAGCAGCACCACGAGGTCGGTGCCCGGCACGGGCTGCAGGTGCACCCCCTCGCCGGGCCCGACGAGACGGGCGGTGGCCGACCGACGCGGGTCGACGACGACGAGCCCGCCCGCGGCGCGCGCGCCGGCGAGGTGCTGCACGAACGGCGGCATCGTCTCGGCCACGTTGGAGCCGAGCAGCAGGATCGCGTCCGCGCCGGCCAGGTCGGTCACCGGGAACGGCAGCCCCCGGTCCAGGCCGAACGCCCGGTTCCCCGCGGCCGCGGCCGACGACATGCAGAACCGGCCGTTGTAGTCGATGAAGGGCGTGCGCAGCACGGTGCGGGCGAACTTGCCGAGGGCGTACGCCTTCTCGTTCGTCAGCCCGCCGCCGCCGAACACCGCCACGGCCTCAGGGCCGTGCTCGGCCGCCAGCGCGGAGAGCCGCCCGGCGACCAGGTCGAGGGCGTCGTCCCACGACGCGGGCACGAGCACCCCGTCGGCCCCGCGCACCAGCGGCGTCGTGAGCCGGTCGGGGGCCCGCAGCACGGTCGCGCTGGTCCACCCCTTCTGGCAGAGCCCGCCGCCGTTCGTGGGGAACTGCCGCGGCGTCACCGTGACGGGCAGCGCGGCGCGGCCGCCCGGGGCGGCGACGTCGAGCGTGAGGTCCATGCCGCACTGCAGCGCGCAGTAGGGGCAGTGGGTCGCGACCGCGGCCCCCGACGCCGTCATACGCGCGCCGCCCGCATCGCGGTGCCGCGCCGCGCGTACACCGCCCAGGTGACGACGGCCATCACCGCGTACGCCCCGACGAACACCCACAGCGCAGCCACCAGCGAGCCCGTCATCGACGTCGACATCGCGAACCCCCGCGGGATGAGGAACCCGCCGAAGGCGCCGACCGCGCCAGCGATGCCGATGCAGCCGGCGGCGGCCTTCGCCGTCGCCGCCAGGTCGCGGCCGGCGCCCGCCACCCGGAAGGCGGCCGGGATCATCCGGTAGACCGACCCGTTGCCCACACCGGTGGCCACGAAGAGCACGAGGAACGAGGCGAAGAAGAGACCGAAGCTGTGGCGACCGAGCGCGGAGATCGCGCCGAGCGCCCCGACGATCATCATGGCGTAGCAGCACACCGTCACGACGGCACCTCCCACCCGGTCGGCCAGGATGCCGCCCAGGGGCCGGGTGACCGACCCCACGAGCGCGCCGAGGAACGCCAGGGAGAGCGACACCTCGGGGAACTGGCCCGCGAGCAGCGTCGGGAACGCGCCGGAGAAGCCGATGAACGACCCGAAGGTGCCGATGTAGAGGAACGAGATGACCCAGGTGTGCGGCTCCTTCACCGCCACCACGAACGTGCGCGGGTCGGCCTTCGCGGCCGAGAGGTTGTCCATGAACCTCCAGGCGAGGAACACGGCCAGCACCACGAACGGGACGAACACCAGCCCGGCCCGCTGGAGCGCGACCCCGGCGCCCGCGGTGATCACCAGCGGCACCGCGAGCTGCACGGCCGCCGTGCCGACGTTCCCGCCCGCCGCGTTCCAGCCGAGGGCCGCGCCCTTCTCCTTCTCAGGGAAGAAGAACGAGATGTTCGCCATCGAGGAGGCGAAGTTGCCGCCGCCGAAGCCGGCGAGCGCGGCCACGAACAGCATCACGCCGAACGACGTCTCCGGCCGCTGGACCACGAACGCCATGGTCAGGGTCGGGATCAGCAGCAGGCCCGCCGACACCATCGTCCAGTTGCGCCCGCCGAAGACCGGCACCGCGAGCGTGTACGGGATGCGGAGCGTGGCGCCCACCAGCGACGGCACGGCGATGAGCCAGAACATCTGGTCGGTGGTGAGCGTGAACCCGGCGGCGGGCAGCTGCGGCACGACGATCGACCAGAGCGCCCACACGCAGAACCCGAGGAACTCGGCGAACACCGAGATCACCAGGTTGCGCCGCGCGACGCGGCGTCCGCCGCCGGCCCAGAACGCCGGGTCCTCCGGCTCCCACCGGTCGATCCAGCGGCCCGGGCGGTCGATCGCCCCCGGGCGCCCGTCGGGTCGGGCCGGCGTTGCCACGGTGGTCGGTGCAGCCATCGCGTGTCCTCCTGTGCGCAGGCCCGACGACGCCGGGCGGTGGTCTGGAACCACCGGCGCGTCGTCGGGCCGGCAGGTCCGACGCTAGGAAGGCGGTGTTTCGACGCCCGGCCTCGGGCCGTGAAATGCGCGTGAGCACGAACGCACAGCCGACCGGGCGGGCCTGTGAGCAGGGGGGCTCGACATGCGCTGCCCCAGGTCCGGGCCCATGATGCGAAGCAGTGACTCTACGGTCCCCCAGCCCCAGGAGTGCGCATGTCGACCACCCGCCCGCCCGTCACCGCCGACGTCGGGTCGGCGCCGCCGACCGGCGCGGCCGACGCCCTGCTGCGGCTCGGCAAGCACCTGCGCAAGGGGGACGTGTCGGAGGACCTGCGCCAGCTGTTCCTCAAGGGCGGCCGCGAGGGTGACGTCTTCTACCGGGACCGCTGGTCGCACGACAAGGTGGTGCGCTCCACGCACGGCGTGAACTGCACGGGGTCCTGCTCGTGGAAGGTGTACGTCAAGGACGGCATCATCACGTGGGAGACCCAGCAGACGGACTACCCGTCGGTGGGCCCGGACTCCCCGGAGTACGAGCCGCGCGGCTGCCCCCGCGGCGCCGCGTTCTCCTGGTACACCTACTCCCCCACCCGGGTGCGCTACCCCTACGTGCGCGGCGTCCTGCTGCGGGCGTACCGCGAGGCGAAGGCCGCGGTCGGCGGCGACCCGGTGCTCGCGTGGGAGCGGCTGACCTCCGACCCGGAGACGGCGCGGGCGTACAAGAGCGCGCGCGGCAAGGGCGGCCTGGTGCGGGCCACGTGGGACGAGGCGGCGGAGATCGTCGCGGCGGCGCACGTGCACACGATCAAGGCGCACGGCCCGGACCGCGTCGCGGGCTTCTCCCCGATCCCGGCGATGTCGATGGTGTCGCACGGCGTCGGGGCGCGGTTCGTGCAGATGCTGGGCGGCACGATGCTGTCGTTCTACGACTGGTACGCGGACCTGCCGGTCGCCTCCCCGCAGGTGTTCGGCGACCAGACGGACGTGCCGGAGTCCGCGGACTGGTGGAACTCCTCCTACCTGATCATGTGGGGCTCCAACATCCCCGTGACCCGCACCCCGGACGCGCACTTCATGGCCGAGGCGCGCTACCGCGGTACCAAGGTCGTGTCGGTCTCGCCGGACTACGCCGACAACACGAAGTTCGCCGACCAGTGGCTGGCGCCGCAGCCGGGCACCGACGGCGCGCTGGCGATGGCGATGGGGCACGTGATCCTGCGCGAGTTCCTCGTCGAGAAGCGCACCGCGCCGTTCGTCGACTACCTCAAGAAGTACGCGGACGCCCCCTTCCTCGTGCGGCTGGACGAGAAGGACGGCGCGTACGTGCCGGGCAAGTTCCTCACGGCCGCGGACGTGGACGACGCCGTCCTGCCGGGCGCGTCGACGGCGGCGAACCCGAGCTTCCGGACGCTGCTGCTGGGCGCCGACGGCGCCGTCGTCGCGCCGAACGGCACCCTCGCCGACCGGTACGGCGAGGCCGGCGAGGGGAAGTGGAACCTGGACCTGGGCGACGTCGACCCGCTCCTGTCGGTGGCCGACGGCGCGGCGCCCGGCGAGCGGGGCACCGCGGCAGTGCTGCTGCCCCGGTTCGACGTCGTCCCCGACGGTGACGACGGCGGTGACGACGGCGGCGCGGGCGACGGCGCGCAGCAGGCGCACCTCGGCGGCAAGGGCGTGCTGACGCGCGGCGTGCCGACCCGGCGCGTGGGCGGGCACTTGGTGTGCACGGTCTTCGACCTGCTGCTGGCGCAGTACGGCGTCGAGCGCACGGCTCGGGACATCGGCCTGGACCTGCCGGGCGAGTGGCCCACCGGCTACGACGACGCGACCGCCCCCGGCACCCCGGCGTGGCAGGAGGAGATCACCGGCGTGCGGGCGGCGGACGCCGCCCAGATCGGGCGGGAGTTCGCGCAGAACGCCGAGGACTCGGGCGGCCGCTCGATGATCATCATGGGCGCGGGCGCGAACCACTGGTTCCACTCGGACACGATCTACCGCGCCTTCCTCACGCTCACCACGATCACCGGCTGCCAAGGCGTCAACGGCGGCGGCTGGGCGCACTACGTGGGCCAGGAGAAGTGTCGCCCGATCACCGGCTGGGCACAGTACGCGGGCGGTCTGGACTGGGCGCGCCCGCCGCGCCAGATGATCGGCACCGGCTGGTTCTACCTCGCCACGGACCAGTGGCGCTACGACGGGATGCCCGCCGACGCGCTCGCCTCCCCGCTCGCTCCCGGGGTCCTGGCGGGCCGCACGACGGCGGACTCCCTGGTGGAGTCGGCGCAGCGCGGCTGGATGCCGAGCTACCCGACGTTCGACCGCAACCCCCTGGACCTCGTGGACGAGGCGCGCGCCGCGGGCAAGGAGCCGGAGCGGCACGTCGTGGACGAGCTGAAGAAGGGGACGCTCAAGTTCGCCTGCGAGGACCCCGACGACCCCGCGAACTTCCCCCGGGTGCTGACGATCTGGCGGGCCAACATCCTCGGCTCCTCCGGCAAGGGCAACGAGTACTTCCTCAAGCACCTGCTCGGCACGGACGCCTCCGTGCTGGCCGACGAGGCGCCCGAGGGCCGCCGTCCCGCGTCGATGACCTGGCACGACGAGGCGCCGCGCGGCAAGCTCGACCTGCTGGTCACGATGGACTTCCGCATGACGAGCACCACGCTGTTCTCCGACGTCGTGCTGCCGGCGGCCACCTGGTACGAGAAGCACGACCTGTCGAGCACGGACATGCACCCGTTCGTGCACTCGTTCAACCCGGCGATCAACCCGCCGTGGCAGACCAAGACCGACTTCGACACGTTCCACACGCTGGCGCGGCGGGTCTCCGAGCTGTCCGTGGAGCACCTGGGCGTGCGCGAGGACCTGGTCGCCACGCCGCTGCTGCACGACTCCCCCGACGAGCTCGCGGTGCCGCACGGCACGCTGACCGACGCGGGCGTGCCCGTCACGGAGCGCGAGCTCGTGCCGGGAGTGACGATGCCGCGCCTGCAGGTGGTGCAGCGCGACTACCCGGCGTTCGCGGCGCGCATGGCCGCGCTCGGGCCCCTCACGGACTCGAAGGGCATGGCGACCAAGGGCGTCGCGTTCATGCCGGACGAGGAGGTGCGCAAGCTCGGGCAGGTCAACGGCCTGGTGACGTCCGGCCCCGCGGCCGGGCGCCCGCGCCTGGACCGCGACACCCACGCGTGCGAGACGATCCTGGCCCTGTCCGGCACCACGAACGGCCGCCTGGCGGTGCAGGGTTTCGAGCACCTGGAGAAGCGCACCGGGCAGCGGCTGGCGGACCTGGCGGCCGACGACCAGGCCAAGCGGGTCACCTTCCCGGACGTGCAGTCGCGCCCGACGACGGTCATCACCTCCCCGGAATGGTCCGGGTCGGAGCACGGCGGGCGCCGGTACACGGCGTTCGCGGTGAACGTGGAGCGGCTCAAGCCGTGGCACACGCTCACCGGCCGCCAGCACTTCTACCTCGACCACGACTGGATGATCGAGCTGGGCGAGCAGCTGCCCGTCTACCGGCCACCGCTGGACCTGCACCGCCTGTTCGGCGACTCGCCCACGCCCGGCGCGTTCGACGACGGGCGCGCCGACGGAAGCGGCACGGGGCACGCCGCCGTGGCCGTGCGCTACCTGACGCCGCACTCCAAGTGGTCCATCCACTCGGAGTACCAGGACAACCTGTTCATGCTGTCGCTGTCGCGCGGCGGCCCGAACGTCTGGATGAGCCCGCAGGACGCCGCGAAGATCGGCGTCAAGGACAACGAGTGGATCGAGGCGGTGAACCGCAACGGCGTCGTCGTCGCGCGCGCCGTCGTCTCCCACCGCATGCCCGAGGGCACGGTGTACATGCACCACGCCACGGACCGCACGGTGGACGTGCCGCTGGCCGAGACGTCCGGCCGGCGCGGAGGCATCCACAACTCCCTGACCCGGATCCTGCTCAAACCCACGCACCTCGCGGGCGGCTACGGGCAGCTCACCTACGCGTTCAACTACCTCGGCCCCACGGGCAACCAGCGGGACGAGGTCACGGTCATCCGGCGTCGCAGCCAGGAGGTGCGGTACTCGTGAAGGTCATGGCCCAGATGTCGATGGTGATGAACCTCGACAAGTGCATCGGGTGCCACACCTGCTCGGTCACGTGCAAGCAGGCGTGGACGAACCGCACCGGCACCGAGTACGTGTGGTTCAACAACGTCGAGACCCGCCCCGGCCTCGGCTACCCGCGCACGTACGAGGACCAGGACACGTGGCAGGGCGGCTGGGTGCGCACCAAGCGCGGCAAGCTCAAGCTGCGCGCCGGCGGGCGGGCCAAGAAGCTCGCGTCGATCTTCGCGAACCCGAAGCTGCCCTCGATCCACGACTACTACGAGCCGTGGACGTACGAGTACGACATGCTGCTCAGCGCCCCGCAGGGCGAGCACACGCCGGTCGCGAAGCCGAAGTCGCTGCTCACCGGCGACGACATGTCGATCCAGTGGTCGGCGAACTGGGACGACGACCTCGGCGGCTCCACCGCGACCATGCAGGACGACCCGATCCTCAAGCACATGAGCGAGCACGTCGCCGAGGAGCTCGAGCAGACGTTCATGTTCTACCTGCCGCGCATCTGCGAGCACTGCCTCAACCCGTCGTGCGTCGCCTCCTGCCCGTCGGGCGCGATGTACAAGCGGGTCGAGGACGGCATCGTGCTCGTGGACCAGGACCAGTGCCGCGGCTGGCGCATGTGCGTCACCGGCTGCCCGTACAAGAAGGTCTACTTCAACCACAAGACCGGCAAGGCCGAGAAGTGCACGCTGTGCTACCCGCGCCTCGAGGTGGGCCTGCCCACCGTCTGCTCCGAGACCTGCGTCGGCCGCCTGCGCTACCTCGGCCTCGTCCTGTACGACGCCGACAAGGTCGGCGCGGCCGCCGCGACCGAGGACGAGACGGACCTCTTCGCCGCGCAGCGGTCGGTGTTCCTCGACCCGCACGACCCCGAGGTGGTCGCCGCCGCGCGCCGCGAGGGTATCCCGGACGACTGGATCACCGCCGCGCAGCGCTCGCCGATCTGGAAGCTCATCTCGGAGTACGAGGTCGCGCTCCCCCTGCACCCGGAGTACCGGACGCTGCCCATGGTCTGGTACATCCCGCCGCTGTCCCCCGTGGTCGACGTCGTGGCCAGCTCCGGCAACGACGGCGAGGACGGGCGCACCCTGTTCGCCGCCATCTCGCAGCTGCGTATCCCGCTGGAGTACCTCGCCGGCCTGTTCACCGCGGGCGACACCGGGCCCGTCGAGCGGGTGCTGCGCCGGCTCGCCGCGATGCGGTCGGGCATGCGCGAGGTGAACCTCGGGCGCGAGTTCCCCGAGGAGAACGCGACCGCCGTCGGCATGACCGGCGACCAGGTGCAGGAGATGTACCGGCTGCTCGCCATCGCGAAGTACGAGGAGCGGTACGTCATCCCCACCGCGCACACCGAGGTGGCGCGCGAGCTGGAGGAGATGGCCTGCTCCCTGGACTTCGAGGGCGGGCCGGGCATGGGCGGGGCGGGCCCGTTCGGCTCGTCGTCCGGCCAGCCCACCCCGGTCGCGGTGGAGAACTTCCACGCGCTCGCCGCCCGCCAGACGGCGGACTCCCCGTACGGGCCCTCCACGCCCGGGCGCGTCAACCTGCTCAACTGGGACGGCAACGGCCGGCCGACGGGTCTGTTCCCGCCGGGGGACGACGGGGCCGACGACGGCGGGCCCGGCGCCGAGGAGGGTCGGTCGTGAGCCGCCTCGCCTTCCTGCCGAGGCCGGGCGTGCGCGCCAAGCGGCTCGACCCGCTCGCGCCGGTGCCGCTGGGTGACGGCGACCGCGCCGTCGCGCACATGGCCGCCTCCGTGCTGCTCGCCTACCCCGACGACACGACGCTCGCCGCCGCGCCCACCGTGCGCGACGCCGTCGCGCACCTGCCCGCTCCGGTCCGGGACCGCCTCGGCGGGCTCGCGACGACGCTGCTCGACGTCGACGGACCGGACGGCGTCGCCGCGCTGCAGGCCCGGTACGTCGCGACGTTCGACCTCAAGCGTCGCTGCGCCATGTACCTGTCGTACTACGCGGCGGGCGACACCCGGAAGCGCGGCGCCGCCCTCGTGCGGTTCGTCGAGGCGTACCGCGCCGCCGGGTTCGAGACCACCGGCGACGAGCTGCCCGACTACCTGCCCACCGTCCTGGAGCTGTCCGCCCGCGGCGGGCCCGACGGCGCCCGGATCGCCGGCGCGCTGCTCACGGCCCATCGGGACGGGATCGAGGTGCTGCGCTCGGCGCTCGCCGCGCAGCGCTCGCCCTGGACGGCGGCGGTCGAGGCCGTGAGCCTGACCCTGCCGCCCGTCGACGCCGCCACCGCCGAGCGCGTCGCCGACCTGGTCGCCGCAGGCCCGCCGGCGGAGCTGGTGGGCCTGAGCGGGTACGGGGCGGGCGACGGGGACGCCGGGTACGGGAACGAGGGGAAGGACCTGCCATGGGCCTGACGGACGCCTCCGCCGACAAGATCATCCTGTGGGTCGTGCTGCCCTACGTGACCTTCGCCATCCTGGTCGTGGGGTCCATCTGGCGGTACCGGTACGACAAGTTCGGCTGGACCACCCGCTCCAGCGAGCTCTACGAGAAGCGGCTGCTGCGCTGGGGCTCGCCGCTGTTCCACTTCGGGCTGCTGTTCGTCGTGCTCGGCCACTTCCTCGGGCTCGTGATCCCCAACACCTGGACCGAGGCCGTCGGCGTCAGCGAAGGGTTCTACCACTTCATCGCGACGTCGATGGGCTCCATCGCCGCTCTCGTGGCGGTCGCCGGCCTGCTCATCCTCATCTACCGGCGCCGGTCCACCGGGCCGGTCTTCCTCGCGACCACGCGCATGGACAAGACCATGTACGTGTTCCTCGCCGCGTCCCTGCTGTCGGGGGCCTGGGCCACCGTGCAGACGCAGATCCTCGCGGGCGGCCACGGGTACGACTACCGGGAGACGATCTCGCCCTGGTTCCGGTCGCTCTGGTACCTCCAGCCGCAGCCGGCGCTCATGGAGGGCGTGCCCGCCGCGTTCCAGGTGCACATCGTCGCGGCGATGCTGCTGTTCGCGCTGTGGCCCTTCACGCGGCTGGTGCACGCGTTCTCCGCCCCCGTGCAGTACCCGTTCCGGCCCTACGTGGTCTACCGCTCCCGCGAAGCGTCCGTGTCCTCGCGGGCGCCGCGGCCCGGGTGGGACCCGACGACGACGCCGCCCCGCTGATCCCGACCGTCCGTCACGACCGTCCGTCACGACTGGAGGAACCATGACCTCGGCAGCCACCCCCGGACCGGCCGACGCGCCGGCCGCCCCGGCCGTGCAGGGCAACGTCACCCAGCTCACCCTCGCCACGATCGGCTTCGCGATCTGCTTCTGGGCGTGGGCGCTGCTCAGCCCGCTGGGCAAGAGCTACGGCGAGCTGTACGACCTGTCCGACTTCGAGGTGTCGGTGCTCGTCGCGATCCCCGTGATCGTCGGGTCGCTCGGCCGCATCCCGATCGGGGCGCTCACGGACCGGTTCGGCGCCAAGGTGATGTTCCCGCTGTGCAGCGCGCTGACGATCATCCCCGTGCTGTTCATCGGGTTCGTCGCGAACAGCCTGGTGTGGCTGCTGATCGGCGGGTTCTTCCTCGGCCTCGGCGGCACGACGTTCGCCATCGGCGTCCCGTTCGTCAACAACTGGTACCCGCCGGCCCGGCGCGGCACCGCGATCGGCATCTTCGGCGCCGGCATGGGCGGCACCGCGATCGCGTCGTTCTCCACCGTGCCGATCCGCGACGCGTGGGGCGACGGAGCCCCGTTCGTCATCGTGGCGGTGTTCCTGGCGGTCTTCGCCCTCGCCTCCCGGGCCCTGCTGCAGGACTCCCCGGCCTGGACGCCCGGCTCCGGCGGCGGCATGTGGGCCCGCACCTGGGCGACGCTGAAGATCCCCGCCACGCTGCAGCTGTCCTGGCTGTACGCGATCGGCTTCGGGGGCTTCGTCGCGTTCTCCGTGTACCTGCCGACCTTCCTGCAGAACGCGTACGACCTCAGCGCCAGCGACGCGTCGTTCCGCACCGCCGGCTTCGTGGTGCTCGCGGTGGTCTGTCGGCCCCTCGGCGGCACCCTGTCGGACAAGGTGGGCGGCGTCGCGGTGAACCTGGTGTGCTACGCGATCGTGACGGTCGGGGCCGCCGTGATCATCTTCCAGCCCGCCCTGATCCCCGTGGCCACAATCGCGTTCCTCGCGATGGCGGCGGCGCTCGGCGGGTCGTCGGGCGCGACCTTCGCCCTCGTGGCGAAGATGGCCCCGCCCGGGACCGTGGGCGCCGTGACCGGCGTCGTCGGCGCCGCGGGCGGCCTCGGCGGCTTCATCCCGCCGCTCATCATGGGCGCCGTGTACGGCGCGCAGGGCGACTACGGCATCGGGTTCGGCCTGCTCGCGCTGACGGCGCTGCTCACCCTGCTTTTCACGCTCGGCCCGGTGCGCAAGCGCGTGCGGGCGAACGCCGGATGACCGCGCTCCCCGCCGCCTCACCCCCGGGCGCGGTCGGTCGTGAGGCGCGTGCCGCACGGGCGACACGTCGTCGGCCTAGCGTGGCCCCATGAGCACGCCGCGCAGCACGGCCCGCAGCTCGACACGCAGCTCGACACGCAGCACGGCCGAGCACGTCGCCGCCGTGCTGGCGCGGGTCGCGCCGCTGCCCGCGGTCGACGTCGGCCTGGCGCAGCTCGCCGCCGAGGGCCCCGGCCGCGTGCTCGGCGCCGACGTGCACGCCGTCGCGCTCGTGCCGCCGTTCGACGCCGCGGCGATGGACGGCTACGCCGTGCGCCTCGCCGACCTCCCGGCCGACGGCTCCCCCGTGACCCTGCCCGTCGACGTGCGCTCCACCGGCACGATGGCGTCCGCCCACGCGGGCACCGGCGCGCCGGTCATGATCCGCACCGCGACCCCGACCGTGTTGTGGGCGCGATTTCGGGGACTATCCGCGCGCGGATAGTCCCCGAAATCGCGC
>NZ_JBEYBQ010000058.1:0-14250 GCF_040632295.1 Isoptericola sp. NPDC019482
TCGAGTACTACAACACCCGACGTCGCCACCAAGCGCTCGGCGGGCTCCCGCCGATCAGCCGGCTGTAACCAACGTCGTGGCCGGGTACACCTAGGACGGTTCGACGCCCTCCGCGCCACCGCGGACGAGTTCGTGACCCGGATGCGCGGGTCCAACGTGCCGGCCTGGTTCGTCAACCAGACGGTCGACTCCCTGGCAAACCTCACGAACAACTCGATGTACAAGAAGGACGGGCGCACCGCGTTCGCCGAGGGTGAGTGGACGACGTTCGGCACCTCGGACCAGATGTGGCACGCCCGCCAGGTGGTCGGGAACATGTTCCCGGCGATCG
This sequence comes from Isoptericola sp. NPDC019482, assembly GCF_040632295.1. Lineage (NCBI taxonomy): Bacteria > Bacillati > Actinomycetota > Actinomycetes > Micrococcales > Promicromonosporaceae > Isoptericola > Isoptericola sp. NPDC019482. The sequence continues at coordinate 332 of NZ_JBEYBQ010000058.1, forward strand.
CGTGGCAGGAGCTCGAGTACTGGGCCCGCACGCAGCGCTCGGACGGGCAGATCCACCACGACTTCAACTACATGGCGGACACCAGCCAGAAGGACCGCCTCGTCGACTGGGACGACACAGAGCACGCCGACTACCGCAGTGTCGACAAGTGGGTCGACCTCAACGCCGGCTTCATCGTCTCCGTCTACGAGACCTACCAGCAGACCGGCGACGCGGATCGGCTGGAGTACTTCTGGCCCTACATGAAGAAGGCGGGCCAACGCATTTTCGACCAGGTCGACGAGTACGGGAGCGCCGACTACCCGTACACGTTCGACGACAGCGAGAACTCCTACGACGCCGGCGGTGACCCGAACGCGTTCAACGCCAGCCTGTCCGCCGTCGCCTACGAGGTCATGGCCCGGCTGGCCGACAAGCGTGACGACGCCGAGCTTGCCGCCCGCTACGACTCGGCGTTCGACCAGGTCAAGGAGTCGTACCGACAGCGGTACCTCAACGGCAACTTCCCGACCGGGCGGATCTCCGAGTCCTACTTCGCCGGCCAGTGGCTGTCCCTCAGCATGCGGCTCGGCGAGATCTGGACCGCCGACGAGACCGATCAGGTGCTGAGCGACCTCGACGGCTACTACCACCCCCTGTACTGGGGACTCGGCTACACCCGGGGCACCTATGACGAGTGGACGCCGTACCTCCTCGCCCACTACGGCGGGCTCCTGCTCAACACCCGTCGGGCCGACCAGTTCGTCGCCATGCAGAAGGACTCCTACGACCGGCAGTTCGGAGACCGTGACAACGTCTTCAACATGCCGTTGGACATCCTTCCGGAGGTCGACGAGCCGGACTACGCGGCCACCGCGATCTCGGGTGACAAGCAGTACATCTCCACGCCGACCATCTGGCGCAACTACAACGACGTCATCGGCTATAAGCGGGACCAGAGCAGCGGCGACCTGTGGGTCCAGCCCCAGCTTCTGCCGGAGATGGACCACACGCTGACCGACGGCACGTTCGTCTCACCCCAGGGGTACGGGACGATCAGCTACCGGGAGTCCGGTGACACGTTCCAGAACCAACAGATCACGGTCACGAGCGACGAGCCCATGCGCGTGTCCGACCTGCACCTGCACGACTATCTGGGCGCCAAGAAGAGCATCACGGTGACCGTCGACGGGCGCCCGGTCTCGTTCACCCGCCACGGCAGCGGCTACGCCAAGGAGCTGGTGGTCCGCTACGACGGCCAGATCGGGCCGGAGGGTGTCCGCATCACGGTGACCGGCGACCCCGGCGCCCCCCTGCCGGCGACACCCGACGAGCCGGACGGTACGGACGTCCCGCCGGGCCCCGCTCACAAGAACCCCTACACGGGGATCGACGCGGAGGACTTCGACGCCACCGGCGGCGTCCAGACGGCGACGAGCGACGGCACCTCGTACGTCACCGAGACCGACGACCAGGACTACGTCCGCTATGACTCCGTGGGCTTCGGGGACGGGGCGCAAGCACTCGACCTGCGTGTGCGGACCACCAAGGCCTCACACCTCGAGCTGGCCCTGGGCAGCGTGTCAGGCAACGCGATCGCGGAGATTCCCGTCCCCGACACGGGCGGCGCGTGGGACACCGTGCGCTTCACTCTGCCGGAGCCCGTCGGGGACACCCAGAACCTGGTGCTCCGGTTCCGGTCCAACGACGGTGACAGCAGCGATCTGATGGACCTGGACCGGATCACGTTCCTGCCCGTCGGCTTCGACTCGATGCTCGACCGGACTGCTTGGACCGCGACCGCCTCACGCAACTCGGCGGCCGCGGGCGCCGCGTTCGACAACGACGGCACCACCCGATGGAACTCGAGCTATCAGACGGGCTCCGAGTGGTACCTGCTCGACCTCGGGTCGGTGCAGACGTTCGACCGCATCGTGCTCGACGACTCGACCAAGAGTCCGGAGGACTACCCGCGCGGCTACGCGGTCTCCGTCTCGACCGACGGCACAACGTTCGGCGAGCCCGTGGCCACTGGCACCGGATCGTCCGGTGAGACAGTGATCGAGCTGCCTCCCCAGGAGGCGCGGTACATCCGGATCAGCCAGACCGGCGCCGAACCGACGAAGTACTGGAGCATCGAGGAGCTCTACGTCTACGACGACGCGAGCTGAGCACCGCACATCCGCCCGCGTCGCGCTGCCCCTCGCCGGTCAGGGCGCGACGCGGGCGGCGTCGTGCATGCCTCATCCTGGCCCGTGCCGGGCCACGCGCGGGGGGCCGAAAGCCCCCGTTCACATCTGTGCATGCCTACTAGTCGGCACGGCAGATCGTTGACCCTGATACCGGTCCGCACGTTCCCTGAACCCGTCGAGCTGGTTCACCTGGGACGAAGGAGACGCCGATGGCGACCTCAGCGCACGAGCACGCGGCACGGACAGGGACGGACGAGCCGAGGACCGGGCAGAGATGCCGGCGGGCCTCCGGCTACGGCCTCACGGCGCTCGTCGTCGCCGGCCTCGTCATGACGGGGATGCCGTCCGTCGCGTCCGCGCAGACGACCGGCACCGCGCAGCAGTCCCCGGCGGCGACGGCGGCGACGCCGACCCCGGACGGCGAGACCACGACGGACACCCCCGCGCTGGTGACCGGGCTGGCGGAGAAGGCCGACGCGTCGGTCGCGCCCGCCACGGCCGCCAAGGACTTCCTCGGCGCCAGCAAGGGCCGCTTCCACATCGCCGACCCGGGCAAGACCCTGAAGGCGGCCGGCACCGAGAGCGCCGACGGCCAGGAGGTCGTCCGCCTGCAGCAGCAGTATCGGGGCGTGGACGTCCTCGGCGGCGAGTACGTGGTCCGCATGACGAGGTCCGGCGGCGAGCGCACCGTCACCGGCACGTCGGGCAAGTACTTCACCGACCTCGACCTCGACACCGTGACGCCGGCGGTCTCGGAGGAGGTCGCGATCCAGCGCGCGGTCGCGGCCGTCGCCGGAACCCCCGGCGGGCTGCTACGCACGGACACGCCCGAGACCATCAAGTCCTTCCGCGGCGAGTCGCACGGCCTGGCCGTCCTCCCGCAGGGGGACGGCGTGCTGACGCGCCACATCACCGTCACCGGCGTGGACGCCGACGGGATGCCGGTCGAGCAGGAGGTGTACGTCGACGGCGCCGGCGGCTTCCCGGTGCTGCAGTACAGCGCGATCAAGACCTTCGGCGCACAGGACGGCGACCCCGCCGCCGCGGCGGCCGGGTCCGCGACGACCACCGAGGCCCCGGAGACGGCGGCGAGCGCGAGCCCGGGCTACGTCCTGGGCACCGGTGTCCGGTACGACGGCCAGACCGTCGAGCTCGGCCTCTACCAGGCCGGCGCGGACAAGCCGTTCCAGATGTACGACTACAGCCGCCGCGACGCGGACACGCCGTTCACGGGCCCGCTGATCAAGACCTACGACGCCCACGGCGCGGACGCCGGCTCCGCCTCCGGCCGTTGGCCCAGCCAGGCGACGATCGCCGAGAACTCCACCGCGGACTTCGGCCCCGAGTTCACCGACTCCGGCATCATCGACGCGCACTGGGCGGCCGGTCAGGTCTACGACTACTACAAGGACACCTTCGGCCGTGCCGGACTCGACGGCGCCGATGGGTACATCGACTCCATCGTGGGCGTCACCGCGAACGGCGGCCCCTACAACAACGCCTTCTGGGACGGCGAGAAGATGGTCTACGGCAAGGGCGGCGGCGACTTCCGCACCTTCTCCGCGGACACCGACGTCGTCGGCCACGAGATGACCCACGGCGTCGTCGAGCACACCGCGAACCTCGTGTACATCGGCCAGTCCGGTGCCATGAACGAGGCCGTCGCCGACTACTTCGGCAACGCGATCGACCTCGAGGCGGGCGGCGTCTCGATGGACGACCCGGACGCCGCGCTCCTCGGCGAGGACCTGTGCACGAACCTTGCCCCCCGCGACTGCGCGCTGCGCGACCTGAACGACGGCGCCACGACCTTCGCCGACTTCGTCGGCGTCGGCGTCAGCGGCGACAACGGCGGTGTCCACCTCAACTCCACGATCTTCTCCGGTGCCCTGTGGGACATCCGCGAACGGCTCGGAGCGGAGCTCGCCGACCAGGTCGTCTACCGTGCCCTGTCCGGGTACATGACCCCGCTCGACGACTTCCTCGCCGGCCGCGCGGCCGTCGTCGCCGCCGCGAAGGAGCTGGGCGCCACCAAGGCGCAGCTGAAGATCGTCACCGGCGCCTTCGACGCGCACGGCATCGTGGCCGGCTGGGAGAAGACGCTCGGCGTCGACAGCGACCTCCTGGTCGCGGACGTCAACGTCGGCGACACCGGGGTCGGCGCCGGCGGCGGCAGGTACGCCGTCTCGCGCAGCAACGAGGACGGCTCGATGCCTTACTCGGTGTGGCTGGGCAACACGAACGGCAAGGGCCGGCCGGAGCTGGTGAGCGGCAACAACGGCAGCTTCAACGTGTACGCCGACACCGACGGCACGACCGTCGTCTGGGCCGAGTACTCCGGCACCGCGATCACCATGTGGTCGCGCCCGGTCGCCGGCGGCCTGCCGAAGCGGATCGCCTTCAGCCACAACGGGCCCGTCGGGTCCCTGGCCGTCGACGGTGACCTCGCGGTCCGGACGGTGACCGACTACACCACCGGTACCCAGCACGTCGGCTGGGCGAACCTGAAGACGGGCGAGTCCGGTCTGGTCGACCCCGGCACCCCCGCTGTGTCCACGGCGCTGCCCTCGGTCAAGGACGGCAAGATCGCCTACGCGAAGCTCTGGTACACGGCGGAGGGCCCGCGGCTCGGCGTCGAGGTCTTCGACACCGTCACCGGCACCAAGACCCTCATGCCGATGGACAACGCCACGGTGATGGGCATCGGGCAGACCGGCATCACCGACGACGGCGTCGTCTGGATCGAGGACACCGACGCGACCGACGCCGGCCAGGCCGCCGTGCGCACGGCGTCCTTCGACGGCACCTCTCCGGTGACCCTGGTCCCGGAGGCACCCGACAGCACGCTCTACCCCTACTCGCTGACGGCGTCGGGCACCGCGGTGACGATCACGTCGACCCCGCCGGCGACGTGGTGGGCCAACGAGACGCTGCCGAAGCTCTTCCAGGTGGCCGCCGACGGCAAGAAGGGCGCGCAGCGGGTGTCCTGCAGCCGCGGCGAGCAGATGTTCGCCGCCGCCGACGAGGGCTCCCGGGTGCTGTGGTTCGACGGGACCACGAGCCACACCAACCTGGTCAAGCGGGACCGCCCGGTCGGCACGTGCTGACCTGACCCTCCCGACGAGCCGCGGCCGGGCGCCCCACGAAGGGGTGCCCGGCCGCGGTCGTGCGGAGGGCACGTGCACGACTTGTCACATCTGTCCGCAGACCGCACACTCCGGGCGTGCCCACGCTCGAGCCCGACCGCCCGCCGACCGAGGACGGGACCGCCCCCGTCGACCTCGGGTCCGACCCGCCCGAGCTGTCCCAGCTCGGGCTGGACGACGACATGCTGCGGCTGTACCGCGCGGCCCTGCGCACCGGCGCGACGGCGTCCGGCGAGCTGGCCGCGCTGTCGGGGCTCGACCCCGACCGGACGGAGCGCGGGCTGGCGCGGCTCGCGGCGGACGGCTTCCTCACGGCGTTCGGGGCGGTGGCCCCGCGCGCGGCCCTGCGGACCGTCGTCATGCGGCGGATGGCCGAGCTCGCGCAGCGGGAGGCCGAGCTGCGCACGGTGGACGCGATGGTCGACGGCCTGGCCGACGGACTGTGGCCCTCCGACGCGCGCCTGCCCGTCGGCGACGCCAGCCTCGTGGTCGGCACGCCCGAGATCGCGCGTCTCACGACCCACCTCGTGATGTCCGCACGGCACGAGGTGCTCGTGCTGGACACACCGCCGTACGTGCAGATCGGGACCCGCCGCTCGGACGTCTCGTCCGCGCACTTCAGCGTCGGGGCGGACGACGACGTCGACCAGGCGCTCGCCCGTGGCGTCGTCTCGCGGCGCATCGTCTCCCAGGACGGGCTCGACACGCCCGGGCGCGCCGAGGGGATCCTCGAGCTCGGGGGCGCAGGGATGACCGTCCGCGTGCGCGCGACCCTGCCCACGAAGCTCCTGGTCGTGGATCGCGAGACCGCGCTGCTGCCGCCTTCGTCGTCCGCCGACGCCACCACCACGGCCCTGGTGCTGCGCGGCGGCGTGCTCGCGCACGTCCTCGTGCCCCTCTTCGAGGCCCTGTGGGACGACGCGGTGCCGGTCGTGGCACCACCGGGCGACGCCCCGCACCCGGACGGTGCGCTCACCGCCGAGGAGCGCGAGCTCCTGACGATGCTCGCGGCGGGCCTCAAGGACGAGGCGGTGGCTCGCCACCTCGACGTGCACGTGGCCACGGCCCGCCGCCGCATCACGGCGCTGCTGGCACGGCTCGGGGCGAGCAGCCGGTTCCAGGCCGGCGTGCAGGCGGCCCGGCGCGGCTGGCTCGCGGACTCCTGACGTCGGACCCCGGGAACCGTCCGGTCAGCGGTCGGGTGCCCTCGACGAGCGCAGCACCGTCCGACCGAGCCGGCACAGGCCGGGCCCGAGAGGTAACCCCCCGGGCCCGGCCCGTGCCGGTCACGCGACGGTGGACGTCACCACCCGCGCGTCGTCGACGGTCACCTCGTAGGTGCTGCCGGTGACGACGAGCGTCGCGCGCGGCGTCGCCGTGCCCGGCAGGTCGCGCTTCTCCGAGCGGCGGGCGCTGGTGATGGCGCCGCCGGTGGCGTCCTGGACGCCCTCGGCCTCGGCGTCGGGCGTGGCCGCGACGTGCGACCCCACCCAGACCTCGACGTCGCCCGGCTCGACGACGCGCACGAGGCGACGGTCGGCGAACGCGAGCCGCGTCGTCGGGACGTCGAAGGTCACGACGGCGGACTCCCCCGGCTCGAGCACGACCCGCCGGTAGGCGAGCAGCTGCGCCACCGGGCGGGTCACGGACCCGATCACGTCGTGCCCGTAGAGCTGCACGACGTCCGCCCCGGCGACCGTCCCCGTGTTGGTCACCCGGACGGCCGCGGTGAAGGCGCCACCCGCGGCGACCTCGCCGTCGACGGCCAGGTCCGTGTACGCGAACGTGGTGTACGACAGGCCGAAGCCGAACGGCCGCAGCGGCGTCGAGTCCGTGGACGTGACGTCGGACGGTCCGCCCAGCACGGGGTGCAGGTACGAGTACGGCTGCGCCCCGGCCGACCGCGGCAGCGACACCGGCAGGCGCCCCGACGGGTTGACCGCTCCCGCGATCGCCGCGGCGACGGCGGTGCCGCCCTCCTCGCCGGGGAAGAACGCCTGGAGCACGGCGCCCGGGCGGCGGTCGTCGGAGTCGCCCGCGACGTCGAGCGCCCAGTCGATCGCGTACGGCCGGCCCGAGAGCACCACCATGACGACCGGGGTGCCGGTGGCGAGCACCGCCTCGACGAGCCCGCGCTGCACGCCCGGCAGCTCGAGCGACTCCGCGTCGTTGCCCTCGCCCACGGTGCCACGGCCGAACAGGCCCGCGTGGTCGCCCACGACGACGACGGCCACGTCGGCCGACGACGCGGCGGCGACCGCCTCCGCGAAGCCGGACGTGTCCTCGCCCTCGACGTCGCAGCCCGCCGCGTGCACGAGCTCCGGCTGCGGCAGTCCCGCGGAGCGGAACGCGCCCCCGAGGGACTCGAAGACCGTGGGGATGTGGAAGCCCTTGGGCACCTCGGGGTGGTGCGCCAGCACGTGGTTGGCGAACGAGTAGCAGCCCATGAGGGCGTCGCTGCGGTGCGCGTTGGGGCCGACGACGGCGACGCGCGCCGGGGCGGCGCTCCACCGGGTCAGCGGCAGCACGCCGTCGTTGCCGAGGAGCACCAGCGACTCCTCCGCGAGGCGGCGGGCCACGTCGCGGTGGGCGGGCGAGTCCAGGTCGACCACCGCGGGCGGCTCCCCGGCGAACGCGTCGTCGTCGAGCAGCCCGAGCTCCTCCTTCTGCGCGAGGGCGCGCAGCACGGCGCGGTCCACGTACCGCTCGTCCAGCCCGCCCGCGCGGACCACCTCCGCGAGCGGCTCGAGGTACGCGTCGCCGGACGGCAGCTCGACGTCGAGGCCTGCCGCGAGCGCCTGCGCGGCCGCCTGCCCGCGGTCGGCCGCGATCCGGTGCATGACCTCGAGGAACGCGACGCCGAAGTAGTCCGCGACGACGGTCCCGTCGAAGCCCCACTCGTCGCGCAGGATCCGCGTGAGGTGCTCGGGGCTGGCGTGCATCGGCACGCCGTCGACGTCGACGTACGACGCCATGACCGACCGCACGCCGCCGTCGCGCACCGCCATCTCGAACGGCGGGAGGAAGACGTCGGTCATCTCGCGGGGGCCCGCCGACACGGGCGCGTGGTTGCGCCCGGCGCGCGACGCCGAGTACCCGACGAAGTGCTTGAGCGTGGCGTGCACGCCGGCGTCCTGCAGGCCGCGCACGTAGGCGGTGCCGACCGTCCCGACGAGGTAGGGGTCCTCGCCGATGCACTCGTCGACGCGACCCCAGCGCGGGTCGCGCACCACGTCCAGCACGGGCGCGAGGCCCTGGTGGATGCCGAGCTCGCGCATGGACCCGCCGATGACGCCGCCCATCTCGGCCACGAGGTCCGGGTCGAACGACGCGCCCCAGGCGAGGGGCGTGGGGAACGTCGCCGCCTTCCACGCGGACAGCCCGGTGAGGCACTCCTCGTGCACGAGGGCGGGGATGCCGAGCCGCGTCTCGCGGCGCAGCCGCTGCTGCTCCGCCCACAGCCAGGCCGCCCGCTCGGCGGGGTCCACCGGCCGCGTGCCGTAGACGCGGGTGTAGTGCCCGATGCCGTGCCGGGTGACCTCCTCGAGGCGGCCGCCGTCGCCGGCCGCCATCTCGCCCTGCATGGGCGCGACGACGTCGCCGCCCTTGTCGAGCCAGTAGCCGACCAGCTGCGCGAGCTTCTCCTCCAGGGTCATGCGGGCGTGCAGCGCGGTCACGCGCTCGGACACCACGGGCAGCTCCGGCAGCTCCGGCACCGTGGGGACGGGGTGGGTCACGTGCTCTCCTTGGGTCATCCCTTCACGGCTCCCTGCAGGCCGTTCACGATGCGCTTCTGCATCGCGAGGAAGAACACCAGCGCAGGGATCATCGCCAGCGTCGTGAAGGCGAACACGCCCGCGGTGTCGGCCGAGTGCTCCGAGGAGAAGTCGGCGACGCCCAGGGGCAGCGTCCGCATGTCGCCCTGCAGCAGCAGCAGCGGCAGGAGGTAGGCGTTCCAGGAACCGACGAACGCGAGCACGCCGACGGTCACCATTCCCGGCCCCGACAGGGGCAGCAGGATCCGCCAGAAGAACCCGATGCGGCTGGCGCCGTCGAGCTGCGCCGCCTCCTCGAGCTCGGTGGGCAGCGCCTGGAGGAACGGGCGCAGGATGACGACCGTCATCGGCAGCGCGAACGCCGCCTGCGGCAGCGCCACGCCCCACCAGGTGTTCCCCATCTGGTAGTTCTGCGTGATGAGGATGAACAGCGGGATGATCGCCACGGTCGCGGGGAACAGCAGGCCGATCACGAACACCATGAACAACGCCTCGCGGCCCCGGAACCGGTACCGCGCGAGGGGGTAGGCGGCCATGATGCCGAACACCACGACGACGGCCGTCGTGACGACGGCGATGATCGTCGAGTTGAGGAAGTAGCCCCAGAACGGCGAGTCGGCCGAGAGCACGCCGGCGTAGTTGTCCCACACCCACGGGCTGGGCAGGCCGGCCGGGTCCTCCGCGAGCTGGGCGTTGGTGCGGAACCCGCCCAGCACGCCGTACAGCACGGGCCCGAGCGTCACCGCCACCACCACCAGGGCGATCGCGTAGACCAGGGGGCTCCCGCCGGAGAACGTCCTCTTCCGCGCTCCGCGGTCCGCGGTGCGGGCGGACGGGCGGGCGGGCGTCGTGACGGCGCTCATCGGCCGCCCTCCTTGCTGTCGCGGCTCAGGATGAACTTCTGGTACGCGAGCGCGAGCACCAGCGCGATGACGAACAGGACGACGGAGGCGGCGCCGGCGATGCCGAAGTTCTGCCGCTTGGTGCCCTCGTTGACGAGGAACGTCGCCATGGTCGTCGTGGCGTTCGCGGGCCCGCCGCCGGTGAGGATCCACACCATGTCGAAGAGCTGGAGCGAGCCGATCATCGACAGGAAGCCCCAGGTGCGCATGGTCGGGCCGAGCAGCGGGATCGTGATGCGCCGCTGCACCTGCCACCAGGAGGCGCCGTCGAGCTGGGCGGCCTCGTAGAGCTCGTCCGGCACGCCCTGCAGGCCCGCGAGGAAGAGGATCACGGCGAGGCCGAGGTACTTCCAGGTGAGCACCACGAGCACGGTCCACAGGGCGTACTCGGGCGTGCCGAGGAAGCCCTGGTCCGGGCCGTGCAGCCCCACGGCGGCGAGCATCGTGTCGATGACGCCGTACTGCGGCTGGAGCAGCTGGAACCACACGACGCCGGCGATGACCTCCGCCAGCACGTACGGCACGAAGATGATGGTGCGCAGCAGGCCCTGGCCCCACATCTTGCGGTTGAGCAGCAGCGCGATCGCGAGCCCGAGCGGCAGCTGCAGCAGGATCGAGCCCACCACGATGACGAGGTTGTGCACGACGGCGTCCGTGAAGACCTCGTTGGTCAGCACGGAGACGTAGTTGCGCAGGCCGACGAAGTCGACCATCGGGCCGAAGCCCTTCCACTTGTACAGCGACATCTGCACGGCGGTGGCCACGGGAACCACGACGAACGCGACGAGCAGCGCGAGCGCCGGCGTCACGAAAAGGGCGATCTCCGCCCGCTTGCGCCACGCCGCGGCGCGGCCGCGGCGCTCCGGACGGCGGTCCGCCGACCGTGCCGGGGCACGGTCGGCGGACCGGACTGCGGTGTCCGTCATCGGACCGTCACTGGTCCGCTTCCGCGGCGGACTGCACCGCGTCGACGACGTCCTGCGGGGTCGCCTTGCCGGCGAACTGCAGGGCGATCGCGTCGTTCATCGCGCCACCCACGGACGCGCCGAGCAGCGTGTCGAGGTAGAGCTGGATCTCCGGGGCGCTGTCACGCACCTCCAGCAGCTCTGCCAGGGCCGGGTCGGAGACCTTCTCCGAGGCCGTCGGGTTGGTCGGCAGACCCATGTCGAGCTCGGCGAAGCCCTGCTGGACCTCGTCGCTCAGGAGGTACTGGGCGAACTCGACCGCGACGTCGGGCGCGTCCTTCGACACGGCCCAGGCGTCGCCGCCGCCCATCTGCGCGCCGTCGGTGCCCTGCTGGCCGTCGATCGAGGGGTAGGAGAACCAGCCCGTGTCCTCGCCGAGGCCCGAGCCGTCCTCGGTGAGGCCCTGCATGACGCCGGGCTCCCAGTGGCCGGCGAGCTCCATCGCGACCTTGCCCGAGGCGAGCAGGCCGGAGGCCGACGTCGCGCCGGTCTGGGCCGGGGTGGTGAGGAAGCCCTTGTTGAACGGCTCCGTGGCGAGCAGCTCGTCGAGCGTCTCGCCCGCCTTGACGAAGCACGGGTCGGAGTAGTCGACCGAGGTGACCGCGGTGTCGAGGGTGTCCGCAGCGCACTGGCGGATCACGTTGTAGTACCAGTAGTGCGCGGCGGGCCACTTGTCGCCCGCGCCGACCGAGGCCGGCGTGATGCCCGCGGCCTGCAGCTTGTCGAACGCGGCGTACAGCTCGTCCATCGTGGTGGGGGTCTCGGTGATCCCCGCCTTCTCGAACAGCGACTTGTTGTACCAGAAGCCGACGACGCCCATGGAGAACGGCAGCGCGTACGACGCGCCGTCCACCTGGAAGCCGGACATGTACGGCTCGATGGTGCTGATCGTGTCGGCGGCCGGCTCCGACAGGTCCTTGAGCAGGCCCGCCTCGACGTGGTCGGCGAGCTCGCCGCCGCCGCGCTCCATGAACACGTCGGGCGCGTCGCCCGCCTGGAAGGCGGCGTCGAGCTTGGTGAGCATGTCCTCGTGGGCCATGGCGCTGACCTCGACGGTCGTGCCGGGGTGGTCCTTCTCGAAGTCGGCGGCGACCTTGTCGTAGTACTCCTTGCCGTCGCCGGTGTTGGAGTTGTGCCACCACGTGATCGTGCTGGCGTCGGCGTTGCTGCCGCCGTCGTCGTCGCCCTGCGTGCCGGTGCCCTGGCCCGCACAGGCGGCGCCCAGGAGCGCCACCGTGGTCCCGAGCGCGACCGCGGTGGCGCCTCGCATGAACCTCGTCCTCGTCATCATCGATCCCTTGTCTTCGTCGACGGGCACGGCAGCGACGCTGCCGCGAGGTAGGTGTTGTGCCTGACACGAGAGTGGCAGGCGGGCGGCCCGGCCGTCAATCGTTGTCGATAACGATTTCGACATCTCACCCGGAGCCCGTTCCGGACGACGAGGACGACGCGTGACCGCCGCCCGCATGGCGCATACTGTCGACTCGTGAGCACCGCCGCCGACCCGCCCCGGGGTCCCTCTGCACCCGTCGCCGGGCGCGTCACCATCTCCGACGTCGCCCGCGTCGCCGGCGTCTCGGTCGCCACCGTGTCGAAGGTCGTCAACAACCGGTACGGCGTGGCCGCCGGCACGTCCGAGCGGGTGCTCGCCGTCGTCGAGGAGCTCGGCTACGAGTCCTCCCTGGTCGCCCGCAGCCTGCGCCGCACCAGCACGAACGTCATCGGGGTGCTCGTCGCCGAGTTCGAGCCCTACTCCACCGAGCTGCTCAAGGGCATCTCGTCCGCCGTCGACGGCACCGGCTACGAGCTGCTCGCCTACGCGGGCCGCACCGACGGCGGCGCGCGCACCGGCTGGGAGCGGCGGTCGCTGTCGCGGCTGGCCGGCACGCTGGTCGACGCGGCGATCGTCGTGACGCCGACGATGGTGATGTCGTCCGACTCCCCCGTGCCCGTCGTCGCCGTCGACCCGCACACCGGGCCCAAGGGCACGCCCACCGTCGACTCCGACAACACGACCGGCGCCCGCGAGGCCGTCGAGCACCTCATCGACCTGGGCCACCGGCGCATCGCGCACCTGGGCGGCCGCGCCGACCTCGAGTCCGCCCGCCTGCGCGAGCTCGGCTACCGCCAGGCCCTCGAGGGCGCGGGCATCGCCGTCGACCCCCTGCTCATCAAGGTGGGCGGCTACCGCCCCGACCTGGCGGACGCGCCCGTGCGCACCCTGCTCGACCGCCCGGACCGCCCCACCGCCGTGTTCGCCGCGAACGACCTGTCCGCCATCCACGTGATCGGGGTGGCTGCCGAGCTCGGCCTGCGCGTCCCCGAGGACCTGTCCGTCGTCGGCTTCGACAACATCCCCGAGTCGTGGGGCAGCGCTCCCCCGCTCACCACGGTCGCGCAGCCCCTGCACCGCATGGGCGCCGAGGCGCTCCGCATGGTGCTCGACCTCCTCGAGGGCACCGCCCGCGAGCGCCACCTGCGCCTGCCCACGTCGCTCGTCGTCCGCTCCTCCACGGCACCCCCGCCGAGGTAGTCCAGATCCACGCGAGGTAGTTCCAGGCTCCGCGAGGTAGTTCAGCGGACGACGACGGTCGAGGCGTCCGGGAACATCACCGGAGGCGCGTCGACGCCGCAGAACGAGAGATAGCTGCCGACGTAGTCGCCGTCGGGCCGCTCGGGGTCGACGGCGATCACCCCGCCCTCGTCAGCCATGACCGCCATGCCGGTCAAGGAGTCGCCACCGGCTGCACCGCCCCACCACCCGGGGGTTCGCACGCGGAGAGCCTAGCGATGCGCCGGTCGCACCGCTTCGCCACGACCGGGAACTACCTCGGCGAGAAGTGAACTACCTCGCGGTGATCTGGAGGCGGTCTCAACCGGTCATCGCAACATCCTGATCTGGAGGGTGTGCGTGATGGTTCGTGGTGGGGTGCGGGTGCCGAGGGCGTGGCGGCGGGTG
>NZ_JBEYBQ010000059.1:0-11508 GCF_040632295.1 Isoptericola sp. NPDC019482
CCCACGCTCGCGGCTTTCTGTCAACCCCCACCACCCTGATGGCTAACAAACCCCCCACGCTCGATGCATGTCCGGGGCGTGTCCGGCCATGTCCGGGGCGGGTCGTAGCGTGGCCGGCATGCGCCTGACGTTCTCCGCCCCGCTGTGGCAGTGGCAGGTCCGCACGGACTCGTGGTGGTTCGTCACGGTGCCGCCGGAGGAGTCCGACACCCTGGCTGAGCTTCCCCTGCCGCCGCGCGGCTTCGGGTCGATCAAGGTCACCGTCACCGTCGGCGCCACGACCTGGTCGACGTCGGTGTTCCCCAGCAACGAGCAGCGGGGCTACGTGCTGCCGATGAAGAAGGCGGTGCGCGTCGCCGAGGGCCTCGAGCCCGGCGTGCCCGTGCGGGTCATGCTCGAGCCCGTCGGCCTCTGAGAGCCCCTGTCCCTGGGCACGAGGGGTTCAGCGGACGATCTCGTCCCGCCCGGCGAACCAGGCAGCCACGCCCTGGACCAGGGACGCCACGACGAGCAGCACCAGCGGCGCGGTCCACGAGCCGGTGGCGTCGTGCGCGACGCCGAGGCCCAGCGGCCCGCAGGCCGCGAGCACGTAGCCCGCGCTCTGCGCCATGCCCGACAGCTCGGACGTGCGCGCGGCGTTCTCGGTGCGCAGCGCCATGAGGGTCAGCGCGAGGCTGATGCCGCCGCCCTGGCCGAGGCCGAGCAGCACCACCCACAGCACGGCGGCGTCGGGCGCGAGGATCAGCCCCACGAGGCCCGTGGTGATGAGCGCGACGATGACGACGCCGATCCCCCGCTGCCGCCGCATGCGACCCGCCAGCACGGGCGTGACGAACGAGCCGACGATGCCGAGCAGGTTGGTCAGCGCGAGCAGCCAACCGCCCACCGCGACGCTCCGGCCCGCGGCGACGAAGATCTCCGGCAGCCACGCGTTCACGGCGTAGAACGACAGCGACTGCGTGCCCATGAGCACGGTGACCGCCCAGGCCAACGGGCTGCGCCACACCGACCGCACGGCGTCCGCGGGGGTGGCGCCCGGCGGCCGGAGGGTGGCGACGACGCCGGTCGAGCGCAGCGCGCGCGGCGCCCAGGCGACGGCGCCGACCACGGCGAGCAGCCCCCACGACGCGAGCGTGGCGCGCCAGTCCATGCCGGTGGCCGTGGCGATCGGCACGGTGAGGCCGGCGGCGAGCGCCGCGCCGCCGGACAGGGCCATCGAGTACAGCCCCGTCATGAGGCCGACCCGGTCGGCGAAGTCGCGCTTGATCAGGGCTGGCAGCAGCACGTTGCCGAGCCCGATCGCCGAGCCGACGGCGAGCGTGCCCACCAGCAGCGGGGCGATCCCCGGCACGAGGCGCAGGGCGAAGCCGAGGCACAGGAGCACGAGGCTGCCGAACAGCGCGCGCTCCAGGCCGACCCGGCGCGCCAGCCCGGGCGCCACGGGGGCGAGGATCCCGAAGCAGAGCACGGGCAGCGTCGTGAGGACGCCGCCGGCGGTGGCGCTGAGTCCCTCCTCCGCGAGGATCTCGCCCAGCAGGGGCGAGACGGCGACGACGCCGGGGCGCAGGTTGAGCGCGGCGAGAACGATGGCGAGGACGGCCCCCGCGCCGAGCGGGCGACGGAGGCTCACGCGTCCGCCTCCGACGTCGGGCCGGACGCCGGACCAGCCGCGGCGGCGGCCCGCTCGACCAGGTGGGCGTGGACGGCGGCCATCGTGACCTCGACGGCACGCTCGGCGGCGTCGGGGTCGCCGGCGACGACGGCGTCGACGACCTCGCGGTGCCCGGGCACGTCGCGGTGGTGCCGCCCGTGGGCGTCGGTGGCGAGGGTGCGGACGAGCACGTGGTCGATGCCGTCGTACAGCTCGGCGAGCAGGGCGTTCCCGGCCGAGCGCACCAGCTCCGCGTGGAAGGCGATGTCGGCGGCCCGGAACTCGTCCTCGCCGCCGTCGCGGGCGGCGGCCTCCTGGGCGTCCAGCGCGACGCGCAGCCCGGCGAGGGCGTCGTCGTGCCCGCCGGCGGCGACCCGGCCGGCGGCGGCGCGCGCGGCCCCGCGCTCGAGGACGGAGCGCACCTCGAGCACCTGCAGTGCGTCGGAGGTGCGCGCCCGGCGCCCGATGGCGGCGTCCAGGCCGCTGGCGGCACGCACGTAGGTTCCGTCGCCGCGCCGCGGCTCGAGGATGCCGGCGTGCTCCAGGGCGCGCACGGCCTCACGGACGGTGTTGCGCCCGACGCCGAGCCGGGCGACGAGCTCGGGCTCGGCGGGGATGCGGGACCCGACGGGCCACTCCCCCCGCTCGACGAGGTCGGTCAGGTGCTCGACGACGAGCTCGGAGACCTTGCGCGGCGGGGAGATCGGGGACACGGCAGGCTGAGGCACCCAAAGACCCTAACATCCCATGTTTGCTTCCATGGGTGCGGCCAGGCGGCCGTACCCCGGGTGCTACTGCGCCATCTTGACGAACTCGGTGACCGCCGTGGCGATCTGCTGCACCGCGATCGCCGCCAGCAGCAGGCCCGCGATGCGCGTCACCAGCGTGACGCCCGACTCCCGCAGCACGCGGTGGATGACGTTCGCGAACCGCATCGACAGGTACAGGCACACGTGCACCAGCACGATCGCCACCGCGATCGCGATCAGCTGCGGCGCGCCGCCGTCGTCCGACGCCCGCGTCTGCTGGACGAAGACCATCGTCGCGACGATCGCGCCCGGCCCCGCCAGCAGCGGCGTGCCGAGCGGCACGAGCGCCACGTTGACGCCCTTGTTCCCGGACGGCGACGGCTCCTCCATCTTGCCCGTGAGCAGCTCCATCGCGATGAGCAGCAGCAGCAGCCCGCCGGAGGCCTGGAGCGCCGGCAGCGTGATGCCCATGTAGTGCAGCACCTGCTGCCCGAACAGCGCGAAGACCACGATGACCCCGAACGCGACGAGGATCGCCTGGCGCGCGGCGCGGTTGCGCTGCTTGGCCCCCATCGCCGACGTCAGGCCCAGGAACACGGGCACCGTGCCGGGCGGGTCCATGATGACGAACAGGGTCACGAATACCTCGGTGAACAGCGCGGTGTCCAGCACCGCGCTCACCGTCGCACCGCGCTCACCGTCGCACCGCGCTCACTGTCGCACCGCGCTCATGGTCGGATCACGTCCAGCAGACCTCTTTCCTCGATCCGTGCGAGCACCTCGGGAGCGGTCGTGCGCTCCCCGATGCGGTTGAGCTTCCCCGTGCCGTGGTAGTCGCTGGAGCCCGTGACGAGCAGCCCCAGCTCCCCGGCCAGGCCCCGCAGACGGTCGCGCGTGGCGTCGTCGTGGTCGCGGTGGTCCACCTCGAGGCCGGCCAGGCCCGCGGCGGCGAGCGCCGCGATCGTCTCCTCGCTCACCGTGCGGCCGCGCGCCCCGGCCCCCGGGTGCGCCATCACGGGCACCCCGCCCGCGCCCAGCACGGCCCGCACCGCGGCGTCCGTGTCCGGGGCGTAGTGCGGCACGTAGTAGCGGGCTCCCGGGTGCAGCATCGTCGCGAAGGCCTCGTCGCGCGTCGCGACGACGCCCGCCGCGACGAGCGCGTCCGCGAGGTGCGGGCGGCCGACCGTCGCGTCGTCGCCCGTCTGCGCGACGACGTCGTCCCACGTCAGCGGGAAGTCCTCCGCGAGTCGCTCGGTCATGCGCCGGGCCCGCGTGAGGCGGTCGTCGCGGGTGCGGTCGCACTCGGCGCGCAGGACGGCGTCGTCGGGGTCGTGCAGGTAGGACAGCAGATGCACGCTGATGCTGCCGCCCTCGGTCGTGACGCGGGTGGAGATCTCGGTGCCGCGCACCAGCGCGACGCCCGTCGTCCCGACCGCCTCGGCGGCATCGGCCCATCCGGCGGTGGTGTCGTGGTCGGTGAGGGCGACGACGTCCAGCCCCGCCCCGGCCGCCGCCTCCAGCACGCCGCGCGGGGAGTCCGTCCCGTCGGAGGCCCGCGAGTGGGTGTGGAGGTCGATCCGGGGCGGCGTCACGATCACCGATTCTAGGGAGCCCCACGCGACCGCACGCGCGAAACGACGCCCCCGCGGTGCGACGTCGGACACTCCCGCCGCCCCGGCCCCGTGAAGGAATGGGCACAACCTCTCCACCCCGCCCGCCGCCGCCTCCCCCCACACGCCCCGACCGGCAGGGCACCATCGTTCGCGATGAACCTCCTCAGCACCGACGTCGCCCTGCCTCCCGCCCTGCCCGCCGTCCCCGGGACCGATCCCGCACCGCAGCGGGCCGGGATCGTCTTCGTGCATGGCATGCGCACGTCGTCGGCCATCTGGGAGCGGCAGGTGGAGCACGTGCGCGACGCCGGGCACGACGCCGTCGCCGTCGACCTGCCCGCGCACGGTGCGCTGCACCGGGAGCGGTTCTCCATGCCGCGGGCGTTCGAGGTGCTCGACGAGGCCGCGGGGTCCTTCGGCGCCGGCCGGCCCGTCGTCGTCGTGGGCCTCTCGCTCGGGGGATACACGTCGCTGGCGTGGGCGGCGCACCAGGCGGCCGCTTCCGCCGGGTCGCCGCTCGCCGGCGTCGTCGCGGCGGGCTGCTCGTCCGACCCCAAGGGCAAGCCCGTGGCCCTGTTCCGCGACGTCGCGCACCTCGCGGTCACGGGCACGACGGCGGTGCGGCGCGGCCTGCGCGACGCCGGCCTCGCGTGGCGCTCCGCGCTCACCGGCGGTCGGTCGCGCGCGGGTGGCCTCGAGGTCGCGGCGCTGCTGGGCGACGCCGTCCCGCGCCCGGGCTGGGACATCGTCACGGACGCGCTCACGCACCTCGCCGGCCGCTCGTCGATCGCCAGCACGCGAGCCCTGCGCGTACCCGTGTGGTTCGTGAACGGCGCGCGCGACCGGATGCGGCTCGAGGAGTCGCGGCACGTCGCGGCCGCCGAGCGGGGCGCGCTCGTCGTCGTGCCGGACGCCGGCCACGACGTCAACTCCGACGCCCCCGACGCCTTCAACCGCGTCCTCAGCCGCGCGCTGCACGACTTCGCGCGCGCCTGAGGCGACGCCCGGCGGCCCGGCCGCGGGCCCGCCGAGCGGTGGGACACTGGGGAGCATGACCGACACCACCCCCGTCGACGAGACCGCGCCCACCGCCCCCGCGAGCACCGAGGACCGCGGCAGCAACCGTTCCCAGCGCCCCGTCTCGGAGGCGTTCAAGGCGTTCATCACCTCGCAGTGGGGCGAGCGCGCCGACCTCGGCGTCGAGCCCGGCGAGGCCGTCCCGTACACGGCCGAGCGCCGCGCGAAGCTCTCCGCCCGGTTCCCGGGCGCGCGCCTCGTGGTCCCCGCCGGCGCACTCAAGGTGCGCTCCAACGACACCGACTACCGGTTCCGCCCGCACTCCGCGTTCGCGCACCTCACCGGCCTCGGCACCGGCCAGGAGCCCGACGCCGTGCTCGTGCTGCACCCTGTGGCCGACGGCGAGGGCGACCCCGACGGCAACGGCAACGGCACGCACCACCACGCCGTCCTCTACGTGCGCCCCCTCGCGGCGCGCGACACCGAGGAGTTCTACGCCGACGCGCGGTACGGCGAGTTCTGGGTGGGCGCGCGTCCGTCGCTCGACGACGTCACGACGCTGACCGGCGTCGAGGCCCGCCACGTCGACGAGCTGCGCGACGCGCTCGCCAAGGACGTCGGCACCGACGGCGTGCGCGTGCTGGTCGTCACCGGTGCGGACGAGAACATCGAGACGCTCGTCGAGGCGATCCGCGAGGAGGCCGGCGTCGAGGCCGAGGCGCAGGACGAGGAGCTCGTCGAGGCGACGTCGGAGATCCGCCTGGTCAAGGACGCGCTCGAGCTGGAGCACCTGCGCGAGGCCGTGGCCCGCACCATCGAGGGCTTCGAGCAGGTCGTGCCGGCGCTGCCGAAGGCGGTGGCGCACCGCCGCGGCGAGCGCGTCATCGAGACGACGTTCGACGCGCACGCCCGCCTCGAGGGCAACACGGTGGGCTACGAGACGATCGCCGCTGCCGGCGAGCACGCCACCACGCTGCACTGGATCACCAACGACGGCGTGGTCCGCTCCGGCGAGCTCGTGCTGCTGGACGCCGGCGTCGAGGTCGACTCCCTGTACACCGCGGACGTCACCCGCACCCTGCCCGTGGACGGCGAGTTCACCGACGTGCAGCGCCGCATCTACACCGCGGTGCTCGACGCCGCCGACGCCGCGTTCGCCGTCGCGAAGCCGGGCACGAAGTTCCGCGACATCCACGCCGCGGCCATGGAGGTCATCGCCGCCCGCCTCGAGGAGTGGGGCCTGCTGCCCGACGGCGTCACCGCCGAGGTGTCCCTCTCCACCGAGGGCCAGCAGCACCGCCGCTGGATGGTGCACGGCACCAGCCACCACCTCGGCCTGGACGTGCACGACTGCGCGCAGGCGCGGCGCGAGCTGTACCTGGACGGTGTGCTCGAGCCCGGCATGGTCTTCACCATCGAGCCGGGCCTGTACTTCAAGGCCGACGACCTCGCCGTGCCCGAGGAGTACCGCGGCATCGGCGTGCGCATCGAGGACGACGTGCTCGTCACCGCCGACGGCAACGAGAACCTCTCCGCCGCCCTCCCCCGCCGTCCCGAGGACGTCGAGGCCTGGATGGCGCGCCTGCGCGGCTGATCCCGCTCGTCCGTTCGGCAGCGGGTGGATCTCTTCGGCACGTGAGCATGCCGAAGAGATCCCCCCGCTGCCGAACAGACGACGCCCGTCCACAGGCCGCCGCCGGAAGGCGGGACGCTGCGGCACGCTCGTCGACATGATCGACGACGAGCCGGTGATCCTCGCAGGCGAGCTCCAGCGCCACGTGCTGGACCAGGCGCGGCGCGCCGGTGAGCTCGAACGGCTGCGTCGCGGCGCCTACCGACCGACGGAGCAGCCCCGCGACGAGCACCGGTCCCAGAAGGCACGACGGCGTGCGCTTGCGCTCGCCGCGGCCGCCCACCGCCAGCTCGACGCGGACCATGTCTTCAGCCACGAGACCGCTGCCCTGCTCCACGGTCTCCGGCTGTGGCGCGTCCCCGCCGTGACGCACGTCGTGCAGACGTACCGCCGGTCAGGGGGCGCGGCTGCGGACCTCCAACGGCACCTCGGCACCGTGCCCTCCGCACACCGCGTGGACCAGGACGGCCTGCCCGTCACGACCCTCGCCCGCACGGTGGCGGACTGTGCCCGGTCGATGCATCCCCTCGAGGGCCTGGTGATCGCCGACCACGCCCTGGCACGGGGCGTCGACCTCGACGAGTGCCGTGCCGCGCTCGGGGTCACGCGCCGCCGCAACGGCACGCGCCGGGCGAGGTGGGTCCTGGACCATGCGGACGCCGGCGCCGACTCCGCCTGGGAGACCTGGCTCCGGTACGTGGCGCTGCGATCCGGCCTGCCCCGGCCGATCACCCAGGCACCGATCACCACCGCACGCGGCGTCTTCCACTGCGACCTCGGATGGCCGGACTGGGCCGTGTACGCGGAGTTCGACGGACTGGTGAAGTACCGCGACGACGGAGTGCGGCCCGGCCATCACGCCGCGCAGGAGCTCCTGCGCGAGAAGGAGCGCTTCGACGCCATCCGTGCGACCGGCATCAACCCGGTGCGCGTGACCGCCGTCGGCAGCTCCCGCCTCGGTGAGGTCACGCGAGCACTGACCGCACGCTTCCCGGAGGAGCTCCGGCGGACGCTCCGGCAGCACCCGCTGCTGCCCCCACCGCCCTGAGCGTGGTTCTGTTCGGCAGCACGTCGATCTCCTCGGCAGACCGGCGTGCCGACCAGATCAAGGGCCTGCCGAACTGATCTGGGCAGGGCGATTCAGGGCTGCGGCGGGCGGTACGGGTCGTCGTGCTCCGGCGCCTTCGGCTGCTCCGGGTCGCCCTCCTGGGGCTGCCGCGGCTCCGGCTGGTGGGTGCCCGGCGGCGGGGTCTGCGGCGCCGGGTCCTGCGGCTGCGGGCTTCCCGGCGCGGGGCTCTGCGGCGCGGGGCTCTGCGGCGCCGGCGAGGGCTCGGGCGACGGGGTCTGCTCCCCGGCGGGCCGCATGGCGCCGTACCGCGGGGCCCCGCTGGGGGTGGTCCAGCGCGGGTCGGGCGTGCGCGGGGCAGCGGGCGCGGCCGGCGCGGCCGGCGCGCCGACGGCGGGGGCCCCGGCCGGCGGGGTGGCGGTGGCCGCGGCGCGGCGCGGCTTTCCCAGTCCGCCCGGGGACTCCCGCAGCATGGACCGGGCCTCGCCGGCCTGCTCCGCGGCGCAGAGGATGGCGTACGTCGACGCGACGATCTGCGACGACGACGTGAAGTCGCGGCGGCCGCCGGTCAGCGCGTAGGACAGCACCGAGAACAGGAGGCCGAAGCCGGCACCGAGGCCGATGCCGACGAGCAGCACGCCGCCCATGCCGGCACCGCCGAAGAGGCTGAGCAGGAGCCCGACGAAGAACCCGAACCACGCACCCGACAGGGCGCCGGCGAGCGCGACCCGGCCGTAGGAGAGCCGCCCGGTGACCCGCTCGACCATGCGCAGGTCGGTGCCGACGATCGTGACGTGCTCGACGGCGAACTTGTGGTCCGACAGGTAGTCGACGGCCTGCTGGGCCTCGAGGTACGTGTCGTACGCGGCGACCTCGTCGCCCGCCGGGAGGGTCGGGACGCGGGGCACGGCGTTCGGGCGGCTGAAGCTCATTCGCCCAGTCTGGCCCAGCCGCGCCCCCGGCACCACCAGGCCACGCGCCCGCCGCGGCTCCTACCAGGCCCGACGGGGCGGCCCCGCGTAGGCTGACCGACGTGAGCGCGGCAACCAGGGTCTTCGTGGCACGCCTCGCCGGCACCCAGGTCTTCGACCCGATCGGTGACGAGGTGGGGCGCGTGCGCGACGCCGTCGTCCTGGTCCGCGCCAAGGGCGCGCCCCGCGCCGTCGGGCTGGTCGTCGAGGTCCCCGGCCGGCGACGCGTGTTCCTCCCGCTGACGCGGGTCACCGCGATCGACGCGGGGCAGGTGATCTCGACGGGCCTGCTCAACATGCGCCGGTTCGAGCAGCGGGCGATGGAGTCGCTGGTGCTGGGCGAGCTGCTGGACCGCACGGTGCGCTTCACGGACGGCTCCGGCGAGGCCACGGTCGAGGACCTGTCGATCACGCGCCAGCGCACGGGCGACTGGCTGGTGGACCAGCTCTTCGTGCGCCGCAAGCAGCCCGCGCGCGGCCTGTCGCTGCGCCGGCGCGGGGAGACGCTCGTCGTCCCGGTGGACGCCGTCACCGGGTTGGCCGGCTCCACCGAGGAGCAGGGCGCCACGAAGCTGCTGGAGGCGTACGAGGACCTGCGCCCCGCGGACCTGGCGGACGTGCTGCACGAGCTGGGCGACACCCGGCGCCTCGAGGTGGCGAGCGCCCTCGACGACGAGCGACTGGCCGACGTCCTCGAGGAGCTGCCGGAGGACGACCAGGTGTCGATCGTGTCCCGCCTGGACTCGGGGCGCGCGGCCGACGTCCTCGAGGCCATGCAGCCCGACGACGCCGCCGACCTGCTGAACGAGCTGCCCGACGAGCAGGCGGCCCGCCTCCTGGAGCTGATGGAGCCGGAGGAGGCGAAGGACGTGCGCCGACTGCTGTCCTACGACGAGGACACGGCGGGCGGCCTCATGACCACGGAGCCGGTGATCCTCGGCCCCGAGACGACGATCGCGACGGCGCTGGCGCAGATCCGCAAGCAGGACCTGCCCCCGGCGCTGGCGTCGATGGTGTTCGTGGTCCGCCCGCCCCTGGAGACGCCCACGGGCCGGTTCCTCGGCGTCGCGCACTTCCAGCGCCTGCTGCGCGAGCCCCCGCACGCGTCCGTGGGATCGGTGCTGGACACGGACACGGAGTGGCTGACGCCGGACGCCCCGGTGGGCCGGGTGACCCGCCTGCTGGCGGCTTACGACCTGCTCGCGCTGCCCGTCCTCGACTCCGAGAAGCGGCTGCTGGGCGCGGTGTCCGTGGACGACGTGCTGGACCACATCCTCCCGGACGACTGGCGCGAGCACATCGACGAGAACCTGGAGGAGGTGCCGCGTGGCTGACCGCCTCGACCAGCCGAAGGAGGCGCGCCGCACCCTCATCCCGCGCCCGCAGATGGACCAGGACGCGGTGGGCCGGGCCACGGAGGGCATCGCCCGCTTCCTGGGCACGCCGAGGTTCCTCATCTACCTCACGGTGTTCTGCGCGCTCTGGCTGGCGTGGAACTCGTGGGGCCCGGAGTCGCTGCGGTTCGACAGCGCGTCGAACGGCTTCACCGCGCTGACCCTCATGCTGTCGCTGCAGGCGAGCTACGCCGCGCCGCTCATCCTGCTCGCGCAGAACCGGCAGGACGACCGCGACCGGGTCACGGCGGAGCAGGACCGGCAGCGCGCGGAGCGCAACCTCGCCGACACGGAGTACCTGGCCCGCGAGATGGCGGCGCTGCGGATCGCGCTGGGCGAGGTCGCGACGCGCGACTTCGTCCGGTCCGAGATCCGGAACCTGCTCGAGGAGCTGGACGAGAAGGAGTCCGGGCGCGGGCGCGACGCCACCCCCTGAGGAGCGCCCGTCACTGCATGGCGCCGACCGCCGCGGCCCGCAGCGTGTCGGCCGCGTCCGCCGCGCCGGTCACGCGCAGCTCCTCGGGGCCGCCCCGTCCCCACAGCCACAGATTGAGCCGTGCCGCGGCGCCGGCGACGACGGCGTCCGGCTCGCCGCCAGGACGGATGAGGCGCCCACCGGGCACGTCGTGGTACCGGCCCGAGCCCGGCCCGGTGCCGCGCACCCGCCCGAGCTCCACGTCCCAGCGGTGCGGTGTCTCGCCCGGGGCGTCCACGACGACCGCGACGGTGTCGCCGCCGGGGGCGAACGTCGTCCAGGCGAGGTGGCCGCCGAGCAGGACGTCGAGCACCTCGTCGACGCCGTCGGCCGCGAGGTCGGGGTCGAGCGGCGTGACGCCGCGGCCGGCCGCCTGCTCGGCGTCGACACGGTGGACGAGCGCCTCGTGCTGCTGACGGCGGGTCACCCACCCCACGGTGCGGCCGTCGGGGTGCCAGGACCAGCACGGCTCGCGGGGGTCCCGACCGGCGAGCGCGGCGACGAGCCGCGCGGTGGCGTCGCGCAGGAGCCCGCTGAGCGCGCCGTCGTCCGCGGGCCGCTCGAGCGGGACGACGTCGCCGCCCGGCAGCCCGGCTCCCGGCTCGCGCCCGACCACGGACGCCCAGAACGACTGCACCAGCGCGACGTGGTGCGCCAGGTCGGCGGCGGTCCACCCCGGGCAGGCGGGCACCTCGGCGTCGGCGGGCGCGGCCTGCACGGCCGCCACGAGCAAGGCCGAGTCGCGAGCCAGCGAGGCCAGGGCGTCCATGCCCGTCAACGTATCCCCGGGCACCTCCGACCGCGCGGCACTCCGCGGGGCGCTAGTTGTGATGTCCAGGGAGGTTGGTCAGCCGACTGACCGGCGGCTGGTTGCCGATCGCGCTGTGGAGCCTGTGGTGATTGTAGAAGTGCAGCCATCCGGGCAGCGCGGCGCGCCGC
>NZ_JBEYBQ010000060.1:0-10957 GCF_040632295.1 Isoptericola sp. NPDC019482
GCCCTCCGGCGCGCCCTCACCCCGACCGCGGGGTTTATCGTCCGGGCGTTACGACCCCCCTGCGTTTTGAGCGTTATTGGGGGTATTTTGGGGTCGCGAATAGTCCCCGAAATCGCGCTCACAGCAGCGTCTGCTGGTACAGCGCGAGCCGGGGCTCCCCGTCGACGACGACGTAGGTGCTCGCCATGAGCGCGACGAACGGCGGGTCGTCGCCGCGCACGGCCCGCGCGCGGTAGACGAGCGCGGCGGCGCCGTCGGCGAGGCCGACGCGGCGCACGTCGTGCAGGTCGTACGAGTCCCACGGCGGGGCGCCGTCGAGCGACGCGACGACGGCGTCGCGGTCAAGCACGGAGCCGTCCACGAGCACCATGAGCGCCGACGGCGTCATGAGGTCGCCGTAGAACGCGCCGCCGGTGCTCCCGCACAGCGCGTCCCACCCCCGGCGTTCGAGGCCGAGCAGCCGGTCGAGCGTGAGGTCCACCATCGCGCCAGGCTACGGACCGCGCCGAGGGCCCGCACGGGCCGACGCCCGGATTCATCGGAGGAATTCGTGCGCCCGGCGGGCGGACTGGGACATAATCCAGGGCATGTCCCGCACCGATGAGGTCGTCGCCGGCGTCCGTCGCATGATCACCGACGGCGAGCTCGGCCCCGGCGACCGCCTCCCCGTGGAGAAGGACCTCGCCGAGCGGCTCGGCGTCTCGCGCGGCTCCCTGCGCGAGGGCGTGCGGGCCCTCACCGTGCTCGGCGTCCTCGACACCCGCCAGGGCGACGGCACCTACGTCACCAGCCTCGACCCGGCCCGGCTCATGTCCTCGCTGCAGTTCGTCGTGGACCTGCACGGCGACACCGGCGCCCGCCCGTTCCACGCCGTCCGGCGGGTCCTCGAGACCGAGGCCGCCGGCCTCGCCGCCCACCGCATCACCCCCGAGGCCCTCGCGGAGGCCCGCGACGTCCTCGAGCAGGCCGCACGCACCCTCGCGCAGGACGACGTCGACCACGCCGCGTTCATCGAGGCCGACACCGCGTTCCACCGCATCGTCGCCGAGCAGGGCGGCAACCCCGTGGTCACGGCCCTCGTCGAGGCGATCGCGGGCCGCACGTTCCGCGAGCGCCTGTGGCGCGGCCGGCACGAGGCGGGCGCCGAGGAGCGCACCCAGCGCGACCACGAGGCCGTGTGGCGCGCCCTCGCCGCGGGCGACGCCGAGGCCGCGCGCGTGCGCATGGCCGCGCACCTCCTCGACGTCGAGGAGACGCTGCCGGGCCCGGAGGCCACCGAGGACTGACTCCCTGCACCTAGACTGAACAGTCCCTGCGATCAAGCCACCGGTCACCAGCAGGAGACGCGCGCGAGAGGAACGGATCATGGCTGCCCACGGTGGCATCAACCTGAGCGACGACGGACTCCGGTGGGAGATGTGGGGCGAGATCGACGTCGCCGTCGCCCACGAGGTCTACGCCACGCTGGAGGCTGCGGGCGAGGGCCGCAAGACCCTCGACATGCGCAGGGTCACGTTCATCGACTCGTCCGGCGTGCGCCTCGTGGTCCTCGCGTGCGAGAACGGCCCGCACCCGCGGGTGGTCGGCGCTCCGCAGCTGGTCCGCGACATCTTCGAGATGATGAGCTTCGACATGCTGGTCGACTTCGTCGACGCCGACCCGGCGGGGTCCCTCGACGACGCTACGCGGACGGGGTCCGGACCCCGAGGGTGAGCAGCAGGTTGGCGTAGACCCGTTGGTCGCCGGTGGCGACCAGCACCGCGACGTCGTCGGACCGCGCGGCGTCGTAGAACGCGAAGCGGTCCAGCTCGTCCCAGCCGACGTCGGGCCCGAGCATCGTCCGGTAGCCGGTGTGCGCGGGGATCTCATCCCCCGCGGCGACGACGTCGCCGGCGACGCCGCCGGGCACCATGACGGCCGCGGACTCGACGGGCACGGCGTCGAGCAGCACCTCGAGCACCTGGTCCACGGTCAGCAGGCCGGGCCGCAGGTTGAGGTGCACGCGCGCGGCGCCGGGCCGGGCGCCGGTGGAGTGCGGGTAGTTCGCGTCGGCGAGCAGCACCCGCGACCCGTGCCCCGCCGCGGCGAGCGCCGCGACGAGGCCGGGGTGCAACAGCTGGTAGCGGAGCACGTCAGGCGGGGGCCGACGTCGTGGCCGGGACCCGCGCGGAGGCGAACGCGTGCCGCTGGCGGCCGAGGCCGTCGATCTCGACCTCGACGACGTCGCCGTCGGCCAGGTACGGGAACCGACCGGACAGCGCGACGCCCTCGGGGGTGCCGGTGCAGATCAGGTCGCCCGGCTCGAGCGTCATGTACTGCGACAGGTGGTGCACGATCTCGGCGACGCCGAAGATCATGTCCGTCGTCGACGAGTCCTGGCGGGGCTCGCCGTTGACGGACGACCGCAGCCGCAGCGCCCCCGGGTCCACCTCGTCGGCGGGCACCAGCGCGGGACCCGTCGGCAGGAACGCCGGGCCGCACTTGCCCTTCGACCACTGGCCGAGGGAGTCGTCGAGCTGCCACGCCCGCTCGCTGACGTCGTCCACCACGGTGTAGCCGGCGACGTGCGCCAGCGCGGCCTCGGGCGACGGCAGGTAGCTCGCCTGCGTCCCGACGACGATCGCGAGCTCGACCTCCCAGTCGACCTTGTCGGCGCCGGGCGGGATCGGCACCGTGTCGTCGGGGCCGACGACGGTGTTGGGGTGCTTGAAGAAGATGATCGGCAGGCGCGGCGGCTCGGCGCCGGACTCCCGCGCGTGCGCGGCGTAGTTCTGGCCCACGCACACGACGGCGGTGGGGCGCGCGATCGGCGGCCCGACGCGCAGGGCGTCCGCGCCGTCGAGCACGGGCAGCTCGCCGGCGGCGAGGGCGGCGCGCGTGCGCGCGATGCCGTCGGCGGCGAGGAAGGCGCCGTCGATGTCTCCCGAGCGGCCGCCGGTCAGCGGTCGAAGGTCGTAGGTGACGCCGTCGTGCGCGACGGCGGGGATCTCCTGGCCCACCGGGCCCAGGCGGAGCAGCTGCATCGATGTCCTCTGTTCTCTCTGGGGGGCGCCTCGATCATGCGCCCGGGTCGCGTCCTGGTCACATCCGTCCCGACATGCGGGCGGGTGCCGGCCCGCAGGTCAGGCGAAGGCGTCGGGGTGCGCCTCGGGGGCGAGCAGGCCGCGGTCGACGAGGTCGGCCCACAGGTCGGCGGGGACGACGGCGGCGTGCCGGTCCGCGGCCTGCCGCACCTGGTCGGCGGTGCGCAGCCCGACGACCGTGCTCGCCACGGCTGGGTGCGTGCGCACGTAGCCGAGCGCGGCCTGCGGCAGCGTGACGCCGTGCTCGGCGCACGCGGCGGCGATGCGGCGGGTGCGGTCGAGCAGGGCCGCGGGCGCCGGGGCGTAGTCGTAGGTCGCGTCGTCGGGCACGACGTCGCGCGCCAGCAGACCGGAGTTGTACACGCCGGCGACGACGACGGACGCGCCCCGCTCGAGGGCCGCGGGCAGCAGGTCCGCGAGGGCCGGCTGCTCCAGCAGCGTGAACCGGCCGGCGCACATCACCACGTCAACGTCGGCCTCGGCGACGAACCGGGCGAGCATCGCGGACTGGTTCATCCCCGCCCCGATCGCGCCGACGACGCCCTGTTCGCGCAGCTCCACCAGCGCGGGGACGGCCTCGGCGAACGCCTGCTCCTCGTGGTCGTCCGGGTCGTGCAGGTACACGACGTCGACGCGGTCCAGCCCGGTGCGCTCGAGGCTCGCCTCCAGCGACCGCAGCACGCCGTCGCGGGAGAAGTCCCAGACGCGCCGCGTCGCGGCCGGCACGTCGAAGATGTCGTCGTCGCGCCTGTCCGCCGTCTCGGGGGACGGCACCAGCAGGCGCCCCGCCTTGGTCGACACCACGTACTCGTCCCGGGGCCGCCCCGCCAGGCTCGCGCCCAGCCGGCGCTCCGACAGGCCGAGCCCGTAGTGCGGCGCCGTGTCGAAGTAGCGGACCCCGGCGTCCCACGCGGCGTCGACCGCCTCCTGCGTCTCGGCGTCCGTCGTCGCCCGGTAGAGGTTGCCGGCCTGCGCCGCGCCGTAGCCGAGGCTCGTCAGGCGGACCCCGGTGCCACGCACCTCCCGGGACGGCAGCACGGTGCCGCTCGCGGTCATGCCTGCTCCGGCGGGCGCACCCGCAGCTCGTGCATGCCGCCGTCGACGGCGAGCGCGGTGCCGGTGGTGGCGGTGGCGAGCGGGCTCGCGAGGTAGCAGACGGCGTGCGCCACGGCCTCCGGGCTCACCAGCTTCCCGGTGGGCTGGCGGGCCTCGAGCGCGGCGCGCTCGGCCGCCGGGTCGGAGGCGGCGTCGAGCAGGCGGCCCACCCACGGCGTGTCGACCGTGCCGGGGTTCACGCAGGTGACGCGGATGCCCTCGCGCACGTGGTCGGCCGCCATCGCGAGGGTGAGCGCCTGCACGGCGCCCTTGCTCGCGGAGTACAGGGCGCGCTGCGGCAGCCCGGACCACGACGCGATCGACGCGGTGTTGACCACGGCGGCGTGCTCCGACGCCCGCAGGTGCGGCAGCGCCGCCCGCGTCACGCGCACGATGCCGAGCACGTTGACGTCGAGCACCCGCAGCCACTCGGCGTCGTCGTTGTCCGCGACCGTGCCCTGCGCGCCGATGCCGGCGTTGTTCACGACGACGTCGATGCCGCCCAGCGTCTCGGCCGCCGCAGCGACCGCGGCCCGCACCGCCGCGTCGTCGGTGACGTCGGCGACCTCGGCCGCGGCCCCCTCGGGCACGCCGTCCCGCGTGCGGTCGATCGCGACCACCTGCGCGCCGCGCGCCAGCAGGGCGCGCACCACGGAGGCGCCGATGCCGGACGCTCCCCCGGTCACGATGGCGCGGATGCCGGCGAACTCCGGCGGGAGATCGGCACTGCTCACGGATACTCCTTCGTCGTGGTGGCGGGCTCGGTATCGAGCCCATGATCGAGCCCCGAGGTGTCGAGCACGTAGGTGTGGACGGCGGTGCGGCCGCGCACGGCGGCGCGCTCGTCGCCGGACAGGGACTCCAGCAGCTCGTCGGCGGCGGCCCACCAACGTCCGTAGCCGGAGGCGAGCAGGCAGACGGGCCAGTCGCTGCCGAGCATCAGGCGGTCGGGGCCGAAGACGTCGAGAGCATGGTCGGCGGCGGGGCGCAGGTCCGCGGTGGTCCAGGTGTCCCAGCGCGCCTCGGTGACCAGTCCGGACAGCTTCGCGACGACGTTCGGGCGGGCCGCGAGCGCCGCCAGGTCGGCGCGCCAGGCGTCCAGGGCGGCCGGGTCCCCGGGGTGGCCGACGACGTCGGGCAGCGCCGCGAGCGGCGGCTTGGCGAGGTGGTCGAGCACGAACCGGGTGTCGGGCAGGGCCGCGGCGAGGCGGGCGCACGACGCGAGCTGGTCGGCGCGCACCACGAGGTCGAAGGGCAGGCCCGCGGCGCCGACGGCGGCGATGCCGGCGTGCACGTCGGGCCGGTCGAGGTAGCCCGGGTCGGGCTCGGCCTGCACCATCGTCCGGATGCCGACGAGGCGGTCGCCGCCGGGGCCCTCGCGCAGCGCGGCGAGGCGGTCCTCGAGCGCCGGGTCGAGGAGGTCGGCCCAGCCCACGACGCCGGCGATGCGCGCCGCGCGCCCCGCGGGCGAGGCGGCGACGTCGAGCAGGTCCTCGGTCTCGGCCCGGGTGCTCACGCTCTGCACGACGACGGTCGCGTCGACGCCGTGGGCGGCGGCGGGCAGGTCGGCGGCGGTGAAGTCGGCGTCGATCGCGGCCATCGTCGCGGGGTCGATCCAGTCCTGCGGGTGCCGCGCGCGGACCCACAGGTGGTGGTGCGCGTCGACGACGACGTCGGACATGCGGACTCCCTCGGCCTGCGGACTGATTCATCCAATGTATAGGCGCCCCGGCCGCTTGCGCCAGCCCCGTCTGCGCCGACTATCCTCAAACTGCACGCGCAGACGTCATATCTCTGACACCCCCCTGCCCGCTCGACGAGGAGTGATCCGCATGACCACGGCCGCCCCGCCCCTGCGCCCCGAGCAGGCATGGTTCACCGAGGCCCGCTTCGGCCTCTTCGTGCACTTCGGCCTCTACTCCGCGGCTGCCCGGCACGAGTGGGTGATGAGCTTCGAGAAGCAGACCGTCGAGCAGTACGCACGGTACGCCGAGGTGTTCGACCCGGACCTGTTCGACGCGCGCGCCCTGGCCCGCGCCGCGAAGGACGCGGGGATGAGGTACGTGGTGCTGACCACCAAGCACCACGACGGCTTCGCCCTGTGGGACTCCGCCGTCAGCGACTACAGCATCGCCCGTACGCGCGGCCGCGACCTGGTGGCGGAGCTGGCCGAGGCTGTCCGCGCCGAGGGCCTGCGCCTCGGGCTGTACCACTCGCTCCTCGACTGGCACCACCCGGACTACACGATCGACGCCGACCACCCCCGCCGGGACGACCCCGACGCGCACGCCCTCAACGAGGGCCGCGACATGGGCCGCTACCGGGAGTACCTGCGCGCCCAGGTGCGGGAGCTGCTCACCGGGTACGGGCCGGTCGACTACGTCTTCTTCGACTTCACCGACACCCGCGAGCGGCGCGGCTGGCCCGGCAAGCGCCCCGAGGACTGGGACGCCGAGGGCCTCCTCGCGATGGTCCGCGAGCTGCAGCCCCAGGCCGTGGTCAACGACCGGCTCGGCATCCCCGGCGACCTCGTCACCCCCGAGCAGTACCAGCCCGACCAGCCGATGCGCGACGACGCGGGCGGGCTCGTCGTCTGGGAGGCCTGCCAGACCCTCAACGGCAGCTGGGGCTACGACCGCGACAACACGAGGTTCAAGGACCCGGACCTGCTGGTGCGCATGCTCGTGGACACCGTGTCCAAGGGCGGCAACCTGCTGCTCAACGTCGGCCCGGACGGGCGCGGCGCGATCCCGGCGCGCGACGCCGCCACGCTCGCCGCGCTGGGCGCCTGGACCCGCCTGCACGAGCGGTCGATCCGGGGCGCCGGGCCCGCCGAGCCCGACGTCGCGGCCGCCGTCGCGCCCGGGCTGCCGCCCGGCTCCGTGCTCACGCAGCGCGACGACCGCCTGTACGTGCACCTGTTCG
The DNA here is from genome assembly GCF_040632295.1 of Isoptericola sp. NPDC019482. NCBI lineage: Bacteria > Bacillati > Actinomycetota > Actinomycetes > Micrococcales > Promicromonosporaceae > Isoptericola > Isoptericola sp. NPDC019482. The sequence continues at coordinate 7,104 of NZ_JBEYBQ010000060.1, forward strand.
CCTGGCCGTTCGGGCACGTGCACCTGCGCGGGCTCGCCGGCCGGGTGCGGTACGCCCAGCTGCTGCACGACGGCTCCGAGCTGCGCACCTCCGTGTCCGACCCGGACCAGAAGGCGTGGAACACCAACCCCGGCGGGCAGCCGCCCGGCACGCTGACGCTGCACCTGCCCACCGCACGGCCCGACGTCGCCGTGCCGGTGGTCGAGGTGTTCCTCGGCGAGGCGTGACCCCGCCGCGCCGTCACGACTCGGCGACCTCCCGGTCCACGATCGGGACCGGGATCCTCGCGGTCTCTGCCATCCGGCGCAGGTTGGAGCCCCAACCGTCGGGGCTCCCGACGGAGTCGCGCATCGCGGCCCAGCCCTCGCCGTGGCGGTCGAGGTGCCGGTGCTCGAGCGTCACCCGGGTGGTGCCGGCGTCGACCGCGGCGAACGACACGTGCACCTCGCTGCACCGTGCCGGGTCGGTCTCGACCTCCCAGCGCGGGCTGATGTCCCAGCTGAAGGCGAAGGCGGCGGGGCGGTCGAAGACGAGCACGCGACCCCAGGTGCACCGCTCGCCGGCGGGGCCGACGTCGGTGATGGTGCCGCCCACCCAGGGCTCGACGACGAACTCGGCCGTGTCCTCGAGCATGTGGTGGTCGGGGTCCCACCAGCTGTCCATGCGCAGGGTGAACACGTCGAAGACGTGCTCGAGCGGGGCGGCGACGTCCACCGCCACGGACACGGAGGTGGGGTCGGCGGCGGTCTCAGGTCGGGTCGGGGTGGTCATGGAAGGTCTCCTCTGCGACGGCGGCGAAGCTGTCGAGCGAACGGCGCCAGAACAGGTCCAGGTACTCGCGGAGCATCGCCAGACCCTCGGGGTCGGCGCGGTAGACGCGGCGGGTGCCGACGGCCTCGTCGGCGACCAGCCGGGCGTCCTTGAGCACGCGCAGGTGCTGCGAGACGGCCGGGCGGCTCACGGGCAGCCCGGCGGCGAGCTCCCCGACCGACGACGGCCGGGCCGCGACGCGCTCGTAGATCTCGCGCCGCGTGGGGTCCGCCAGTGCGGCGAACCCAGATATGTCAGTAGCCACTTACGGTAAGTTACGCCTGACGGTACGTCCTCACAAGACCCCCGTCGAAGATCGCGCCCGACCGGTGGATATACTCGCGGCGTCGAGGCGGACCCGCGCCGCCTTGCGCTCGAAAAAGGGGCGCACGGCAGCCCGGTCACCGGCAGTCAGCACGAGGCAGCACTGCGGACCGGCGTCGGGACCGCACGGGACACATACGGACGCACGCCACATCCGTCACTGTTCCCCTGGAGGCCTCGTGCCCACCGTGTCCGCCCATGTCGCCCGCACCCTCGCCCAGCACGTCGACCACGTCTTCGGCGTCATGGGCAACGGCAACGCCTGGTTCCTCGACGACGTCGAGCGCACCACGCCCGTCCGGTTCACCGCCGTCCGGCACGAGGCCGGCGGCGTCGTCGCCGCCGACGCCTACTTCCGCGCCTCGGGCCGCATCGCGGCCGCCACGGTGACCTACGGCGCGGGCTTCACCAACACGTTGACGGCGCTCGCCGAGGCCGCGCAGGCGCGCGTCCCGCTCGTCCTGCTCGCGGGCGACGAGCCGACGTCGGGCCCGCGCCCGTGGGACGTGGACCAGATCGCGCTGGCCGCCGCCGTCGGCGCGCGCACCTATACCGTCGGCCGCGCGGACGCCGCCGCGACCACCGTGATCGCCGTCGAGCACTCGCTCACCTACCGCGTGCCCGTCGTGCTGGCCATCCCCTACGACGTCGCCGCGCTCGAGGCGGGCACGGTGCCCGAGGCGCCCGCGCCCGCTCTCCCCGGGCCGCTCGCGCCCGCCGGCCCGTTCGACACCGCCGCGATCACCGACCTCGCGCGCGCCCTCGCCGGGGCCGAGCGACCCCTGCTCCTCGCGGGCCGCGGCGCCTGGCTGGCCGGCGCGAGCTCGGCGCTGGGCGAGCTCGCGGACGCCACCGGGGCGCTCACGGCGACGACGGCGCTCGGCCGCGGCGTCTTCCCCGACGGCCGGTACGACCTCGGCGTCGCCGGCGGGTTCGGCGCCGACGGCGCGATGGCGCTGGTGCGCGAGGCGGACGTCGCCGTCGTCGTGGGCGCGTCGCTCAACCCGTTCACGATGCGGTTCGGCGAGCTCTTCTCCCCCGGCACCCGCGTGGTCCAGGTGGACGTCGCGCAGGCCGCGACCCACCGGCACGTGGGCTCGTTCGTCCGCGGGGACGCCGCGCTCGTGACGCGGGCCCTGGTCGACGAGCTGCGCGCCCTCGGCGCCGCGCCGTCGGGCTGGCGCGACTCCGTGGGCGTCGCCGCCGCCCGCACCTACGACACCGGACCCGCGGACGGCCTCGCCGCCGACGGCCGCCTCGACCCGCGCGGCGTCGCGAGCCGCATCGGCGCGCTGCTCCCCGCCGACCGGGTGGTCGTCTCCGACGGCGGCCACTTCATCGGCTGGGCCAACATGTACTGGCCCGTGGCCTCGCCCGACCGCATGATGATGGTCGGCACCGCCTTCCAGTCCATCGGCCTCGGCTTCCCCAGCGTCGCCGGCGCGGCCGCGGCCCAGCCGGACGCCACCGTCGTCCTCACCACCGGCGACGGCGGCGGGCTCATGGCCCTCGCCGACCTCGAGACCGCAGTGCGCACCGCCGGCGGCCGCGGCGTCGCCGTCGTGTGGAACGACGCCGTCTACGGCGCCGAGGTGCACGTCTACGGCCGCCAGGGCCTCGCCGAGGAGCCCATGCGCATCCCCGAGACCGACTTCGCCGCGCTCGCCGCCGCCGTCGGCGCCGAGGGCGTCGTCGTGCGCTCGCTCGCCGACCTCGACCGGCTCGGGTCGTGGGCGCGCGAACCCGTCGACCAGCGCCGGTTCCTCATGCTCGACTGCCGCGTGTCGCCCACCGTCGTCGCGCCCTACCAGGAGGAGATCCTGCGGGTGAACCGGACCCGCTGAAGGGCGCGCCCGGGCGACGGCTCCCCGTGACGCCCCGTCAGGCCGTGTTCGACTCGCGCCAGACACGGTGCGTGACGGGCATGTGCTGGGCGAAGTGGTGCTCCATCTGCTCGGCCACGGCGCGGATCTCGAACAACGCGTCGGGTGCCGACCGCAGGTTCAGGAAGTGCATCAGGTTCCGCGGGTTCACCGTGGCCCAGAAGGACGTCATGACGTTGACGGGCAGGACGTCGCGGGCGACCTCCTTGGCGATCCCCGCGTCCAGCATGCGCTGGTAGGCCGCGTGCGGCCGGGCCGTGCTCTCCGTGATGGTCTCGCGCACCATCGCGACCTGCTCGGCCGTGCCTTCCTCGAAGCGGTACGCCCCCACCTTCCCCTCCTGGCGCAGCGGCCGGCCCGCGGGCGGGACGTAGTACCGGTCGGGCAGCACCGTGTAGCGGCCGCTGATCTCGTTGAACGAGAACGTGCGATGCCGCATGAACTCTCGGGCCACGAACAGCGGCGTCGTCACGACGAAGGTGAACTGCCCGTGCTCGAACGGCGACGTGTGCTGGTTGCGCCACAGGAAGCGGATGAGCCCCTCGACGCGACCCGGCTCCGCCTCCTTGGCGTGCGCCGCCTCGTCCTGGGATACCCAGGCTGCTCGAGCGACGTCGAGGTCGTCCGCGCTCACGCGGTAGAGCTCGACACTGGGGCTTCCACGAACTGGGGCTGCTGCGTGCGCACCTCGGGACGCCCGCCGCTCAGGCCGCCCCGACGTTCGTCCACAGGAGGATCCACACTCGAACGCCTGTTCGAAGGAGTGTCGGTGGTGGCTGGTTGACTTGCTCCATGACGACGCGCCAGCCCACCGCCGCCTCGCGGCTGGATGCTGCG
>NZ_JBEYBQ010000061.1:0-10537 GCF_040632295.1 Isoptericola sp. NPDC019482
CCTCGGCTGGGCAACCCCCGCCGAGAAACTCGCCGAGCTACTCTCGACCACCTGACCAACCCGGTGTTGCGATGACCGGTTGAGACCGCCTACGCGAGCCGCCGAGGTAGTGGACTGGTCCACTACCTCGGCGGCTCGCGTACTACCTCGGGAGAGGTCGGGACTACCTCGTCCGCCGTGTCAGCGCACGCCGACGACGTCGACGACGAAGACGAGCGTCGCGCCGCCGGGGATGCCGGCCTGCGGCACGCCGCGCTGGCCGTAGCCGTGCTCGGACGGGATGGACAGCAGCACGCGGTCGCCCACGTTGCGGCCGACCAGGCCCTTGTCCCAGCCGCCGATGACGGCGCCGACGCCGATCGGGAAGTCGATGGTCTGGCCGCGGTCGTAGGAGTTGTCGAACACGCCGCCGCCCCAGGTCTGGCCCAGGTAGTTCACGACGATGGTGCGGCCGGCGTCGACCACCGGGCCGGTGCCCTCCTCGAGCACCTGCACCTGCAGGCCGGCGGGCGCGTCGCCCTCGGGGAACGTGATCTGGGGCTTGTCGCCGAATCCGCCGGTGGCGGTGGGGAGCGTGGTCACAGGGGTACCTCGTCTTCGTCGTCGTGCAGAGTCGGGGTGCAGAGGCCAGGCGATGCCCGGCGGGGCTGCGCCGTCCAGCCTACGCGGCGGACGGCACCGGGCACCCGGCGACGTCGCGCAGCGCCGCGAGCGCGGCCAGCACCGGCGGGGTGTCGGCGACGGCGTCCTGCACCAGGGCGTAGATGGACCGCACCGGCACGGGCCGCACCACGGGCACGGCCACCGTCCCCGCCGCGGGGCGCGCGGAGCCGAGCGCGGGCAGCACGGTGATGCCGATGCCGGCGGCGACGAACGCGAGGGCGGTCGGGTAGTCGTGGGCCTCCACCGCGAACGCCGGGCTGAACCCGGCGGCGCGGCACGCCTCGAGCAGGTTGCGGCGGCACCAGCCGCGCGCGAAGTCGTTGTCGATCCACCGGTCGCCGACCAGCTCCGCGAGCTCGATCTCGTCCCGCCCGGCCAGCGGGTGGTCCTGGCGGACGACGGCGACGTACGGGTCGTCGAGGAGGTGGTGGGCGGTCGTGCCGGCGGCGGGGCGGAAGTCGGGCTGCGCGACGGCGAGCTGCAGGTCGGCGCGCCTCGAGGGGTCGGTGGGGATCTCCTCCGTGAGCTCGAGGTCGAGCCGCACCCCGGGGAACCCGGTGCTGAGCGAGCTGACGACGGCCGGCAGCCACGCCGCCCCCACGGAGGCGAAGTAGGCGACGGACAGGCTGCCGGAGCGCCCGGAACGCAGGTCGGCGACGAACGTCTCCACCTCCCCGAGGCGGGCGAGCAGCCCGTCGGCCTGCGCGGCGAGCGCCTGCCCCGCCGCGGTGGGCCGCACGCCGCGGCCGTGCCGGGCGAGCAGCTGCAGTCCGGTCTCGCGCTGCAGCGCGGCGACGTGCTGGCTCACCGCGGACGGCGTGTACCCGAGGTTGGCTGCCGCCGCGGCGACGGAGCCGCTGGCGACGACGGAGCGGAAGACGCGGAGGCGGTGGACGTCGAGCATGCTCGCGACGATACAGCGCGACTGAAGCGTTCGGTAGATATCTGAACTGGTGCTCACGTGACAGTGCAGGGCACGATCATTCCCATGGCCGAGACCACCGCGCGCACCGCGCCGCCCGCACCGAGCGCCACGCCAGGGAACACCGTCCGCCGCGCCGGCGCCCTCACGGCGGCCGCCATGACCGTCACCGTCGTGCTGTGGGCCTCCGCGTTCGTCGGCGTGCGCGCCGTCGGGCACGACCTCGACGCCGGCGCGCTCACCCTCGGCCGGGTCGCCGTCGGCTCCGTGGCGCTGACCGTGATCCTGCTCGTCGCCCGCGCCCGCCGCCGCACCCCCGTGCGCCTCCCGCGCGGCCGGGTGCTGCTGCTCGTGCTCGCCTGGGGCGTGGCCTGGTTCGGCGCGTACAACCTCACCCTCAACGCCGCGGAGCAGCACCTCGACGCCGGCACCACCGCGCTGCTGGTCAACATCGCGCCGATGCTCGTCGCCGTCCTCGCGGGCGTCCTGCTGCGCGAGGGCTTCCCGCGCCGCCTGCTCGCGGGCATCGCCGTCGCGTTCACGGGCGTGGTCGTCATCGCCGTCGCGACGACCACGGGCCGGTTCGACGTCGTCGGCGTGGCGCTCGGCCTCGCCTCCGCCGTCCTCTACGCCGGCGCCGCCACGCTGCAGAAGCGCCTCCTCCCCCACGCCGACGCGCTCACCATGACCTGGCTCGGCTGCCTCGCCGGCACCGTCGCGGCGCTGCCGTTCCTGCCCGCGCTGATCTCGCAGGCGTCCGCCGCGCCGTCGTCGTCCCTGCTCGGCGTCGTCTACCTGGGCGTGTTCCCGACCGCGATCGCGTTCACCACCTGGGGGTACGCCCTGGCCCGGGTGAGCGCCGGTCGCGCGGCGGCGTCGACGTACGCCGTCCCGCCGCTGGTCGTGCTGATGTCCTGGGCCCTGCTCGACGAGGTGCCCGCCGCCGTCGTCCTGCTCGGCGGCGTGCTGGCCCTGGCCGGCGTCGCCGTCGCCACCCTCCCCCGCCGACCTGTCAGAGCCAGGTGAGGGTATAGCCCGACCTGGGTCTGACAAGTCACGGCGACCGCGACCTGTCAGAGCCACAGGGGCCTATGGCACGACCTGGGTCTGACAGGTCGCGGGTCAGAGGGCGGCGGCCTTCGCCTCCAGCACGCCGCGCTCGCGGGCGTTGCCGCACAGGCGGGCGGCGAGCTCCAGCTCCGCGCGCGCCTCGTCGTTCCGGCCGAGCCGCGCGAGCAGCTCGCCGCGCACGGACGGCAGCAGGTACGACCCGGACAGCACCTCGCGCGCGACGAGGTCGTCGACGACGGCGAGGCCGGCGACAGGGCCCGCCGCCATCGCGACCGCGACGGCGCGGTTGAGCTCGACGACGGGCGACGGCGCCACGCGGCCCAGCGCCTCGTAGAGCACGACGATGCGCTCCCAGTCGGTCTCGGGGACGGACGGCGCGACGTCGTGCTGCTCCGCGATCGCGGCCTGCAGCCCGTACGCCCCCAGCCCGCGCCCGACGGCGACCGCCCGGGCGAGCGCGTCGCGCCCCCGCCGGACCGCGGACCGGTCCCACCGGCGCCGGTCCTGGTCCTCCAGCAGCACGGGCTCGCCGTCCGGCCCGGTGCGCGCGGGGAACCGCGCCGCGGTGAGCTCCAGCAGCGCGAGCAGCCCGAACGTCTCCGGCTCGGGGGCGAGGCGCGTCAGGACACGGGCGAGGCGGACGGCCTCGTACGCCAGGTCCGGACGCATCCAGTCGTCGCCGCCCGACGCCGTCGACCCCTCAGAGAAGATGAGGTAGACGACGTTCAGCACGGAGCCGAGCCGCTCCGCGCGGTCCTCGGCGGCCGGCACCTCGAACGGCACGCGCGCCGCCGTCAGCGTCTTCTTCGCGCGCGTGATGCGCGCCTGCACCGTGGGCACCGGCACCAGGAACGCCCGCGCGATCTCCTCGCTGGTCAGGCCGGCCACCACGCGCAGGGTCAGCGCGACCCGCGCCTCCTTGGACAGCACGGGGTGGCAGGCCACGAACAGCAGCGCGAGGCGGTCGTCCTCGATCTTGTCCGGGTCCCACAGCAGGTCGTCGGCCGGAGCCGGGACGGAACCCGGCCCGCCCGTGACGGCGCCGCCCTCGCCGAGGTCGCGGGCCAGCGCCGCATACCGCTCGTCGCGCCCGGAGCGGCGCCGGAACGCGTCGATCGCGCGGCGCCGCCCGGTCGCGAGCAGCCACGCCACCGGGTCGCGCGGGACCCCGTCGCGCGGCCAGGTGACCAGCGCCTCCGCCAGCGCCTCCGACGCGACGTCCTCCGCGAGCGCGAAGTCGTTCGTGTACCGGGCGAGCGCGCCGACGATGCGGCTGGACTCGATGCGCCAGACCGCCTCGACGACGCGACGAGGGGCCGCGCCGTCGCCGGCGCGGCCCTCGTCGTGCGGTTCGACGGCGCTCACTGGGCCCGCTGGGCCTGCTCCTCGCGCCACCCCTGCTCCTTCTGCACCCACTCGTCGTCCTGCGGGAAGTCCTCGGGACCGTTGACGCGACGCACCTCGAGCTTGGTGCCCGCACCGCTCAGCGGCGCCCGCTTGGCCCACTCGATCGCCTCCTCCTTGGAGGCGACGTCGACGATCCAGAAGCCGTTGAACAGCTCCTTGGTCTCGCCGTAGGGACCGTCGGTGACGACGGGCGTGTCGGTGGAGAAGTCGACGACGGCGCCCTCGGACGCGTCGGACAGCCCTTCGCCCGCGGCGAGCACGCCGGCGTTCATCATCGACTCGTTGTAGCGGCCCATCGCGGCGATGACCTCGGTGAAGTCCATCTCCTCGTAGGCGGCCTGGCCCTCGTCGGTCCCTCGCATGATCAGCATGTACTTGGCCATCGGTCTGCTCCCTGTCGTGATCGCGGTCACCCTCCTGGTGACCTTCTCATCCCCAGGTCGAACGGGGAACGACGGGATCGACACGGGCGCAGAACTTTCTTCGGCGAACCTCTTGCGCCATCAGGCTAATGATATTAGCTTTGTGGCTATGGACATCAAGCAGACCGCGTCGATCCAGCACCTCAGCCGTCCCGAGGGGCGCATCGCCTACACGGACGCGGGCACGGGCCCGCTCGTGGTCGCGGTGCCCGGCATGGGCGACCTGCGCTCCACCTACGACGACCTCGTCCCCGCGCTCCTCGCCGCCGGCCACCGCGTCGTGGTCGCCGACCTCCGCGGCCACGGCGACTCCGACACCACGTTCCGCACGCACGGCGACGTCGAGACGGGCACCGACCTCGTTGCCCTCGTCGAGCACCTCGACGCCGGCCCCGCGGTGCTGGTCGGCAGCTCGATGGGTGGGTCCGCCGCCGTGTGGGCCGCCGCGCAGCGCCCCGAGCTCGTGCGCGCGCTCGTGCTGGTGGCCCCGCACCTGCGCGAGCACGGCACCCCGGCCCAGATCCGTATGAACCGCCTCCTGTACCGCGCGGTGTTCGTCCGCCCGTGGGGCGCCGCGGCGTGGGCGTCGCTCTACACCTCGATGTTCGCCAAGGGCCGCAAGTCCCCCCGGCACGCGGAGCACGTCGCGAGCATCCGCCGCAGCATGGCCGACGCGGCGCACCTGCGCTCCTTCCGCGACCTTGCCGTCGCGCTCGACCACTCCGTGATCGAGCCGCTCGTCGCCAAGGTCCAGGCGCCGTCGCTCGTCGTCGTCGGCGAGCTCGACCCCGACTACAAGGAAGCGGGCGCGGAGCTCGCGCGGATGCGGGACGCGCTCGGCGGCGAAGAGCTCCTCGTCCCCGGCGTCGGCCACTACCCGCAGCACCAGGCGCCGGAGGTCGTGACCCCGGCCGTCCTCGACTTCCTCGCCGGACTCCCCGCCTCCCCTGCCACCCAGGAGAACGGCGCCGACGAGCGGGGTGCCCGTGCCTAGGGCCGGGCTGTCGCGGGACGCCGTCGTCCGCCTCGCCCTGGAGCAGGTCGACGCGGGCGGCCCGACCGGTCTCGCCGACCTCACGCTCGCGAAGGTCGCCGCGTCCGCCGGGGTCGCCACCCCCAGCCTGTACAAGCACGTCGGCTCGCTGGCGGCGCTGCGCCGCGAGGTCGCGCTGGTCGCCCTCGACGAGCTGACGACTGCGAGCGCCGCGGCGACCGTCGGCCGCGCGGGTCCCGACGCCCTGCGCGCCCTCGCCCGCGCGTGGCGGGACTACGCCCGCGCGCACCCCGGCCGGTACGCCGCCGTCCAGCTCGCGCCCGACCCCGACGCCCCCGACGACGCCGAGCACCGCGCCGCCGGGGCCCGCGTCGTCGGGCTCGTCGGGGCGGTGCTGCACGGGTTCGGCCTCCCCGACGACCGCACGATCGACGCCGTCCGCGTGGTGCGCGCCGGCGTGCACGGCTTCGTCTCGCTCGAGCTCGCCGGCGGCTTCCGCCTGCCCGAGGACCTCGACCGCAGCTTCGACGCCCTGGTCGACATGCTCGTCGCCGGCGTCACCACCCTCGCGGACGCGCCCCCGCCCGCACCGAAGGAGCAGTCATGACCCGCACGACCCACGCCGCGCGCACGACGACACCCGCCCCGACGGCAACCCCGACGCCCACCACCCGGATCGCAGCCTGGACCGCGGGCAGCGCCGTCGCGGCCGGCGTGCTCCTGCTGCTCTTCCCCGTGCTCCGACCGTGGCCCGACGAGTCCGTGCCGAGCCTCGCGCTCGCGGAGTCGTTCGCCTCCGACCGGTGGGTGCTGGCGCACCTGTGCGGGATCGCGGGGCTCGGCCTGCTCGCGCCGACGCTCCTCGGCCTGCGGGCGCTGCTGTGCGGGAGCGGTGCCCCGGGCACCGTCGCCCCGGGTGCGCGCGCCGCCACCGCCGCCGTCGTCACCGCCTGGGCCGGGGCCGCGCTCAGCTCCCTCTACTTCGGCGCCGAGATCTTCGGCATCCGCACGATCGCGCAGGCCGCGCTACGCACGCAGGACCCGGCCTTGCTCGCGGACGTCGACGTGCTCCGCGAGCAGCCCGCCGCGATGACCCTCTTCGGCCTGGGGCTCGCCCTGGTCGCCGCGGCGGGCGTGCTCGCGGCCGTCGCGATGTGGCGGGGCGGCGCAGGTCCGCGGTGGGTCGGCGTCCCGCTGGCCGCCGGGCTGCTGCTCTACCTGCCGCAGTTCTTCGGCACCCCGGCGGTGCGCGTCGCGCACGGCGTCCTCGTCGCCGCCGGCCTGCTGCTGGTCGCGTGGGCGGTGCGGCGCGCACCGGCACCGGGCACGGCGACGGCCGGCCACCCCGCGGGGTGACCGGCCGTCGGTCTGTTCGTGCCGAGCCGGAGCGTCAGTCGCTGCTCTGGAAGATCGCCAGCAGGCGCAGGAACTCCAGGTACAGCCAGATCAGCGTGACCAGCAGGCCGAACGCCGCCGACCAGGCGAACTTGGCCGGGACGCCCTGCTCCACGCCGCGCTTGATCGAGTCGAAGTCGACGATGAGCGACGCGGCGGCCAGGCCGACCGCGAGCAGGCCGATGACGATGCCGAGCGTGCCGCCCCGCATGCCCCAGCCCGCGAGCACGCCCGTCCACACCAGGACCACGTTGACGAGCGAGAAGACCAGGTAGCCCACCATGGCGATGAGCAGCCAGCGCGTGAACTTCGGGGTCACGCGCACCTTGCCGGAGCGGAACAGCAGCAGCGCCGCGCCGAAGGTGCAGATCGTGGCGAGCACGGCCTGGCCGACCACGCCGTCGTAGAACGACTCGTAGTACTTCGAGATGCCGCCCAGGAACACGCCCTGCGCGACGGTGTACAGCATGATCAGCACGGGGCTGGGGTTGCGCTTGAACGCGTTCACCAGGCCCAGCACGAGGCCGACGATCATGCCGACCGGCCAGATGCCCGGCGCCATCGTCCACGTGGCGGCGGCCACCACGACGAGCAGCGCGAGCAGCCCGCCGGTCTTGATGACGACGTCGTCGTAGGTGAGGCGCTTGGTGTCGGCCGTGGTGGCCGACGGCGCCTGGTACATGGCGTCGAGGCTCGCGGCGTCGGCGGCCTGGGCACCCGTGATGCCGGCGCCGTAGGCCCCGTACTGCGGCTGCGCCGTCGCGGTGCCCCCGGTGCGGGCCCCCGGACGCGCGCCCGTACGGCGGGGCTCGCCGAAGACGTCGCTGTTCGAGAAGACGGGGTTGCTCATGAACTCCTCCTGGTCGCGGCTGCCGGGTGCCCGACGACGGGTCGTCGCGCGCGCAGTGCCGGGTCGCTGGCCGTGCGTTCCATCGTAGGGAACGCATCGGTGCCCGGATAGGTTCCCGGCGTCCCGACATCGCCCAGTACGTCACGCGCCGCCGCGGCCGTGACCTCGTGACCCGCGAAGACGCCGGTGCCGGCGACGGGGTGCGGCCTCCCGTCGTCGCCGCCGAAGACGCCGCCCGCCTCGGTCACGATGAGGGACAGCGGCGCGTAGTCCCACACCTTCCCGCCCACCTGGACGGCGAGGTCGAGCTCGCCGGACGCGACGAGCAGGGCGCCGTGCACACGCCAGTCGGCCACCTCGACGGCACGGACGAGCCGGTCGACCTCGGCGTGGTACCGCTCCGGCATCATCGCGACCGGGGGCAGCACCGCCGTCCGCGACGCGCGGAGCGACTCCGGCGGACCGCCCGCCCGCAGCGGCCGGTCCGCCGTCACCCGGCCCCCGACGACGTCCGCGACGAACGCGCCCCGGCCGCGGGCGGCGTACCAGACCTGCCCCTGCGCGGGCAGGATCGCGACGCCGACGGTGACCTCGCCGTCCTCCTCGAGCGCGATCAGGGTCTGCCACCGGTCGTCGCCCTCGACGAACACGAGCGTGCCGTCGATGCCGTCGAGGATCCACCGGCGGTCCCCTGCGCCGAGCTCGCCCGTCTCCTCGCCGAGGAACGCGTCGTCGGGCCGCGCCGCGAGCAGCACTCGGCGCACCTCCTCCTCCACGGCGAGGTCGGCCTCGGTCACCACCGACCCGTCGACCTTGTGGTCGCGCGCGAGGCCCTGCACCCGGGCGAAGTACGCCAGGCCCAGCTCCGCGCCGGCGAGCGCCGCGCGCAGCGCGAGGTCGAGGTCGTCGGGGCGGGGGTCCGGTCGCCGGTCGGGATCCATGCCCGAAGCATGCCGCACCCGCCCGGGATCACCCGGTCCCGCCCATGACGACCGCGCGGCCCGCACGTAGGCTCGTGACCGACCGTGCCCGCGGACGACGACGCTGTGACAGCGGGACGGGACGGCGGCACGCGACCAGCAGCACGAGGCGACGGCACCCGACGGACGACCCGGGGACGACATGATCGAAGCGCACGGCCTGACCAAGAGATACGGACCGAAGCTGGCGGTGGACGACGTGACGTTCACCGTCCGGCCGGGCACGGTCACGGGCTTCCTCGGCCCGAACGGCGCCGGGAAGTCCACCACCATGCGCATGATCATGGGGCTCGACCGCCCGACGGCGGGCCGCGTCACCGTGAACGGCCGCCCGTACGCGCAGCACGCCCGGCCGCTGGCCGAGGTGGGCGCGCTGCTCGAGGCGAAGGCGGTGCACCCGGGCCGCACGGCCCGCCAGCACCTGCAGGCGCTGGCGGCCACGCACGGGATCGCGCCGACCCGCGTCGACGAGGTCGTCGAGCTCACCGGCCTCACCGCCGTGGCGCGCAAGCGGGTCGGCGGCTTCTCGCTCGGCATGGGGCAGCGTCTCGGCATCGCCGTCGCGCTGCTCGGCGACCCGCGCACCCTCATCCTCGACGAGCCCGTCAACGGCCTCGACCCCGAAGGCGTGCTGTGGGTGCGCAACCTGGCGCGCTACCTGGCGAGCGAGGGCCGCACCGTGTTCCTGTCCAGCCACCTCATGAGCGAGGTCGCGCTCACCGCGGACCACGTGATCGTCATCGGGCGCGGTCGGATCCTCGCCGACACCCCGGTGCGGGACCTCGTCGACGGCTCGGCGGGCCGCACCGTCGTGGTCCGCTCCCCGCAGGCCACCGACCTCGCCGACGCCCTGCGCCGCGAGGGGGGCGACGTCGCGGCGGGCGACGACGGCGCCCTGCGGGTCACGGGCCTCGAGGCGGCCCGCGTGGGCGAGGTCGCCGCCGCGGGCGGCGTCGTCCTGCACGAGCTCACCCCGCAGGGGTCCACCCTGGAGGAGGCGTACATGGCGCTCACCTCCGACGCCGTGGAGTACCGCACCGAGGACGTCACCGCCGTCGCGGGCGGCGCGCACCCGGGCACGCACACCGCCGAGGCGACGGGAGCCGACCGATGACCGCCACCGCCGATCGCCCGGCCCCCACGCCCGACGTGCCCGCAGTCGCCGTCCGCCCCGTGACGTTCCCGCGCGTGCTGCGCAGCGAGTGGATCAAGTTCCGCACCCTGCGCTCGACGGTGTGGACCGCGATCATCACGGCGGTCGTGATGGTGGGGTTCGCGCTGATGATGGCGGGCATCATGCGGGTCTCTGTCGACAACGCGGAGATGGCCGAGGGGATGGGCAACGACCCCGGGTTCCAGTCGATGGGGATGACCGGCACCACGGTGGTCACGCTCGGCTACTCGTTCGGGCAGCTCGCCGTCGCCGTGCTCGCCGCGCTCATCGTCACCAACGAGTACTCGACGGGCATGATCCGCTCGACGTTCGCCGCCGTCCCCCGCCGCCTGCCGAGCCTGTGGGCGAAGCTCGTCGTCATCGTCGTGACGACGGCCGTGGTGGCCGCCGTCGCGCTGGCGGTCGCGTACCTCGTCACGCGTCCGCTGCTCGACGCGGCGCGGCTCTCGGTGGACCTGTCCGACGACGAGCAGCTGCGGTCGCTGCTCGGGTGCGTGCTCTACCTCGCGACGGTCGCGGCGTTCTCCCTCGCCGTCGGCACCCTGATGCGGCACAGCGCCGGCGCGATCTTCACGCTGGTGGCCGTGTTCTTCGTGCTGCCGATCATCTTCCAGATCGTCACGAGCGCCTCGGACGCCGCCTGGGCCGACTGGGTGTAC
>NZ_JBEYBQ010000062.1:0-10063 GCF_040632295.1 Isoptericola sp. NPDC019482
CGACAGCTCCACTTCACAACCGGAGGCCTTCGTCATCCGGTAACCCGATTCCGTGTCGTCGTCACGAGATCGGGACAACCTCCCTGGACATCACAGCTAGTCTCCCGACGGCGCGACCGACGCGGTGCCGACGACGGACGGGTGGTGGGCGTGGCACGACAGGTGGTACTGGTCAACGGGCTGCCCGGGTCGGGCAAGACGACGCTGGCGGCCCCGCTCGCCGCCCGCCTGGGCGTGCCGTGGCTGGGCAAGGACGTCGTCAAGGAGGCCCTGGCGGACGCCGTCGGGCCCGGGGCCGCGCCGCTGGTCGGTACCGGGGTGGTCGGCGCGGCGGCGATGGAGGCGGTGTGGCGCCTGGCCGCGGCACCGCTGCCGCGCGTGGTCGTCGAGTCGTGGTGGTTCCGGCCCCGCGACCTGGACCACGCGCTGCGCGGGCTCGCGACCGCGGGCGCCGACGCCGTCGTCGAGGTCTGGTGCGACGTGCCGCCCGACGTCGCCCGCGAGCGCGTCGAGGCCCGCACCGGTCGGCACCCGGTGCACGGCGACGACCGGGACCTGGCGGCCGAGTGGGCCGCCTGGTCCGCCGGGGCCGCTCCGCTCGCGCTCGGCCCGGTGGTGCGGCAGGACACGACCGGCCCGGTGGACGTGGGCACCCTCGCGCTGCGGGTCTCGGCCGCGCTGTCCGGCCGGCCCGTCCGGTCGTGACCCACGACGCACCGGCGCCCCCGCCCGCCGCACCTAGGATCGAGGCATGACCTCCGGCTCCCCCGACGGCCCCGCACC
Source organism: Isoptericola sp. NPDC019482 (assembly GCF_040632295.1). NCBI lineage: Bacteria > Bacillati > Actinomycetota > Actinomycetes > Micrococcales > Promicromonosporaceae > Isoptericola > Isoptericola sp. NPDC019482. The sequence goes on from NZ_JBEYBQ010000062.1 coordinate 784, forward strand.
GCTGACCGACCGCGTCCGCACCGCCCTGGCGTCGGTGGTCGACCCGGAGATCCGCCGGCCCATCACCGACCTGGGGATGGTGCGCTCGGTGGACGTGCACGACGGCGGCCGCGTCACGGTGGGCGTGGACCTCACCGTGGCCGGCTGCCCCATGAAGGGCACGCTGGTGCGCGACGTCACCGCCGCCGTCGAGGCGATCGACGACGTGACGGGCGTGGACGTGCAGCTCGGCGTCATGACCCCGGAGCAGCGGCAGTCGTTGCGCTCGCAGCTGCGGGGCGGCGCCGGCGACCCCGTGATCCCGTTCGCCCAGCCCGGCTCGCTCACCAAGGTGTACGCGATCGCGTCCGGCAAGGGCGGCGTCGGCAAGTCGAGCGTGACGGCGAACCTCGCGGCCGCGATGGCGGCCGACGGCCTGAACGTCGGCGTCGTGGACGCCGACATCTACGGCTTCTCCATCCCCCGCATGCTCGGCGTGGACCGCCAGCCCACCCGCGTGGACTCCATGCTGCTGCCTCCCATCGAGCACGGCGTGAAGGTCGTGTCGATCGGCATGTTCGTGCCGGAGGGGCAGCCGGTCGTGTGGCGCGGGCCGATGCTGCACCGCGCGCTGGAGCAGTTCCTCGCGGACGTGTTCTGGGGCGACCTGGACGTGCTGCTGCTCGACCTGCCGCCCGGCACCGGCGACATCGCGATCTCGGTGGCGCAGCTGCTGCCCGGCAGCGAGATCGTCGTCGTGACGACGCCGCAGGCCGCCGCCGCGGAGGTCGCCGAGCGCGCCGGGTCGATCGCCACCCAGACGTCGCAGGGCGTGGTCGGCGTGGTGGAGAACATGTCGTGGCTGGAGCAGCCCGACGGGTCCCGGCTCGAGGTGTTCGGGTCCGGCGGCGGGCAGCGCGTCGCGGACCGGCTGGGCGCCACGCTCGGCACCACGGTGCCGCTGCTGGGTCAGGTGCCGCTCGACGTGGCCGTGCGCGCGGCCGGCGACGACGGCACGCCGGTCGTGCTCTCCGACCCCGACTCCGCCGGCGCTCGCGTGCTGCGCGACGTCGCCCGCGCCCTGGCCGGCCGCTCGCGCGGCCTCGCCGGCATGCGGCTGAACCTCAGCCCCGTCCAGGGCTGACCCGCGATACCCTCCCCCGGGCGTCGCGTCGGCGCCCGCACCCGCCGTCCTGCCCGCGAAGGAGCTGTCCCGCCATGAGCACGCCCGAGTGGCTCGAGTCCTGGTCCGACGACGAGGGCGCGGCGCGCGTCCGCGACCTGTTCGCCCGGACGTTCCCCGGCGAGGCGCCCGACGGGGTCTGGTCGGCCCCGGGCCGCGTCAACCTCATCGGCGAGCACACCGACTACAACGGCGGGCTGGCGCTGCCGACCGCGCTGCCGCACCGCACGTATGTCGCGCTGCGGCACCGCGAGGACGACGTCGTGCGCCTCGGGTCCGCGCAGGCGCCGGGCGAGGTCTGGACGGCCCGGCTCGCCGACGTCGCGCCAGGCGCGGTGTCGGGCTGGGGCGCGTACGTCGCGGGCGTGGCGTGGGCGCTCGCGCAGGACGGGCACGAGGTGCGCGGCTTCGACGCCGTCGTCGACTCGTGCGTGCCGTTCGGCGCGGGGCTGTCGTCGTCGGCCGCGCTGGAGTGCGCCGTCGCCGTCGCGCTCGACGAGACGGGCAGGCTCGGCCTCGCGGGGGACGACGCCGGTCGCGCGACGCTGGTGACGGCGTGCGTGCGCGCGGAGAACGAGATCGCCGGCGCGCCGACGGGCGGCATGGACCAGGCCGCGTCCCTGCGCGCCACCGCGGGCCACGCGCTGCTCGTCGACTCGCGGCCCGGGTTGTCCGCGCTGGAGTCCGGCACGCCCGTGCCGTTCGACCTTGCGGCCGCCGGCCTCACCCTGCTCGTCGTGGACACCCGCGCCGAGCACGCCCTCGTCGACGGCCAGTACGCCGAGCGGCGGGCGACCTGCGAGCGCGCGGCCGGGCTCCTCGGCGTCGAGACGCTGCGTGACGTCGACCCGGACCGCCTGGACGAGACCCTCGCCGCGCTCGCCGCGCACGACCCCGACGGCGTCCTGGCGCGGCGTGTGCGGCACGTGGTCACGGAGATCGACCGCACCGCCCGCTTCCGCGACCTCGTCACGGACGGGCGCGCGGACGAGGTGGGGCCGCTCATGGTCGCGTCGCACACCTCCCTGCGGGACGACTACGAGGTCTCCGCCCGCGAGCTGGACCTCGTCGTCGACGCCGCGCTGGCCGCCGGCGCGCTCGGCGCGCGCATGACGGGCGGCGGCTTCGGCGGCTCGGCGATCGCCCTGGTGCGCGCGGACGCCGTCGACGCCGTGGCCGCGGCCGTGCAGGAGGCGTTCGACGCCGCCGGCCTGCGCTCCCCGGGCTTCCTCCTCGCGCCGCCGTCGGCGCCTGCGGGGCGCACCGCCTGACCGGGCCGCCTGACCGGGTCGCCTGACCCCGCGCGACCTGCGGTTCCTCCCCCCCCGGATGCCGGTGACGCGGGCCCCTGCCTACGGTGCGGGGGCGCGGCGGCACGACGTCGCCGGGCTCGATCGTTCGAGGAGGAGCGATGGCAGCACGCACCACGATGCGCCGCGTCGGAGCGGCGGCGCTCACGGCAGTGGTCGCCGCAGGGACGGCCGTCGGCGCGACGGCCGGCGGTGACGACCGCGGGCGCGGCGGGCACGACGGACGGCACGACAGGGACCGGGCGCGGAACGTCATCGTGCTCCAGGGCGACGGCATGGGCCTGGCGGCCCGGGAGCTGATCCGCCTGGCGACCGTGGGCAAGGACGGCCACCTCGTCATGGACTCGCTCGACGAGGCCGGCTGGACCGCGACCGACTCCGCGGACCCCGAGGACGCGGTGACCGACTCGGCGGCAGGCGCGACCGCGTTCTCCACCGGAGTGCGGACGTTCAACGGCGCCGTCGGCGTCGACGCCGACGGCAACCCCGTCCCCACGCTGCTCGAGGACGCCAGACGCGCCGGCAAGGCGACCGGCCTCGTCTCGACGGCGCAGGTCACCGACGCCAGCCCGGCCGCGTTCGGCGCGCACGTCACCGACCGGTACGACCAGAGCGAGATCGCGCGGCAGTACCTGGAGGAGTCGAGGCCCGACGTGCTGCTCGGCGGCGGCGAGGACTTCTGGTACCCCGAGGGCGAGCCGGGCGCATGGCCCGACAACCCGCCGGAGGACCCCGAGGAGCAGAGCAAGGGCACCGAGGGGAACCTCGTCGACCGGGCCCAGCAGCTCGGGTACACGTACGTGAGCGACGCCGAGGGCCTCGCCGACGCGGACGGCCGCAAGCTGCTCGGGCTGTTCGCGAACGAGGAGATGTTCCAGCAGGCGAACGAGGGCGAGGGCGACGTCTACTCCCCCGAGGTGCCGCTGGTCGACATGGCCGCCAAGGCGCTCGACGTGCTCCAGCGCGACCGCGACGGCTTCTTCCTGTTCCTCGAGGAGGAGGCGATCGACGAGTTCGCGCACCAGAGCAACGCGACGCGCACCATCGAGGCGGGCCGGTCTCTCGACGAGACCGTCGCCCTCGCCCTCGACTTCCAGAAGAAGCACCGCGACACCCTGGTGCTCGTCGTCGGCGACCACGCCACGGGCGGGCTCGCGATCGAGAACGTCGACCCCGAGGACGAGTCGGGCGAGGGCCAGACCGCCGAGGACGACCCCTTCCCGATCCCCGGCACCGACCTGGAGTTCACCGTCGACTGGACCACCGGCGGGCACACGGGCGAGGCCACGCCGATCACCGCGCAGGGGCCGGGCGCCGAGCTCCTGTCCGGGCCGCAGCTCAACACCGACGTGCACGACGCCGTGCAGCGGGCGATGTTCCCCCGCGGCCACCGCTGACCCGTTGTGGGCGGACGTCTGGCCCTGTTTCGCTCCCGAAACAGGGCCAGAAGCCCGCCCACACCGCGCTACAGGTCGTAGGTGGCGACGACGGCGGCGTGGTCGGACCAGCGCTCCTCATAGGTGGGCGCGCGGTCGACCTCGACCTTGACCGCACGCGGCGCCAGCGCCGCATTGGCGAGCTGGTAGTCGATGCGCCAGCCGCGGTCGTTCACATACGACTGCCCGCGCCACGACCACCAGGTGTAGGGCCCGGGGCCCTCGCCGCCGTGCGCGCGGCCGAGGTCGGCCCAGCCGAGCTCGTCGAGCCACCGGTCGACGAACGCCCGCTCCTGCGGCAGGAAGCCCGCGCTCTTGAGGTTGCCCTTCCAGTTCGCGATGTCCTCGTTCCGGTGGGCGATGTTGAGGTCGCCGGCGACGACCGCGGGGTGCTCCGCCGCGCCGAGCTCCGACAGGCGCGCGGTCACCTTGTCGAGGTGCGCGTACTTGGCCGCCATCGTGTGCTCCTGCCCCGGGGCGTTGGAGCCGGAGTGCAGGTAGGCGGAGACGACGGTGAGCAGGCCGCCGCCCGGGAGCTCGACGTCGGCCTCGACCCAGCGGCCCGTGTCCACGGGCGGCTCGGGCTCGCCGTCCGGGCCGTGCGCCTCGAGGCCCGTGCGCACGGCGTGCAGCGGCAGGCGCGACGCGACGGCGACGCCCGCTCGCCCCTTGAGGTCGCTGGGCAGGTGGGCGACGTGCCAGCCCTCGAGGTACTCGTGGACCAGCTCGTCCGGCGCCCGCACCTCCTGCAGCAGCAGGACGTCGGGGGTGCGGGCGGCGATCCAGGCGTCCATGTTGCGGCGGAAGGCGGCACGGATGCCGTTGACGTTGGCGGTGGCGACGGTCAGCACGCCGGCAATTTGATCACACGACGCCATCGACCTTCGGTCGCGTCCGCAACCCCAGCACAGGATGCCGACACCCCGTGGCCCGCAGGGGTCGGGTGCGTCACTCCCCGCGGTAGGCGGCCTCCAGCCCGGCGACGTCGATCTTGCCCATCTTCAGCATCGCGTTCATGGTGCGCAGGTTCGCCTCGGTCGAGTAGTCGCCGGACAGCTCCTCGAGCTGCCTCGGGATCACCTGCCAGGAGATGCCGAACCTGTCCTTGCACCAGCCGCAGGGCCCGGGCTCGCCGCCGTCGGACGTGAGCACCTCCCAGTACCGGTCCACCTCCTCCTGCGAGTCGACCCGCAGGTAGAAGCTGAACGCCTCGTTCAGCGTGAACTCGGGGCCCGCGTTCAGGCCGGTCACAGGAAGCCCGGCTACCGTGAACTCGACGACGAACGGTTCGCCGGCCGCCGCCCCCGGCACTCCCTCGGGCGACGTGAGCACCGACTCCACCGACGACCCCGGGATGTGCTCGGCGTAGAAGGCCGCCGCCTCGTGCGCGCGGTTGTTCCCGAACCACAGGTGCGTGCGTGCGGTCACCATGGCCGCTCCCTCCTGACGGGCACCGCCCCTTCGCGGCCGGTGCAGCACCCTTCCGACCCGCGGACGAACCGGAACTCATCGGTGTCGGCGAGCACCCGGCACCCCGCTCGACGAAGGTAGAGACATGCCGCTTCCCGTCAGCCCCGAGATCCTGGTCGTGCTGGGCACCCGCCCGGAGGCGATCAAGCTGTTCCCCCTGATCCAGCGCCTGCAGGACCACCCGCGCCTGCGCCCGGTCGTCGTCACGACCGGCCAGCACAAGGAGCTCGTGGACTACGTGCTGCAGGAGGCCGGGTGCGAGATCGCGGGCGACCTCGGCGTGGGCCGCCCGGGGCTGACGCTGAACCAGCTCTCGTCGTCGGTGATCGCCGGGCTGGACGAGTTCGTCACCGGCCGGTACGGGCCGCCGCCCGAGCGGATGACCGGGCGCGTCCGCGAGGACCACTACCCCGCGGCCTGCATCGTGCACGGCGACACCTCCAGCGCGGCCGCCGCCGCCGTCGCCGCGTTCCACCTGCGCATCCCGGTGGCCCACGTCGAGGCCGGGCTCCGGACCGGCACGACGCTCTCGCCGTTCCCCGAGGAGCTCAACCGCCAGCTCGTCGCCCGCATCGCCTCCTTCCACGCCGCACCCACCCGCAGCAACGTGCAGAACCTCGTGCGCGAGGGCGTCGACATCGGGCGCACGTTCGTCACCGGCAACACCGGCATCGACGCGCTGCAGTGGGCCGCCGCGCGCGAGGTGCCCTACGGGAGGCCCGAGCTGGCGTGGCTGGAGGACGACGCGACGTCGCGCGTCGTCACCGTCACCGCGCACCGCCGGGAGAACTGGGGCGAGGGCATCCGCAGCATCGCGCGGGCGGTGCACCGGCTCGCCGACGCCCACCCGGACGTCCGGTTCGTGGTGCCGGTGCACCCGAACCCCCGGGTCGCGCGGATCGTGCACGAGGAGCTCGACGACGTCGACGCCGCGACCCTCACGGCGCCCATGGAGTACCACACGTTCGCCCGCCTGCTGGCGCGCTCGACCCTGGTGATCACCGACTCCGGCGGCATCCAGGAGGAGGCGCCGGCGCTCGGCGTGCCCGTGCTGGTGGCCCGCACCACCACCGAGCGCACCGAGGGCGTCGAGGCGGGCACCCTCGAGCTCGTCGGCACCGACGCCGACACGATCGTCGCCGCCGCCACCCGGGTGCTCACCGACCCCGCGGCGCACGCCGCGTTCTCCCGGCAGCCCAACCCGTACGGGGACGGGCGCGCCGCCGAGCGCATCGTCGACGCCCTGGAGCACCTGGTCTTCAACTCCCCCGTGCCGCACACGTCCGGTCCGGGGTTCGTGCGCGCCCAGGTGCTGGAGTGGGCCGGGTTCCACCGCACCGACGCCCTCGACGGCCCGGAGTTCGTGCGCGAGCCCGGCCCGGTGGACCGCGTGCCGCAGGACCTCGAGGACGTCGTCATCGCCCCGAAGTCGACGGTCGACCCGTACGACACGTCGCCCCGGACCGCGTCCGACGGGACCGCCGAGTGACCGGCCTGCCGACGACGGCCGCCGCGGTATTGGCCACGACGGCGCCGTGGTGGGACCCGTACCGCGGCATGCCGGTGGCGGTGCAGGTGCTCATGTGGTTCCTGCTCGCCCTGACGCTGGTCACCTTCTGCGTGATCGTCTGGCTCGTCGTCCGCGCGTGGTTCGAGCGCCGGCGTCAGCGCAGGGCGGTCGAGTCCGCGCACGAGGAGGACTACCTGTGGGTCTTCGTCGTGCCCGCGCTCAACGAGGAGGTGACGATCGCCGACAGCGTGAGCAGGCTCGTCGCCGTGGAGGCCACGCACAAGGCGATCGTCGTCATCGACGACGGGTCGGACGACCGCACGCCCGAGGTCCTCGCCGAGCTGCGTGCCCGGGTGCCCGAGCTCCACGTGCTGCGCCGCGAGCTGCCGAACGCCCGCGTGGGCAAGTCCGCGGGGCTCGACAACGCGTGGGAGTTCGTCCACGCGGAGGTCCTCGCCGGGCGGTACGCCGGCTGGCCGACGACGCGCGTCGTCGTCGGCGTCGTGGACGCCGACGGCCGCATCCCGCCCGACGCGCCGCGGGCGCTGGCCGGCACGTTCTCCGACGAGCGCGTGGGCGGGGTCCAGGCGCTGGTCCGCATCTACAACCGCCGGCACTACCTCACCTGGGGACAGGACGTGGAGTTCGGCGTCATGGCGTACGTCTACCAGCTCGGGCGGTCGGCGTGGGGCACGGCGAACATGGGCGGCAACGGCCAGTACGTGCGGCTCGCCGCGCTGGACGACGTCGTCACGACGGAGAAGCTCCCGCCGGGGGTCGAGCGCGGCCCCTGGCGCGACCGCCTCACCGAGGACCAGGACATCGGCGTGCGGCTGATCCGTGCCGGGTGGCGCGGCCGCCAGACGGTCCTGACCACCGTCGACCAGCAGGGCGTGACGAGCATGCGCCGCCTGTTCAAGCAGCGCGTGCGCTGGGCGCAGGGGAACTGGCAGGCGTTCAGCCTGCTGCGGGGTGCGCTGCGGGCGCCGGTGTCGGTCGGGGCGCGCCTCGACCACCTCGCCTACCTGCTCATGCCGCTGCTGCAGCTGCTCATGGGGCTCGGCCTGGTGCTGTCGCTGGTGTTCTGGCTGTTCGGCGACGTCCCGTTCGTCTCCGGCTGGTGGCCGTCGCTGGTGTTCTTCGCGACGATCGCCCTGGTGCCGAGCTTCCTGTCCCTGCTCATGACCAACGAGCCGGGGCGGCACCCGTTCCTGCGCGCGGTGTTCGGGCTGATCCCGTACATGCTCTACACGTGGCTGCTGTGGCCGGTCGTCACGGTGGCGCTGGTCCGCGAGCTCGCCGGGCGGCGCACGTGGACCAAGACCGACCGCGAACCGCTCGACGCCAACCTGCCCGACGACGTCGAGCAGGCGGCCGGGCCCGCCGTCGCCGGCTGAGCGTCACGACGCCGCGAGGCGCGCCTTCTCCTTCTCGACGTCGAACGTCGCGGCGGGCCACTGCGGGTCGATGTCCTCGAGCGCGTCCAGCAGCAGCGCCTGCACGGCGAGGCGGGCGTACCACTTGGCGTTCGCGGGGACGACGTACCAGGGCGCACGGTCGGTGGAGGTGCGCTCGAAGACGGTCTGGAAGGCGTCCATGTACCGGGGCCACTCCAGGCGCTCGTCGACGTCGCCGGGGTTGTACTTCCAGTGCTTGTCGGGGCGCTCCAGGCGCTCGCCGAGCCGCGCCTTCTGCTCCTCGGGCGAGATGTGCAGCATCACCTTGACGATGCGCGTGCCGCGCGCGACCAGCTCGGACTCGAACGCGTTGATCGCGCCGTACCGCCGCTCGATCTCCTCCGGCGGGGCCAGCTCGCGCACCTTCCCGATGAGCACGTCCTCGTAGTGCGAGCGGTCGAAGACGCCGATGTACCCCGCCTCGGGGACCTCCTTCTCGACGCGCCACAGGAAGTCGTGCGCCAGCTCCTGCGGCGTCGGCTTCTTGAACGCCACGAGGTGCACGCCCTGCGGGTCCGTGGCGCCGATGACGTGCCGCACGATGCCGCCCTTGCCCGCGGAGTCCATCGCCTGCAGCACGAGCAGCACGGCCGGCGCGGACGGGTCCTCGCGGCTCTGCGCGTACAGGCGCTCCTGCAGCTCGTCGAGCTCCTGCTCGCCGGCGAGCAGGTCGGCCGCGCCGTCCTTCTTCTTCCCGTCGTACCCCGGCTTCGCGTCCGGGTCGACGTCCGCGAGGCGGAACCCCGGCCCCACCCTGAGCAGCTCGCCCGGCTCGCCCGTCCACCCACGCTGGCTTCTCGCGACCATGCGCACATCATGCCCCCTGTGCCGAGATAGAGAACCCGGACCCGCGAGATGGAGAGGCCCGGGAACGACGCGCAAGCGCCGTCGGGCGAGCTGGTCTTCGACGCCCGGGAGGGGTCGCGCAAGGTGGC
>NZ_JBEYBQ010000063.1:0-9774 GCF_040632295.1 Isoptericola sp. NPDC019482
GGCGGATGTACGTCCGAAGCCCGGAGGGGCCGCACCGGCTGCGGCCCGTCCGGGCTTCTCTATCTCGCGGGTTCGCCTTCTCTATCTCGCCAGCTACCAGGACCAGCCGCGGGAGCTGAGCTCCAGCTCCTCGCGGAGACGTTCGGCCGATTCGGCGCGCTCCCCGGCACGCATCGGCAGGTCGACGACGCTCAGCCCGGCCAGGCGGCACGCCTCGCGCAGCAGGGCGTCGTACGCGCCCTGCGCGGCACGGGCGTGGTGGGCGCGCGCGTAGACCTGCGGGTCGTCGTCGATCGCGCGCAGCTCGCGCGCCAGCTCGCCCAGACGCACCTGCACGGTGAGCGTCACGAGCGGGTCGGTGACCGCACCACGACGCACGGCCCGGCGGGCGACCGCGTCGCGGTGCGCGCCCGAGCGCAGCCACGCCCGGGCGGCGGCCGTCGCGACCAGCGCGAGCGACGCCGTCAGGCATGCCAGCTGCCACGTCATCGGGGCTCCACCTCCGCACCGATTTCAGCCTAGGCCGGGTGCGCCGCACACGCGACAATCGACGGCATGCCGGCGCACCGTCCGATCCTGGCGACGATCGTCGCGCTGGTCACCCTGCTGCTCACGGCCTGCGGCTCCGCCGCGCCGCCGCAGGCCGACGAGCAGCCCCTGGTGCTCGCGGCCGCCGAGGCGCTGCCCGCGGGCGCCACCGGCGTGGTCGACGTCGGCGGCCGGCCCGTCCGGCTCCACGTGCCGCCCGCGTACACCCCCGACCAGCCCGCCCCGCTCCTCGTCGTCCTGCACGGCTTCGGCTCCGACGCGGCACGCGTCGACGCCCTGCTCGGGCTGCAAGACCAGGCCCTTGCGCGCAGCGTGCTGTACGCCCTCCCCGCGGGCACCGAGGGCCCCGACGGGCGCCGGTTCTGGAACGCGACCGACGCCTGCTGCGGCGTCGACCGGGCGGGCGTCGACGACTCCGCCTACCTCGAGCAGGTGATCCGTACTCTCGGGGCCACCTATGCCGTGGACCCCGACCGGGTCGCGGTGGTCGGGTACTCGAACGGTGGGTTCATGGCCTATCGCACGGCGTGCGACCACGCCGACCTCGTGTCCGTCGCGGTGTCGCTCGCGGGTGCGATGCCGGCGGACGACGGCGCCTGCCGGCCGGTGCGCCCGGTGACCGTGGTGCAGGCGCACGGCGCCGACGACCCCGTGATCCGCGCGGACGGAGGGGTCCGCGACGGGCACGCCTATCCCGCGGCGGCGGAGTCGGCCGCCGCCTGGGCGCATCTCGACGGGTGCGGGACGGCCCCCGCCACCGCCCCCGCCTGGCGCGACCTCGACGGCACGGTCCCCGGGGCCGAGACCACGGTGACGACGTGGTCCGGGTGCGCGAGCGGCACCACGGTCGAGCTGTGGTCGATCGCGGGCGCGGACCACTCCCCCGCGCTCGGCCCGGCGTTCGCGACGGCGGTGCTCGACCTGGTCACCGGTGTCGTCGCCGCCCGCTGACGACGACCAAGGCTCGCCTGGCCTTGCTGGCGGCGCGCGGGAAGGCTCCCTAACCTGGAATGGTTCAAGAGAGCGATCGTCACCGGAAGGAAGGTTCACCCATGACCACTCCCACGATGAAGCGCAGCACCCCCCGCGCCGAGGCGTCCGACAAGCTCCGCACCCATCTGCAGCGTGTGCTCGTCGCGCTGGTCGACCTGCACGTCCAGGGCAAGCAGGCCCACTGGAACGTCACCGGCCGCGGCTTCCGCGACCTGCACCTCCAGCTCGACGAGCTCGTCGACGTCGCCCGCGAGCACAGCGACACCGTCGCCGAGCGGCTCCGCGCCCTGCAGGCCGTGCCCGACGGCCGCACCGAGACGGTCGCCACCACCACGGACCTGTCGCCCTACCCCGCGGGCCTGGTGTCGGTGGAGGACACGGTCGACGCGATCGTCGAGCGCGTCGCGCAGACCGTCGAGGTCGCGCGCGAGGTGCACGACGACGTCGACGCGCAGGACCCGACCAGCGCCGACCTGCTGCACGAGATCATCACCGACCTCGAGAAGCAGGCCTGGATGATCTCGTCGGAGAACACCGAGGTCTGACCGACCGGCCCCGCACCACGACGGCGCGCCCCCGCCCGGGGGTCGCGCCGTCGTCGTCTGCGAGGGGCGGGTGCGCGACAATCGGTGCATGCCGCCGCGCCTCCGCGCCGTCACCCTCGCGCTCGTCGCGGGGTCGCTCCTCGCCGCCTGCACGGGACCGACCGACGACGACCCTCCCGCCGACCCCGTCCCGCCGGCGACGGCGCCCGCGCACGACGAGACCCTCACGGTGGACGGGCGGCCCTTCGCGCTCGCCGTCCCCCCGGGCCACGACCCGGCCGAGGCCGCACCGCTCCTCGTGGTGCTGCACGGCTACGGCGACGAGGCCGCCGAGGTGGACGCCCGGCTCGGGCTGCGCGACGGCGCCGCGCGGCGCGGCGTGCTGTACGCCCTCCCCGAGGGCACCCCGGACGCCTCGGGAAGGAAGTTCTGGGACGCGACCGACGCCTGCTGCGGCTGGGACGGCCCCGACGTCGACGACTCGTCCTACCTGGCCGACGTCGTCCGCACCGTCGGCGACGCCTACGCCGTCGACCCCGACCGGGTGGCCGTGGTGGGGCACTCCAACGGCGGGTTCATGGCCTACCGGCTGGCCTGCGACCACGCCGACCTCGTCCGGCTCGTCGTGTCCCTCGCGGGCGCGATGCCCGCCGACGCCGGCGCCTGCGCGCCCACGCGGCCCGTGAGCGCCGTGCAGGTGCACGGCACCGCCGACCCTGTCGTCCGCTACGAGGGCGGCCGGATCCGCGCCGACGACTACGCCTCCGCGCCCGCCTCCGCCGCCGACTGGGCACGGCTCGACGGGTGCGACTCCGAGCCCGACGTCTCCGCCGGCGCGCTCGACCTGGACGTCGACATCCCCGGGGCCGAGACCTCGGTCTCGTCGTTCCCGGGGTGCTCGTCCGCCTCCCGGGTGGAGCTGTGGGCGGTCGACGGCGCAGGCCACTCGCCGACCCTCGGCGACGAGTTCTCCTCCGCCGTGCTCGACGCCGTGGTGGGCACCGACGGACCTGCACCGCGATAGACCGCCCCGGCGCGAGGTCGACACCGGACGGCGCTCCCTCGGCCGGGGTCGGCGCGATGCCTCAGATGACGCCGAAGGCGATCATCGCGTCGGCGACCTTGGTGAAGCCGGCGACGTTGGCTCCGACGACGTAGTCGCCCGGCGCCTCGTACTCCTCGGCCGTGGCGAGGCAGCTGTCGTGGATGCCGGTCATGATCTCGGCGAGGCGGGACTCGGTGTGGTCGAAGCTCCACGAGTCGCGCGACGCGTTCTGCTGCATCTCCAGCGCCGACGTCGCCACGCCGCCCGCGTTCGCGGCCTTGCCCGGCCCGAACAGCACGCCGGCGTCACGCAGCACGGCCACGGCCTCCGGGGTGGTCGGCATGTTGGCGCCCTCGGCGACGGCGCGCACGCCGTTCGCGACGAGCTGCTTGGCGTCGGCCTCGGAGAGCTCGTTCTGGGTGGCGCAGGGCAGCGCGACGTCGGTCGGGACGTCCCAGATGCTGCCCTCGGCCACCAGGCGGGCGCCGGGGCGCTGGTCGACGTAGTCGGACACACGGCCGCGCCGGACCTCCTTGACCTCCTTGAGCAGGTCGAGGTCGATGCCCGCCTCGTCGACGACGTAGCCGGAGGAGTCGGAGAACGTGATGACGCGCCCGCCGAGCTGCTGGGCCTTCTCGGCCGCGTAGATCGCGACGTTGCCCGAGCCGGACACCGAGACGCGACGGCCGTCGAGGCTCTCGCCCTTGGTGCCGAGCATGCTCTGCGCGAAGAGGACCGCGCCGTAGCCCGTGGCCTCCTTGCGCACGAGCGAGCCGCCCCACGTGAGGCCCTTGCCCGTGAGCACGCCCGACTCGTAGCGGTTGGTGATCCGCTTGTACTGGCCGAACAGGTAGCCGACCTCGCGGGCGCCCACGCCGATGTCGCCGGCGGGCACGTCCGTGTACTCGCCGATGTGCCGGTACAGCTCGGTCATGAACGACTGGCAGAACCGCATGACCTCGCCGTCGGACCGGCCGCGGGGGTCGAAGTCGGAACCACCCTTGCCGCCGCCGATCGGCAGGCCGGTGAGGGCATTCTTGAAGATCTGCTCGAAGCCGAGGAACTTCACGATCCCCAGGTAGACCGAGGGGTGGAAGCGCAGCCCGCCCTTGTACGGGCCGAGGGCCGAGTTGTACTCGACGCGGAAGCCGCGGTTGATCCGCACACGGCCCGTGTCGTCCACCCACGGCACGCGGAAGATGATCTGCCGCTCCGGCTCGCAGATGCGCTCGAGCACGGCGGCCTCGACGTACTGCGGGTTCTTGCGCAGCACCGGGCCCAGGGACTCGAAGACCTCGCGCACCGCCTGGTGAAACTCCACCTCGCCGGGGTTACGACGCAGCACCTCGGCGAACACAGGCTGCAGACGGTCTTCCATGGGGGCTCCTCCCGAGTTCTGGGGAGCGCGCCCGCGGGGCCCAAGGGCGGCACGGCACACGCACGACCATCGCAGCCTAGACGTTTCCGAGACGCCGTCTCACGCCGCGAGACGGCGCCCCCGGTGCGCACCGCGCTCCCGTGCGCGGGGCGCCTCGCCGGTTGACCTGCCGACCCAGAACGCAGTGAGCGGGCGATCGGCCCTGTTTCGGTCGCGAAACAGGGCCGATCGCCCGCCCACAGCGTTCTTCGTGGTCAGCCGAAGATGCGCGGCAGCGTGCCCTCGTGCGCCTCGCGGGCCTCGGCGAGCGGCACGGTGAAGGTCTCGCCGTCGAAGCCGCCGGCCACGACGAGCGCGTCACCGCCCGTGTGCCCGAGCCGCAGCACCGGCACGCCGGCGGCCTCGACGGCCGCGGCGAGCTCGGACTCGTGCTCCGGGTCCACGACCACCAGGGCGCGCGCGGTGGACTCGGAGAACAGCGCGGCGAACGGCGAGACGCCGTCCCGGCCGGTGATGCCGTCGAGGGCGACGTCGGCACCCACGTCGTAGCGCAGCGACGCCTCGAGCAGCGCCTGCGCGAGACCGCCCTCCGACAGGTCGTGCGCGGCGGCGACGAGGCCCTGCTCGCGGGCCGCGACCAGCGCGGAGGCCAGCGCCTTCTCCGCGGCCAGGTCCACACGCGGCGGCAGGCCGCCCAGGTGCCCGTGCTCGACGTCGGCCCACGCGGAGCCGTCCAGCTCGTCGGCCGTGCGGCCCAGCAGCAGGATCGACAGACCCTCGGCGCGCCAGCCCGACGGCACCGCGGTGCGCACGTCGTCGATCACGCCGAGCACGCCCACGACCGGCGTCGGGTGGATGGACGAGTCGATCTGGCCAGGCTCGCCGGTGCCGTTGTAGAGCGAGACGTTGCCGCCCGTGACCGGCACGCCGAGCTCCTGGCACGCGTCCGCGAGGCCCTCGATCGCCTCGACGAGCTGCCACATCGAGTCGGGGTGCTCCGGCGAGCCGAAGTTGAGGCAGTCGGTCACGGCAAGGGGCTTGGCGCCCGCCGTCGCGACGTTCCGGTACGCCTCCGCGAGGGCGAGCTGGGCGCCCGTGCGCGGGTCGAGCTTGCCGTAGCGGCCGTTCGCGTCCGTCGCGAGCGCGACGCCGCGGCCGGTGGCCTCGTCGACGCGCACCACGCCGCCGTCGTCGGGCTGGGCGAGGGCCGTGTTGCCCTGCACGAAGCGGTCGTACTGGTTGGTCACCCACGCCTTCGAGGCGAGGTTCGGCGACGCGAGCAGGCGCAGCGCGGTGGCGCGCAGCTCGTCGGCCGACGTCGGGCGGGCCAGGCCGGCGGCGACCGTGGTGTCGGCCTGCAGGCCGTCCTGCCACGCCGGGCGGGCGTAGGGGCGCTCGTAGACCGGGCCCTCGTGCGCGACCGTCCGCGGGTCGACGTCGACGATCCGCTGGCCGTGGTGGTCGATCGTGAGACGGCCGGAGTCGTTGACCTCGCCGATGACGGCGGTCTCGACGTCCCACTTGCCGGTGATCGCGAGGAACTCGTCGAGCTTCTCGGGCGTGACCACCGCCATCATGCGCTCCTGCGACTCCGACATGAGGATCTCGCCGGCGTTCAGGGTGGGGTCGCGCAGCAGCACGTCGTCGAGCCAGACGTGCATGCCGCCGTCGCCGTTCGAGGCCAGCTCGCTCGTGGCGCAGGAGATGCCCGCGGCGCCGAGGTCCTGGATGCCCTCCACGACCTGCGCGGCGTACAGCTCGAGGCAGCACTCGATGAGCACCTTCTCCATGAACGGGTCGCCCACCTGGACGCTCGGCCGCTTGGCCGGCACGCCGTCCTCGAACGTCTCCGAGGCGAGGATCGAGGCCCCGCCGATGCCGTCGCCGCCCGTGCGGGCGCCGAACAGGACCACCTTGTTGCCGACGCCGGAAGCGTTCGCGAGGTGGATGTCCTCGTGCCGCAGCACGCCCAGGCACAGCGCGTTGACGAGCGGGTTGCCCTGGTAGGAACCGTCGAAGACGAGCTCGCCGCCGATGTTCGGCAGGCCCAGCGAGTTGCCGTAGCCGCCGACGCCGCTCACGACGCCGTGCACCACGCGCGCGGTGTCCGGGTGGTCGACGGCGCCGAAGCGCAGCTGGTCCATGACCGCCACGGGGCGCGCGCCCATCGAGATGATGTCGCGGACGATTCCGCCGACGCCGGTCGCGGCGCCCTGGTACGGCTCGACGAACGACGGGTGGTTGTGCGACTCGACCTTGAAGGTGACCGCCCAGCCGTCGCCGACGTCGACGACGCCCGCGTTCTCGCCGATGCCGACGAGCAGGTGCTCCTTCATCTCCTCGGTGACCCGGTCGCCGAACTTCTTCAGGTGCACCTTGGACGACTTGTACGAGCAGTGCTCGGACCACATCACCGAGTACATGGCCAGCTCGGCGGCCGTCGGGCGGCGCCCGAGCAGGTCGCGGATGCGCTGGTACTCGTCCGGCTTGAGGCCGAGCTCGGCGTAGGGCTGGACCTCGTCCGGCGTGGACGCGGCGGTCTCGACGGTGTCCAGCTGGGGGCGGGGGGCGGACACGGCTTCGGCACGGTCGGCAGCGGCGGTCATCAACTTCCCTCGGGTCGCGCGAGTACTGCAGAGCTCAGGGCTCGGACCGGGTGATCACCGCACCGTGGGGTGCCGGCATCCGGCGTCGGTCCGTGCCGTCGATCATGAGTGCGGGGGCGCCTCGCGGCGCGCCGCCAGTCTACCGGCGCCGGACGGCGCCCCGGACGGGGCGGCAGGATGGGTGCATGCCGATCCTGCCCGCCGACCGCGACCCCCGCCTGATCACCGCGCGCCGGGGCGGGACGCTCACCGACGAGCACCACCGGATGCTGGCCGAGTGGGCGGTCGCCTGCGCCGACCACGTGCTGCCGCTCTTCGAGCTGGAGGCCCCGGACGACGACCGCCCCCGGCAGGCGCTCGAGGTCGCCCGCGGCTGGATCCGCGGCGAGGTGCCGATGCGCGAGGCGCACCGCACCGCCTTCGTCGCGAACGCCGCCGGCAAGGGCCGGCCCGACCCCGCCCGGTTCGCGGCGCTCGCGGCCGGGCAGGCGGTCGCCGTCGCCCATGTCGCCGCGCACGACCTGGGCGCCGCCGCCTACGCCATCCGTGCCGCGAGCGCTGCGGCCCCCGCCGACCAGGAGGAGGCCGCCCGGCTCGCCGAGCGGGACTGGCAGCGGGAGCGGGTGCCCGGCGAGCTGCTCGACCTGGTCCTCGACGACCAGCGGGCGCGCTCCGCGATCTGCTGGGACGTCTTCGACGACTGACCGGCGCGCCGGCTACGCGCCCTCGCCGGCGCGCTCGCGGGCGGAGGGGTCGAGGGCCGTCGCGGCCGCCGCCAGCACACCGAGGATCAGCCCCACCCTGGTGTGCGGCAGCCGCCGCCCCTGCGCGCGCCACCGCTCGCCGCGCCGGTAGGCCCACTTCTCCCCCACCACCGCGACGGCGATCCCGAAGGCGATAGCCCCGGCCGTCACGGAGCCGACGACGACCGGGTCCGGCAGCGGGTCGGCGGCGTCGGCGAGCCCGAGGTCGCCCAGCAGCACGTTGTCCTCGGGCTCGCTCGGGCCCCCGGCGAGCTCGGCACCGTCGCCCTGGGGCGGCGCAGCCTGCGCCTCGTCGCCGGGCTCGCCGTCGTCGTCATCGTCCTCCCCGTCTGCGGGAAGGGCCTGGATCCGGTCCGCGAGCTCGCGGAGGTCACGCACCTCGTCGCGGGCGTCCCGGATGCCGTCGATCGCAGAACGCCCCTCGGCGGTGAGCGCCGCGCCGATGCCCAGGCCGCCGGCCAGGACACCCGCCTTGACCAGGGCGCGCGCCCAGCGCGGCCCGACGACGTCGGGCACGGCGTACCAGGCGAGCGTCGTGAGTCCGGTGGTCGCGACGCTCCAGGCGTCGACTCTCCTGCGCGCGGCGGGCGTCTCCATGGGTCCACCTCCGGGTCGGGGGCTCGTGTCGGCGGCGGCGCCGAGGTCCTCGGGCCGCCCGTGGGACAACGGGTGGCGGTCGGCCGGAGTTCCACTCTTCGGACCCGCCGCGAGCCCGACCTGCGTGGATGACCTGTTCTTGACTCTTGTCCTCAGATTCTTGACCCGCATCACGAACAGGTGACGATTCTCCGTGAGCGGCGCCACGCGCGACCCCGCTGAAGCAGGGGGTTTCGTCTTTTACCACAAGGTGGTTTGATGCGCACGTGGAACTGCTCAGAACCTTCGCCCCCGGCGCGTTCGCGTACGGGCTGGCGTCCTGGTCGTGGCTGGGGGTCCACGGCAAGACGCCCCGCTTCACGACCGTCTTCGGCGACGTCTTCCTCGAGTCCCTCGAGGGCTGGTGGTTCCTCGACACGATCGAGGGGTCGCTCGAGCTCCGCTGGTCCACCGCCGTCGAGATGTACACGGAGCTCGACTCGGCGGACGGACGTGCGGACCTCCTCCTGGAGGACCTCTGCCGGGAGGTGCTCGACGCCGGCGCGAGGCCCCGCCCGGACGAGGTGCTCGCCTTCTCCCCGCACCCGGCCATCGGCGGCCGGCTGCACGCCGACCACGTGGCACCGCTCCGCTTCGAGCTGGCGCTGCGCCTCACCGGGGAGATGCACCACCAGCTGCGCGCCACGCTGGACCCGGCCCCCTCGCCCCTGCTGCTCGGGCACGTCGAACCCCCGGTGCCCGCGTCCGCCCTCTCCTGGGACTCGGAAGGCCACGACCAGCGACCGTGACCCACCTGTGACCTGCACGGTCCGCCCAGCAGATGCACGACCGGCTGTCGTGTCGTCTCCTGGAAAGGCACGGATGAGGCGGACCGTGGGAGGTAGGCATGAGACGGGTGCTCGTCGTCGGGCTCGTCGTAGGGGTCGTGGACGGGGCGCTGCTGGGTGCGTCAGCGGCGCTGGGCTGGACATGGGTGGCGTGGGCCGCCCTCCTGGCGGGGCTCGGCGGCGCGGCCGCGGTGGCGCTGGCCGTCCCGCCACCGCGCGTCGCCCGACCGGCCACCGTCACCCTGGGGCTGCCGCTGCGGGAGGAGCAGCCCGTCGAGGACGCCGCGCCGGCGCCCGCCGAGCTTCCCGGGCCGAAGCCCGCCGTCGTCGAGGACTACCCGCAGCCCGTGCGTGCGGGCGAGCCGACGCCCGCGGCCGCCTGACCTGACAAGGCGCCGAGACAGAGAAGGCGAACCCGCGAGATAGAGAAGCCCGGACGGACCGCAGCGGCTGCGGCCCGTCCGGGCTTC
>NZ_JBEYBQ010000064.1:0-9297 GCF_040632295.1 Isoptericola sp. NPDC019482
TCGAGTACTACAACACCCGACGTCGCCACCAAGCGCTCGGCGGGCTCCCGCCGATCAGCCGGCTGTAACCAACGTCGTGGCCGGGTACACCTAGGGCGTGTCTCCTCACTGCAAAGATGGCACGATCGGCGCGTGGCTGCGCTCACGCTTTCGGACGAGTGGTGGAGTCGTGATGGCTCGGGGCCACCTGCGGAGAGCAACTTCGCTGCGGTGCTCCGCGAGATTGAGTTGGAACTGAGCCCCGATCACGAGCTGGCGGGACAGATCGTGCGTGTTGAGGCTCGGTTCTGGCCCTCGGACGACGTCGTCGTCAGTTTGGTCGACGGCACGTATGCGCTGATCCACCCGACATGGACGAGCCATGTCGAGCGGCCTCCATGGCCGGAGACGACCCGCCTTGGTGATGCGGCGGCTGCCTCCGAGGCCATCGCGAAGTGGGAGGAGTGGCGTTGAGTCTGGCTCGAGGACTCAACTTCGCGGCCTGGCCACCCGCCACGACAAGCACGCCACGTTCTATCGCGGCGCCGTGGTCCTGGCCGCCATCATCGTCTGGTTGCGTGCTGAGCCACGACCGTCAGTAGAGCTCAACTTCCCAGTGCTCAAATGCTGGTTCGCCGGGCGGAAGACTCCCAGTGCAGTACTGGTAGATCCACGTTGCGGCCCGCCGCTCGGCGTACTTCTCGTTCACAGGTTCGCCATCGTCGTCGAGTTCCAGAACGTTGGCGAACACCGCGAACAGGGTCTCCATCTGGCTCGGCGAGTCCCGCAAGTCGTCCCAGTAATCGACCCCGTCCAGGAGCGGGCGACCGACCGAGCCACGAGCAACCCAGCCCGCGAAACGCCGCAGCGCACCTGACGCCCCGTGGGACAGCTTCGTGGTCACACCCGGACTCTAGAGCTACGGGTGATAGCTGAGTGGGACGTAAAGAGACACGCCCTAGTTCGGCGCAGCGCGGGGGTCCGTCCGCAGCCGTAGCCTGCGCGCATGGCGAACAAGGCGAAGCGGGTGCGCATCACGGGGGTCTCAACAGCTTTGGGGGGCTCTCAATGGGAGTACCTCACGAGCGACGCCGAGATCGCCCGCCGGGTCATCCGGGCCCTAGAGGACCACCGGATGCTCTGGATGCCGATGGCGATGGAGGCGCCCGCGTATGCGATCGGGTCGGCCTCCAACGCCCGCAAGGCGCTCACGCAGGAGATGATGACCGAGGGCATCAGCCGCGACCTCGAAGTGCAGCTCCAGCAGATCCGCAAGCTATTCATGAATTTCATGACCGCCGCCGAGGCCGGGTTCGGAAGCGAGATCAAGTTCGTCGAGGCGCTCACGATCCTTCGCACCGCGGTCGGGGAGCGCCTTGCCGCCCTGGTCGCGGTGTACAAGCTCGACGTCGACGACGACCTGCGTAGCATCATCCCGGACTCGGGCGCCTGGTTCTTCCAGGAGTTCGACCCCGATGCCTAGGGCTAGGCCAGCGCCCAGGACGCACTCCGTTCTCCCATGGCCCCCGCCTCGCTGGCGGTATGCGGGGCTGCGGCGGGCTGTACTCAGCGGGGGGGAAAACGTCCGGGAAGACGACGTGCAGGCTGACGCGCCTACCGGCCGAGGCGCGCACATCCGTCGCGCGCGCGACGATGACCGCATGGCACGCACGTCGTCGAGCAAGCCGCAGACCGTCGTGGTCGACGACCGACGCCTGCAGCTGACGAACCTGGACAAGGTGTACTACCCGGCCACGGGGACGACGAAGGGCGAGGTGCTGCAGTACCTCGCCCAGGTGGCGCCGGCGCTGCTGCGGCACGCGTCGTACCGCCCGGCGACGCGCAAGCGGTGGCCGGACGGCGTGGCGGGCCAGATGTTCTTCCAGAAGAACCTGGACGCGTCGACGCCGTCGTGGGTGCCGCGCCGCTCCATCAAGCACCGCACCTCGACGAACGACTACGTGCTGGTCAACGACCTGGCCACGCTGACGTGGCTGGGGCAGACGGCGACGCTCGAGATCCACGTGCCGCAGTGGCGGTTCGGCCGCACGGGCACGCCGATGCCGCCGGACCGGCTGGTGCTCGACCTCGACCCCGGGCCCGGCGCGGGGCTCGCCGAGTGCGCCGAGGTGGCGCGGCTGGCCCGCGACATCCTGCGCGGCATGGACCTCGACCCGCTGCCCGTGACCAGCGGCTCCAAGGGCATCCACCTGTACGCGGCGCTGGTCGGCCACGACGACTCCCTCACCGCCGACGCCGTCTCCGCCGTCGCGCACGAGCTCGCCCGCCACCTGGAGTTTGAGCACCCCGACCTGGTCGTCAGCGACATGAAGAAGTCGCTGCGCGCGGGCAAGGTGCTCGTGGACTGGTCGCAGAACAACGGCGCCAAGACCACCATCGCGCCGTACTCGCTGCGCGGCCGCGACGAGCCGACCGTCGCCGCGCCGCGCACCTGGGACGAGCTCGACGACCCGGGGCTGCGCCACCTCACCTTCACCGAGGTGGTCGAGCGCCTCGAACGCGACGGCGACCTCCTGGAGCCCCTGGCGGCCGGTCACCTGGCCCAGCTCGAACCCACGCCGGAGCGCATGGCGACGTTCGACAAGCTCGAGACGTACCGGGCCAAGCGCGACCCGGACAAGACCCCGGAGCCGTTCGGCCCCGACTCCCCCGGCGAGCCCGACGGCGCGCCGACGTTCGTCATCCAGGAGCACCACGCGCGCCGCCTGCACTGGGACTTCCGCCTGGAGCACGAGGGCGTCCTCGTGAGCTGGGCTCTGCCCAAGGGAGAGCCCACCGACCCGAAGCAGAACCACCTCGCCGTGCAGACCGAGGACCACCCGCTCGAGTACGGGTCGTTCGAGGGCAGCATCCCCGCGGGCGAGTACGGCGGCGGGGAGGTGACGATCTGGGACTCCGGCACCTACGACCTGGAGAAGTGGCGCGAGGACGAGGTGATCGCCGTCCTGCACAGCGAGCGCCGCGGCTCGCGGCGGCTCGCCCTCATCCGCACCGGCGGGCGGGGCGGCGACGACCAGAACTCGTGGCTGATCCACCGCACCAAGGCCCAGCCGGGCGACGAGGAGGACGGCGGCGAGGACGGCGGCGACGCCCCGGACGGCGCGGGCACGGCCCGGAAGCGCGCCGGACGCCGGGCGCCCGCCGACGCGGCGCCAGCCGAGACGCCGCGCCCGATGCTCGCCACGACGGCGCCGCCGGGCGAGCTGGCCCGGCTGGACCCGGACGACTGGGCGTTCGAGGTGAAGTGGGACGGCTTCCGCGCGGTCGTGGACGTGCTGCCCGGCACGACGGTCGACGGCGGCGAGCGCACGGTGCGCCTCACGTCCCGCTCGGGACAGGACCTCACGGTGACGTTCCCGGAGCTGCGGGCGGTCGCCGACATGGTGTCCGACGACGACCTGCCGCTGGCGCTGGACGGCGAGATCGTCGCCCTCGACGCCGACGGGCGCCCGTCGTTCCGCCGCCTGCAGCAGCGGGCGGGCCTCACCCGGCCGCGCGACGTCGAGAAGGCGCGGCGCGCGGTCGGCGTCGACCTGGTGCTCTTCGACGCGCTCGTCGTGGGCGGGCGCGCGGTGACCGGCCGCCCGTACACCGAGCGCCGCGCCGAGCTGGCGCGGGTCGTGACGCCGCGCCGCCCGGTGCACGTGCCGGACGCGCTGGAGGGCACGCTCGACGAGGCGCTGGAGACCAGCCGGCTCATGCGGCTCGAGGGCGTCGTGGCCAAGCGGCGCGGGTCGTCGTACACGCCGGGCCACCGGTCGCGCGACTGGCTGAAGATCAAGCACGCCCGCACCCAGGAGGTGGTGGTCGTGGGCTGGCGGCCGCTGCACGCGGGCACGGGCCGCGAGGACGCGCGCGTGGCCGGGTCGCTGCTCCTGGCGGTGCCGGACGACGACGGGGCGCTGCGCTACGTGGGCAAGGTGGGCACCGGGTTCAAGGAGGCGGAGCGCCGCGAGGTCGTGCGACACCTGCGGCCCGTCGACGACCCGCCGCTCGACGGCGTGCCCCGCGCCGAGGCGGTGCACGCGCGGTGGGCCGCGCCCGACCGGGTGGGCGAGGTGAGCTACGGCGACTGGACGAGCGACCCCGCTGACCTCGGCGCGGCAGACGACGGCGGCGCCGGCGACGAGGGCCCGCGGCTGCGGCACTCGGTGTGGCGCGGGTGGCGCGACGACAAGCGCCCCGCGGAGGTGCACGTCGAGGGCTGAGCCGTCAGCGCATGGTCGTCAGCGCACCGTCTGCCCGCGCAGCGCGTGCGCGACGGCGGCGGCCCGCGACTCGACGCCGAGCTTGGCGTACACGTGCGCGAGGTGGGTCTTCACGGTCGCCTCGGAGATGAACAGCCGCCGCCCGAGCTCCCGGTTGCTCAGCCCCTGGGCGAGCAGCGTGAGCAGCTCCGCCTCCCGCGGGGTGAGCGCGCTGCCGGGGTTCTGCGCCTGCTGCATCAGCCGGGACGCGACCGGCGGGGACAGCACGCTGCGCCCGACGACGGCGCCGCGCACGGCGGAGAAGATCTCGGCGGGCGGAGCGTCCTTGAGGACGTAGCCGATGGCGCCCGCGTCGACGACGCGCACCACGTCGGCGTCGGTGTCGTAGGCGCTGAACACGAGGACGGGCAGGTGAGGGTGGGCGGTGCGGATGCGGCGGGTCGCGGCCACGCCGTCCTCCTCGTCGCCCAGCTCGAGGTCCATGACGACGAGCGCGGGCGCGAGGCGCGCCACGGCGTCGAGGGCCTCGTCGGCGGTGCCCGCCTCGCCCACGACGGTGATGTCCGGCTGCGAGTCGAGCAGGGCGCGCAGCCCGGCGCGCACCACGTGGTGGTCGTCCACGAGCAGCACGGTGATCGGGTCGCTCATGCGTCCTCCTGGTCCTCCGGCGCGGCCGTCCCGGCGTCGGTGGCGACGGGCAGCTGCACCCCGACGACGGTCCCCTCGCCCGGCGAGCTCTCCACGGTGATCGTGCCACCGAGCTGCTCCACGCGCTGCCGCATGGCCCGCAGCCCGAACCCGCCCTGCCGTCGGGGCGCGCCCGCGCCCGCGGTCCGCGCGGCCACCTCGTCGACATCGAACCCGCGGCCGTCGTCGAACACGTCGAGCGCGACGGCGTCGGGCAGGTAGGTGAGGGTGAGGCCGAGCCGTGCGGGGCCGGCGTGCCGGTGCACGTTCGCGACGGCGCTCTGGGCGATGCGCGCCAGGGCGTGCGCGGTCTCGGCGCCGACGGGCACGGGCTCGCCGACCACCGTGAGCTCGGCGTCCGGGACGTGCCGGCGCGCGGCCGTCCGCACCGCGGCCTCGACGTCGGCCGGGGCCACGCCGCCCGCCGCGGGGGACGGGTCCACGAGGTCGTGCACGAGGTCGCGCGTCTGGCCGAGGCTGGCGCGCACGGCGACGGCGGCCTGCCGGGCGTCGTCGCGCGCGGCGCCGGGCTCGGTGTCCCACCGCTGGTCGGCGGCCTCCAGCCGCAGCACCGCGGACGACAGCGACTGGGCCACGGTGTCGTGGATCTCGCGGGCCACCCGCTCCCGCTCGGCGAGCACCGCGACCTCGCGCTGGAGCCGCACGCGCTCCCCCGCCTGCCGCACGATCGCGTCGTACGCGAGGCTGAGCAGCACTGCCACGACGAGCGGCGCGACGGCGGCCGCCCAGTCGCTGCGCCCGGACAGGCCGAAGAGCGCGACGCCCGTCACCACGGCGACGGCGCCCACCAGGACGTGCGCGGCGGGCACGGGCACCAGCGTGCGGCAGACGAAGAACAGCGGGATCGCCGACCAGGCGAAGCTCGGCGCCGCCAGCACGAGCGCGCCCCACGCCAGGAGCAGGACGCCCAGCAGCAGGTCGAGCGCGACGCGGCGGGCCGTCGGTCCGGTCTGCCGCGCGAGCAGCACCAGCGCCGCGTACGCGGCGGCGACCACCGCGACGAGCACGACCACCAGCCACCACCGGCCGTCGAGGCCGTGGTTGGTGAGGTAGCGCGCCGCCGACGTCGCGACGAGCGCGGCGAAGGCGAGGTGCACCCCGCGGGTGAGGGATCCGGGCACGGACAGCAACGCTAGCCGCGCGCCCCCGGGCCGCACCTCATCCGTTCGGACGATCCCCCGCGCCCCGGAGGCCCGATGCGCCGGTGCGTCGCGTCCGACGAGCCTGGGCGCATGACCTCGCCCACCGCCTCGCCGCCGGCACGGACCGCGTCAGTCCCGGCGCTCCTGGGCCGCGACCCGGCTGGTGCCGAGGTGCTCGCGCGCCAGGCGGGCGGCGGCCTCGCCGTCGCCGTCCCGGACGGCGTCGAGGAGCTCGTGGTGCTCGTCGGCGATCGCCTGCAGGTCGCGGTGCTGCCCGAGCAGCCAGCGCACCCGGCTGGCGATCACGAGGTGCAGCTCGAGGAGCACCGGGTTCCCGGCGGCCTCGACCACGAGCTCGTGGAAGTCGGCCCCGGCGCGCCGCGCCGCCGGGCCGTCGCCGGCGCGGGCGGCGGCGTCCTCCCGCTGCCACGCCTCGGTGAGCGCGGCGAGCTGCTCCGGCGTCCGGCGCGTGGCCGCCAGCCGGAAGTGCAGCGGATCCGTCGCCTCGCGCACCTCGTGCAGGTGGTCGACGTCGGCGTCGCTGAACTCGCGGACCACCGCCCAGGTGCGCGGCCGCGGCGTGACGAGCCCCTCGGCCACGAGCGTGCGCAGCGCGTCCCTCACGGGGATGCGGCTCACGCCCAGCTCGGCGGCCAGGTCGCGCTCGACCAGGCGGCTGCCGGGCTCCCGGGAGCCGTCCACGATCTGCTCGCGGACCACGCGCGCCACCCGGACGGACTCGGGCTCGAACGCGGCCGCGGCCTCGGAGGACATGCGCACATCCTGCCAGCCAGCCGGAGGAGAATATGGCATACCATCTGCTCGTGACCCCGTCCCGCCCCACGCGCCGTCCGGCCCGTGCCGCGAGGACGATCGCCGTCGCAGGAGCCCTGCTCGCCCTCGGCGCCTGTGCGGCTCCACAGCAGCCCGCAGGCACGGCGACACCGAGCCCGACACAGAGCCCGAGCACGTCGGCCACGCCGACGCCGTCTGCCGATCCTGCGCCGGCGCAGCTCCTGCTGGCCACGCAGGCCGAGCGCGACACGCTCGCGGTGGTCGACCCGGCCGACCGGCGAGGCTCCGCCGTCGTCGACGAGATCACCGTGGGCACCGCACCGTGGGGCGTCGCCGTGGACGAGGACTCCCGCAGCGCGTACGTCTCCACCGCCGAGGGGGTCGCCGTCGTGGACCTCGACGCCCGCGAGCGCACCGACCTCTTCGCGTACGAGCACGGGACCACCCGCATCGCGTACGGCGAGTACCGGCGCGGCGGCCTCGGGCTGGCCCTCTCCCCCGACGGCGAGCGCGTGCACGTCGCGGTGAGCACCGGCGACGCGGCGTTCCTCGAGACGCTCGACGCCGACACCGGCGAGGTCGTGTCCGCCGTGCCGGTGGGCCTGCGCCCCTTCGACGTGCTCGTGAGCGACGACGGCGACGAGGTGTACACGGTCGACCACGACGGCTTCACCGTCACGGTCGTCGACCCGGACCGCGAGCGCGCCCGCGCGATCGAGGTGGCCCCGTTCGGGCGCGAGGGCGGCCTGGCGTCGTTCGAGAAGCCGCACTACGCCGTCCTCGACTCGGGCGGCGACCTGCTGCTGCCGTACCAGGGCCGGGTCCTCGCGCGCGTCGACCCGGCGAGCGGCGAGGTCACGACCACCGAGCTGACCGCCGACTCCCACCAGCACGGCGTGGCCCGCGCCGACGACGGCACCCTCGTCATCGCCGGCAACGGCCCGTTCGGCAACGCCGGGTCGGGCCCGAGCATCGAGGTGGTCGCCCCGGACGGCGCCGACGTCGTGCTGCCCACCGACCGCCGGCACGAGACGGTCACGATCTGGCGGGGGCCCGACGGCGAGGCGTACGGCGTGCTCGCCGGCGGGTACACCCAGCAGGAGGCCTGGGACGGCGCCACCGTCGTCCCGCTCGACGCGGCGCTCGACGGCGCCGACGAGAGCTACGAGATCACCGTCCCCGGACGGCCGCAGGCGGTCGTCCCCTTCGAGGAGGAAGCCCGATGACCAGCTCCCCCACCACCGTCACCGTGCTGCGCGACGTGCGCCCCTGGGGCGGCGAGCGCTCCGACCTGCACGTGGCGGGCGGCGTCATCACCGCCGTCGTGCCGCACGACGCCGCTGCGCCGGCCGCCGGCGAGGCGGACGGGGCCGTCGACGGGCTCGGCCTGCTCGCCCTGCCCGGGCTGGTCAACGCGCACGCGCACGTCGACAAGTCGTGGTGGGGCAAGCCGTGGGTGAGCTACGGCGGCGAGCCGGGCGTCCGGGCGCGCATCGCGCACGAGCGCGCGCACCGCGACGAGCTGGGCATCCCGGGCGTGGACGTCACGCTGGCGGTGCTGCGCGAGTCGGTCCGCACGGGCACGACGGCGGTGCGCACCCACGTGGACGTCGACCTCGGCGTCGGCCTGCGCGGCATCGAGGTGGTGCGCGAGGCGGTCGCGGCGCTGGGCGGCGCCGTGCACGCGGAGATCGTGGCGTTCCCCCAGGACGGCGTGCTGCGCCGCCCCGGCGTCCTGGAGCTGCTGGACCGGGCGGCCGCGGCGGGCGCCGAGCACGTCGGTGGCCTGGACCCGGCGTCGATCGACCGCGACCCGGTGGGGCAGCTCGACGGGCTGTTCGAGATCGCCGAGCGGCGGGGCGTCGGCATCGACGTGCACCTGCACGACGGCGGCGAGCTCGGCGCGTTCCAGGTCGAGCTGATGATCGACCGCACCCGGCGGGCCGGGCTCCAGGGCCGGGTCAACGTCGCGCACGGCTTCGCCGTCGGCCAGCTGGACGGGTCGCGGCAGGCCGACCTGGTCGCGGCGATGGGCGAGGCGGGCATCTCCATGACGACGGTCGCCCCGATCGGAGCCGCTCCCCTGCCGCTGCTGGCGCTGCGCGATGCCGGCGTGGCCGTCGGCCTGGGCACCGACGGCATCCGTGACCTGTGGTCGCCGTACGGCACGGGCGACCTGCTCGCGCTGACGACGCAGCTCGCCCGGCTGTCCGGCCTGCGGTACGACGAGGACCTCGTCACCGCGGCCCGCGTCGCGTCCGCGGGCGCCGCCCGGTTCGTGGGTCGCGAGGTGCACGACCTCGTCGCGGGCGCGCCGGCCGACGTGGTGCTCGTCGACGCCGAGAACGTGCCCGACGCCGTGGTGCGCGCGCCGCGGCGGGCGCTCGTCGTCGCGGATGCGCTTCACGCAGTGCGACTCGACCAGCCCGACGACGTCGACCGCC
>NZ_JBEYBQ010000065.1:0-9252 GCF_040632295.1 Isoptericola sp. NPDC019482
CCCGGTGCGTTGTGTGCGCGACTTCGGGGACTATTCGGCCGCGAATAGTCCCCGAAGTCGCGCTCACAACGACGGACGGGTGGTCTCAGCCGAGGTAGACGAGGGTCTCGTCGTGGAGCCTGGCGTTGGTGGCCAGGGCGTTGCCGTGCCACGGACCGGGGGCGCCGTCGAGGCCGGTGAAGCGGCCGCCGGCCTCGGTGACGATGGGCACGAGGGCGGCCATGTCGTAGACCTCGAGCTCGGGCTCGGCGGCGATGTCGGCGGCGCCCTCGGCGACGAGCATGTACGACCAGAAGTCGCCGTAACCGCGGGTGCGCCACACCTGGCGCGTGAGGTCGAGGAAGCCGTTGAGCTTGCCGTGCTCCTCCCACCCGGACAGGGACGAGTAGGCGAACGAGGCGTCCCCGAGCGTGCTGACGCCCGAGACGGACATCCGCGACGCCGAGGCGAGCGACTTGCCCGTCCAGGCGCCCGAGCCCTTGGCCGCCCACCAGCGGCGGCCGATCGCCGGCGCCGAGACGAGGCCCATGACGACCTCCTCGCCGTCGGCCAGCGCGATGAGGGTGGCCCACACCGGCACGCCGCGCACGAAGTTCTTGGTGCCGTCGATCGGGTCGATGATCCAGCGCCGCGCGCCGCTGCCCGCGGAGCCGTACTCCTCGCCGACGATCGCGTCGCGGGTGCGCGCGCGGTGCAGCTGGGCGCGGATGAACTCCTCGGCGGACCGGTCGGCGTCGCTCACCGGGGTGTTGTCGGGCTTCGTCTCCACGCGGAGGTCGAGCGCCTTGAAGCGGGACATCGTGATGGCGTCCACCTGGTCGGCGATCACGTGGGCCAGGCGCAGGTCGTCCTCGTACGTGCGCGCGGGGCCGCTGGTCGGGCTGGGAGACGGCTGGGTGTACGACACGCCTCACACGGTAGCGGTCCGCCGCCCTCGCCAGGGCCCCGGCGCGCGGGGGTGGGACAGAGAGGTCAGGCCCCCAGCAGGGCGAGCAGCTCGGCGGTCGTGCCGCACTCGCCGAGCCGGGGGAACAGCCGCGTCGCGCTGTGCTCGTGGTCCTCGGCGGAGCGGTCGGCCATGGCGTCGGTGACGAGGGAGACGTGGTAGCCGTGCTCGTGGGCGGCGCGGGCGGTGGACTCCACGCCGATGCTCGTGGCGATGCCGGTCAGCACGACCTGGGTCACGCCGCGGCGCCGCAGCTGGAGGTCGAGGTCGGTGCCGTGGAACGCGCCCCAGTTCCGCTTGGTCACGACGACGTCGGACACCGCGGTGTGGAGCTCGGGCGCCAGGACGTCCCAGCCGTCGGGACGGGCCGCCCCGCGCGGGGCGTCGGTACGGCCGGGCACGGCGTCGGCGCCGTCGGGCGCGGCGGTGACGCGCACGAGGACGACGGGCAGGCCGCGGGCGCGGAAGGCGTCGGCGAGCTCGACGTTCCGGGCGAGGACGGCGTCCGCGGCGTGCGGCGCGGTCGGCGCGGCGAGGATGCCGGCCTGCAGGTCGACGACGACGAGCGCGGTGCGGGGGTCCAGTGCGGTGAAGGTCATGCGGGGATCTCTCCGTGGGTCGGGGTCGTGGGGGAGGCCGGCCGGCGGCGCAGGGAGCGGTCGACCAGGGTGAGGACGAGGACGGCGGCAGCGCAGCCGACCATCGCCAGGGCGAGGTCGTGCAGTCCGGCGGTGGTGGGGCCGCCCGCGTAGAGGGCGGCGATCGCCGCCGTGGAGACGAGCGCGCCGATGTACATGAAGGTGCGCAGCAGGCCCGCGGCGGCGCCGACGGACGCGCTGTCCGCCTGCTGGGCGAGGGCCTTCTGGTTCGCGAGGCCGGACAGGCCCTGCATGCCGCCGATGCCCACGCCGGCGACGACGAGCACCCAGGTCGGGCTGTCGGGCTGCACGACGGCGAGGACGGCGCCGCCGGCGAGCAGGGACGCCGCCCCGACGAGGAGCGCGGCCCGGACGGGCGCCCGCCGCCCGGTGGCCGACGCCACGGTGACCGCGACGACCGACGTCGGCAGCATGAGGAGCCCGGCGGCGGCCTCGCCGAGGCCGCGGCCCTGCTCGAGCCACTGCACGTAGCCGAACATGAACGCGTACGTGGCGGTGGCGGTGAGGAAGGCGCGGGCGTAGGTGAGCAGCAGCGGGCGGTTCCCCGCCAGCAGCCGCAGGTCGATGAAGGGGTGGCTGGTGCGCAGCTCGTGCCGCGCGAAGCCGGCGCCCGCCACGACGGTCACCGCGAGCACCCACCACGGGGTCGCGCCGACCAGCACCAGCATCATCGAGGTGAGGGCGGCGGCGAACAGGACCACCCCGGCCACGTCGAGGCGGGTCGCGACGGAGGGGCGGCCGGCGCCGTCGGCGACGGGCAGGTCGGTGCCCGGCACGCGGGGCAGGCGCAGCCCGCCGAGCACGAGGCACGCCACGGCCAGCGGCACGTTGACCAGGAAGATGGCGCGCCAGCCGCCGAGCCCCACGAGGAGGCCGCCGAGCGTCGGCCCCACGATCATCACGACCTGGTTCGTCACCGCCAGGACGGTGAGGACGGCGGCGGTGCCGCGCCCCTCGCCGGATCTGTCGGTGGCACGGCGCACCAGCGACATGGCCGCCGGGTACGCCGCGCAGGTGCCCAGACCCAGCAGGGCGCGGGCCAGCACGAGCACGCCGAGCGTGGGCGCGAACGCGCCGAGCAGCCCCGCGGCCCCCACCAGCGCCGTGCCCACCAGGTAGGGGCGGCGTGGCCCGACGAGGTCGACCACCCGGCCCACGACGGGCTGCGCCACCGCGGTCACCAGGTAGAGCGCCGTGACCAGCCAGACGGTCTGAGCGGCCGGGGCGCCGAACGCGATCCCGATGGGCACCAGGGCCACCGAGATCATCGACGAGTTGATGGGGTTGAGCAGCGAGCCCAGCGCCAGCGGCAGCGTGAGGCGGGTGTCGTAGCCCTCCGTGACCGCGGCGGCGGCCGGGCGCGAGGCGGAGCGGTGCAGCAGCGTCACGGGCGGGCGACATCCCTGGAGCTCGCTGCGGGGAGGGACGCGTCGCCGCCGGCCCGCGGGGAATCGTCCAGCAGCGTGCGGTCCAGGAGGGCCAGCACGGACGAGACGGTGGCGAGCTCCTCGCCGGTGAGCCGCTCCTGCAGGGTGCGGGTCAGCCACTCCTGCCCCGCCTCGCGCCGGCCCTCGACGAACGCACGTCCGTCGTCGGTGAGGGACACCACTTGGCGGCGGCCGTCGGTCGGGTCGGGGTCGCGGCGCACGAGCCCGCGCACGTCGAGGACGCCGAGGGTGGCGCCGAGCGACTGCGGCCGGACCCGCTCGGCGGCGGCGAGCGCGCTGGGCGACGCCGGGCCGTGCTTCGCGAGCCGCGAGAGCAGCGCGGTCTGCGACGGGGTCAGCTCCTGGTTGTCGCTCAGCTCGATGAACCGGCGGCGCAGCCGGCCGACGAGCGACCGCAGCTCGCGGGCGGCGTCGGCGGCCTCGTCGGGGCGCGGGGCGGGGTCGGGGAAGGTGGGCACCCCTCCACCGTAAAACTCATCAGTCCAGACTGACAAGTCTTGCCTGACGAATCACACGGAGGCGCCCACCGCGCAGGGGCGGCGCGGTCAGTCGGCGGCGTGGCGCGCGGTCAGCAGGCGCCGGAACGACGCGACGCGGGCCTCGCGCGCGGGGCGCTCGTCGTCCGACGAGGCGGCGAGCCAGTCGTCCAGCGCGCAGTCGGGGGAGTCGGCGAGATGGGTGCAGCCCCGGGGGCAGTCCGCGGCGACCTCGGCGAGGTCCTCGAAGGCCTGCAGCAGGTGGTCCGTCTCGACGTGCGCCAGCCCGAACGACCGCACGCCCGGGGTGTCGACGACCCAGCCGTCGTGGCCGCCGTCTGGCCCGACGGGCAGGCGCAGGGCCACCGCGGACGTCGAGGTGTGGCGGCCGCGACCGGTGACGTCGTTGACGACGCCGGTCGCGCGGTCGGCGTCGGGCACCAGGGCGTTGATGAGCGTCGACTTGCCGACGCCCGAGTGTCCCACCAGCACCGACGTCCGCCCGGCCAGCCGGGAGCGCACGTCCTCGACGCTCGCGGCGTCGTCCTGGCGCGTGACGACGACGTCGACGCCGATCGGCGTGTACAGGTCGCGCAGGGGCGCGGGGTCGGCGAGGTCGGCCTTGGTGAGGCACAGCAGCACGTCCATGCCGGCGTCGTAGGCGGCGACGACGCAGCGGTCGATCATGCCGGTGCGCGGCTCGGGCTGGGCGAGCGCGGTGACCACGACGAGCTGGTCGGCGTTCGCCACGACGATGCGCTCGTAAGGGTCCGTGTCGTCCGCCGTGCGGCGCAGCACCGACGACCGGTCCTGGATCCGCACGATGCGGGCGAGCGTGCCCTCGTCGCCGGACGTGTCGCCGACGACGTCCACCCGGTCGCCCACGACGACGCGGGTGCGCGTGAGCTCGCGCGCCTTCATGGCGAGCACCGCGCGCTCGCCGGGCGTGCCGTCGTCCACCACGAGGGTGTACCGGCCGCGGTCGACGCCGGTCACCATGCCGACGTCGGCGTCCGCGTGCTCGGGGCGCTGCTTGGTGCGGGGGCGCGAGCCGCGCTTCGAGGGCCGCGCGTACTGCGCGTGCTCGTCGACGGCGCGGCGGGCCATCAGGCCTCGCCCTCGGTGGCAGGGCCGGGGGCGACGCCGAGCATCCGCTCCCACATCCGGTCGAAGCCGGGGAGGGTCTTGGCCGTGGTGCCCACGTTCTCCACCCGCACGCCCGGCACCCGCAGGCCCAGGACGGCCGCCGACGTCGCCATGCGGTGGTCGGCGTAGGTGCGGAACAGGCCGCCGTGCAGCGGGCGGGGAGTGATGACGAGGCCGTCGCGCGTCTCCTCGGCCTGCCCGCCGAGCCGGGTGATCTCGGTGGCGAGCGCCGCCAGCCGATCCGTCTCGTGACCGCGCAGGTGCGCGATGCCGCGCAGGCGGCTGGGGGAGTCGGCGAGCGCGGCGAGCACCGCGAACGTGGGGGCGAGCTCGCCCGCGGCGTGCAGGTCGAGGTCGGCCCCACGGACCTCGCCCGTGCCGGTGACGGTGAGGACGTCGCCGTCGAGGCGCGAGGTGGCGCCCAGCCGGGCGAACAGGTCGGGCAGCAGCGCCCCCGGCTGGGTGGTCTCCGTGGGCCAGCCCGGCACGCGCACCGTGCCGCCGCCCACCAGCGCGGCGGCCAGGAACGGCGCCGCGTTCGACAGGTCGGGCTCGACCCGCACGTCGCGCGCGGCGACCGGGCCGGGGGCGACCTGCCAGATGCCGTCGCGGGAGTCGTCCACCTCGACGCCGACGTCGCGCAGCGTGGCCACGGTCATCGCGATGTGGGGGAGGCTCGGCAGGGTGGTCCCGATGTGCCGCAGCGTGAGGCCGCGCTCGAAGCGCGCGCCCGCGAGCAGCAGCGCCGAGACGAACTGCGACGACGCGGACGCGTCGACGTCGACCGCGCCGCCGGCCACGCGGCCCGTGCCGTGCACCGTGAAGGGCAGGTGCGTCGGGGTGCCGCCGTCGGGGGACGTGACGCGTACGCCCAGGCTGCCCAGGGCCGCGAGCACCGGCAGCATCGGCCGCACCCGCGCCTCGGGGTCGCCGTCGAACCGGACCGGGCCGTCGGCCAGTGCAGCGACGGGGGGCAGGAACCGCATCACGGTGCCCGCCAGGCCGGTGTCGACGTCCACGTCGCCGCGCAGCGGGCCGGGCGTCACGTGCAGGGTGCTCGGGTCGCCCCCCTCGTCGACGCCGGCGCCGAGGGCGCGCAGGGCGTCGATCATGAGGTCGGCGTCGCGCGAGCGCAGCGCTCCGCGCAGGGTGCCGGGACCGTCCGCGAGCGCGGCCAGCACGAGCAGGCGGTTCGTCAGGGACTTGCTGCCGGGGACCTGCACCGTGGCGTCCAGCGGGCCCGTCGAGACCGGTGCCGCCCAGCCGTCGGCGCGCTCGGCGTCGGGGGCGGGCGGGGCGGTGTGCGGCGGGACGGCGGAGGTCATGGCTCCGAGGCTAGTTCACGGGCCGCCCACGACGCGGGCCGTCTCGCCGGTGCGGGGCCTGCCCGGGTCGTCAGACGGCCTCGGCGACCTTCGCCCGGAGCTTCGCGGCCTCGGCCTTGGTGGCCGCCTTCGCCTTGTCGGCCGTGGCCGCCACCTTGGCCGCCTCGCCCTTCGTCGCGGCCTTGACCGTCCCGGCCTTCGCCTCCGCGAGGCGGGCGGCGTGCGTGCGCGCCTGCTGCACGCGGTAGGTGACGCCGGGCCGACCCTCGAGGTCGACGCCCGCGATGACGGCGGCGCCGACCTTGCCGAGGTCCTTGACGAAGGCCGCGGTCCGCAGGCTCCGCTCGGCGCCCTTGGAGGTGAACGGCTGGTGGGCGACGGCGAGCGGCGCCGTGAGCGCGGCGAGTGCCAGCGCCGCGGTCCGGGGCGTGCGGCCGACGGCGAGCAGCACCCCCGCCACGGCGGTCACCGCGCCGTGCGCCCGCACCAGGAGCCCGAGCTGGCGCTCGCTGAGCGGCTCGGCGCCGACGGCGTCGGTGACGAGCGTGGAGCCCTCGCGGGCGGCGTCCACGTGCTCGGCCGGGTGCAGCACGGCCTGGATGCCGTCGTAGACGAACGGGGCGGCCAGGAGGGGGCGGGCGATTCGGCGCAACAGCATGGGCCCACTGTGGCAGAGCAGCCCCGGGCTTGCCCGGCGACCGGTGGGGGGTCTCAGGCGGGGGCGCCGTCCCACCAGTCGGGGTGGGATCGCGGCGGGCGCCGCGTCCCGAGTCCGTCACGGCGGACCGTGCGGACCAGGCGGGCGGCGTAGGCGGCCACGAGCAGGACGGCGAGGACGAGGATCAGTGCGGTCATGGCAGCAAGTCTTCGCGCGTAGCACTTCTGCCACGAGTGGCAGAAGTGCCAACATGCATCGACATTCCGCCAATGGCGTGGCACGATGGGCGCATGATCCGCAAGGTCGCCGCCGTCGTCGTCCCCGGCGTCGCGCCGTTCGAGCTCGGCGTCGCGTACGAGGTGTTCGGCATCGACCGCAGCGACACGGGCGGGCCGTCGTTCGAGTTCACGCTCTGCGCCCCCGTGCCAGGACCCGTGATGACCAAGGGCGGCTTCCCCGTCGTCGTCGAGCACGGCCTCGAGGCGCTCGACGACGCCGACCTCGTCGTCGCCGTCGCGTACGGCATCGACGACGCCGGCGCGGAGGTGCTCCCGCAGGCCTACCTCGACGCGCTCCGGGCGGCCCACGACCGCGGGGCCTGGCTGTTCGCGATCTGCTCCGGCGCGTTCACGCTCGCGCGGGCGGGCCTGCTCGACGGGCGGCGGTGCACCACGCACTGGATGTACACCGAGCGGCTCGCGGCCGAGGTCCCCACCGCCGACGTCGACCCCGACGCGCTCTACGTCGAGGACGGGCGGGTCCTCACCAGCGCCGGCACCGCGGCCGGGATCGACGCCGCGCTCCACCTCGTGCGCACGCAGGTGGGCGCCGACGCCGCCCGGGCCGTCGCGCGGCGCATGGTGGTGCCGCCGCAGCGGGAGGGCGGGCAGGCGCAGTTCGTCGTCGACCCGCTGCCGCGCGAGGGCGAGTCGCTCGCCGGTCTGCTCGCCTGGATGCGGGAGCACCTGGTCGAGGAGCACACCGTGCCGCGGCTGGCCCGTCGCGCCGCGCTGTCCGAGCGGACCTTCGCCCGCCGGTTCCGGCAGGAGACGGGCGCCACGCCGGCCGCGTGGCTCGCTCGCCAGCGCGTCGCGCGGGCGCAGGAGCTGCTCGAGTCCACCGAGGCGCCGGTCGACGAGATCGCGCGCCTGGTCGGCTTCGGCAGCGCCCCCGTGCTGCGGCACCACTTCGCCCGTCAGCTCGGCACCAGCCCGGTCGCGTACCGGCGGCGGTTCGCCGCGCCGGTGGCCTCCTGAGGCCGTCGCGCCGGAGCTGCTCCCGCGGGAATGTCGCGGCCCTTCCCGCGGTTGCACACCGACGTGAGCATCCGCACCTCGACGACGGCGACCGCCGTCCCCGCACGTGAGTCCGTGCGGCTGTTCGCCGTCCCCGACGGCGCCCTCGAACCGGGCGCGCGGGGCGCGGTGGCCGGCGGCATCACAGACCTGCACACCCCGTGGATCGGAGGACTCCGCCCAGTGGCTGGACTAGGCTCGACGGTGATGACCCAGGACCTTGGCCCGGCGGGCGGCGACGCGCCGCACGGGAGCACCCCGGACGGCGAGGAGATCCCCGAGGACACGGAGCGTGCCCCCGAGGGAGAGTCCACCGCGGCCCGGGCCGAGCGCTTCGAGCGTGACGCCCTGCAGTACCTGGACCAGCTGTACTCCGCGGCGCTGCGCATGACGCGCAACCCCGCGGACGCCGAGGACCTGGTGCAGGAGACGTTCGCCAAGGCGTTCGCCGCCTTCCACCAGTACAAGCCGGGCACCAACCTCAAGGCCTGGCTGTACCGCATCCTCACCAACACGTTCATCAACAGCTACCGCAAGAAGCAGCGCGAGCCGCAGCAGTCCCAGGCGGAGGACGTCGAGGACTGGCAGATCGCCCGCGCCGCGTCGCACACGTCGCAGGGTCTGCGGTCGGCCGAGGCGGAGGCGCTCGACCGGCTCCCCGACTCCGACGTGAAGCGCGCGCTGCAGGAGCTGCCCGAGGACCGGCGCATGGTCGTCTACTACGCCGACGTCGAGGGCTTCCCCTACAAGGAGATCGCCGAGATCATGGGCACGCCGATCGGGACGGTGATGTCCCGGCTGCACCGCGGACGCCGGCAGCTGCGCGAGCTGCTCGCCGACTACGCCGCCCAGCGAGGCCTGGTCCCGGCTCGTGGAGGAGCGTCATGACCGACCCCATCACCCCCATCCCGCACGACCGGGCCGAGGGGGAGAACGAGTGCGAGCACGCCCTCGTGCACCTGAACGAGTACCTCGACTCCGAGATGACGCCGGAGGACGAGCAGCGGATGCGCGCGCACGTCGCGCACTGCTCGCCGTGCCTCGCCGAGCTGAGCGTGGAGGAGCTCGTCAAGCAGCTGGTCCGCCGCTCCTGCTCGGAGCGGGCGCCGGAGACCCTCCGGGTGCGCATCCACGCGCAGCTGACGGTGATGTCCACGGCCGAGTAGCGGCTGCGCCGAGGTAGTACGAAAAGCGCCGAGGTAGTTCCGGTGGTGTGGCCCGTGGCCACAACTCCACCCTGCAGTCCATCTCCCAAGCCCGCGCCGCCTGGGGCGAACAGAACACCGGCACGATCTGGGA
>NZ_JBEYBQ010000066.1:0-9188 GCF_040632295.1 Isoptericola sp. NPDC019482
CCGTGCGTCCGGGGAGGCCCGAGGTGGCATCATCGTGCGCGAGCCTGCGCGCCCATCACGCGCTGCACCACCTTGAGACGAGGGAGAACCCGTGCCCGGAGAGAACCTGACCCGCGCCGAGGCGATCGAGCGCGCCGACGTCGTCACCGACGTCGAGTCGTACGCCGTCGACCTCGACCTCACCACCGGACCGACCACGTTCGCGTCGACCACCGTCATCCGGTTCTCGGCCACCCCCGGCGCGAGCACGTTCGTCGACCTGGTCGCCCCGGCCGTGCGGGAGATCGTGCTCAACGGCGTCGCCCTGGACCCGGCCGAGGTGTTCGCGGACTCGCGCATCGCGCTGACCGGCCTTGCCGCGACCAACGAGCTGCGCGTCGTCGCCGACTGCGCCTACATGAACACCGGCGAGGGCCTGCACCGCTTCGTCGACCCGGTGGACGGCGAGGTCTACCTCTACACCCAGTTCGAGGTGCCCGACGCGCGCCGCGTCTTCGCGACCTTCGAGCAGCCCGACCTCAAGGCGCCCTACCAGGTGACCGTCACGGCCCCCGCGGCCTGGCAGGTCGTCTCGAACCAGCCGACGCCGGAGCCGACGCCGGCCACGCACGCGACGGACGCCGACGTCCCGGCCGCGACGTGGACCTTCGAGCCGACGCCGCGCATCTCGTCCTACCTGGTGGCCCTCGTCGCCGGCCCGTACGCGGTGCAGCGCGGCGAGCTGACGTCGTCGGACGGCCGCACGATCCCGCTCGGCGTCTTCTGCCGCTCCTCGCTCGCCGAGCACCTGGACGCGGACTACATCATGGAGACCACCCGCAAGGGCTTCGCGTTCTACGAGTCCACGTTCGGCGTGCCGTACCCGTTCGACAAGTACGACCAGCTCTTCGTGCCCGAGTACAACATGGGCGCGATGGAGAACCCGGGCTGTGTCACCTTCACCGAGTCGTACGTCTTCCGCTCCCAGGTGACCGACGCCGTCCGCGAGCGCCGCGTCGTGACGATCCTGCACGAGCTGGCCCACATGTGGTTCGGCGACCTCGTCACCATGAAGTGGTGGAACGACCTGTGGCTGAACGAGTCGTTCGCGGAGTACGCGTCCACGCTCGCCACGGCAGAGGCCACCGAGTGGGAGGCCGCGTGGACCACCTTCTCCGCGATGGAGAAGACGTGGGCGTACCGCCAGGACCAGCTGCCCTCCACGCACCCGATCGTCGCCGAGATCCGCGACCTGGAGGACGTGCAGGTCAACTTCGACGGCATCACCTACGCCAAGGGCGCCTCGGTGCTCAAGCAGCTCGCCGCGTGGGTCGGCCGGGACGAGTTCCTCGGCGGCGTGTCGGCGTACTTCCGCAAGCACGCCTGGTCCAACACCGAGCTGCGCGACCTGCTGGTCGAGCTCGAGGCCACCAGCGGCCGCGACCTGACCGCCTGGTCGAAGGCGTGGC
The DNA here is from genome assembly GCF_040632295.1 of Isoptericola sp. NPDC019482. Taxonomy (NCBI): domain Bacteria; kingdom Bacillati; phylum Actinomycetota; class Actinomycetes; order Micrococcales; family Promicromonosporaceae; genus Isoptericola; species Isoptericola sp. NPDC019482. The sequence goes on from NZ_JBEYBQ010000066.1 coordinate 1,449, forward strand.
TCGAGACGGCTGGCGTGAACACCCTGCGCCCCGAGATCGAGGTCGACGCCGAGGGCCGGATCACCGCTTTCGCGGTGCTGCAGTCGGCCCCGGCCGACTACCCGACCATCCGCCCGCACCGGCTCGGGATCGGCTTCTACGACCTCGTCGACGGTGCGCTGACCCGCACGCACCAGGTCGTCATCGACGTCGACGGCGAGCGCACCGACGTGGCCGAGCTGGTGGGCCGCGAGCGCCCCGCGCTCGTGCTGCTCAACGACGAGGACCTCGCGTACGCGAAGATCCGCCTCGACGAGGCGTCGCTCGCGGCGGCCGTGGAGCACCTGTCGCGGATCTCCGACCCGCTGGCCCGATCCCTCGTGTGGGGCTCCGTGTGGGACGCCGTGCGCGACGGCGAGACGCCGGCGTCGTCGTACGTGGACCTCGTGCTCGGCAACATCGCCGCCGAGACCGAGTCGACGACCGTGCGGACCACGCTGAACCAGCTCGGACTGGCCGCCCGGTCGTACGTGGCGCCCGAGCGCCGTGCCGCCACCCTGGCGCGCATCGGCGACCGGCTCTGGGGCCTCGCGCAGGAGGCGGCCGCGGGCTCCGACCTGCAGCTGCAGCTGGTGAAGTTCTTCGCGCAGCTCGCGTCGACCCAGGACCACGTGGCCCCGCTGCGCGGCCTGCTCGACGGCACGGTCGAGCTCGACGGGCTCACGGTGGACACCGACCTGCGGTGGGAGCTGCTGGAGAGCCTCGTGCTGCTCGGCGCGGCCGACGACGCGGAGGTCGCCGCGGCCCTCGCGCAGGACGACACCGCCACCGGCCGGCAGGCGGCCGCCCGGGCGCGCGCGGCGACGCCGACCGTCGCGGGCAAGGAGGCCGCGTTCGCGTCCGTCGTCGACCGGGCGGACGTGCCGAACGCGATCATCCGCTCCACGGCCGCCGGCTTCGTGCACGTGACCGACCCGTCCGTGCTCGAGCCGTTCGCCGCCCGCTACGTCGACGCGCTGCTGCCGATCTGGACCACGCGCAGCTACCACATCGCGGAGGAGCTCATCGAGGGCCTCTACCCGGCGCCGCTGGCGTCGGCCGCGCTGCGCGACGCCGTCCGCGGCTGGCTCGACGCGAACGCCGACGCCCCTGCCGCCCTGCGCCGCATGGTCGTCGAGCAGCTCGCCGGCACCGAGCGCGCCCTCGCCGCGCAGGCCGTCGACGCGAGCTGACCTCCGCACGAGCCGTCGGCGTTGTGAGCGCGATTTCGGGGACTATCACCGCGGTGAAAGTCCCCGAAATCGTGCTCACAACATCGGGTTCGGTCAGCGCGCGGTGCGGACCGCCTGGACCAGGGAGCGCAGCCGGGCGTTGTCGAAGAGGTCGTCGACCAGGACGACGTTGCCCGACCCGTCGGCCAGCGGCACCTTCCAGTTCGGGTACTCCTGGTCGGTGCCGGGCTGGTTCTGCGTGCGCCGCTCGCCGACCGCGTCGGTGAGCTGCACGCCCACGAGGGCGGCCGGCGACTTCCGCAGGTACCGGTGCAGGCCCTCGACGATCTCCCGCTCGGAAGGGTGGTCGGAGACCAGGCCGCGCATGGCGAGTGCCAGCACCGCCTGGTCGCGCTCGGCGCGGGCGGCCGCGCGCAGCTCCTGCGCGTCGTCCGCGAGCAGGCCGAGGCGCTCGCGCAGGTCGACATGCTCCCCGGCGAGGTAGCCGGCGGCGGGCGGCATGTCGTGCGTGCCGACGGTCGCGAGCGACGCGCGCCGGTACTTCTCCGGCTCCAGCGGGCGCCCGTCCTCCTTCTCGAACCACAGCACCGAGGTGCCGAGCACGCCGCGGTCGGCGAGCTCGTCGCGCACCCACGGCTCGAAGACGCCCAGGTCCTCCCCCACGACGACGGCGCCCGCGCGGTGCGCCTCGAGGCACAGGATGCCGAGCAGCGCCTCGTGGTCGTAGCGCACGTACGCGCCGGCGGCCGGCGAGGAGCCCTCGGGCACCCACCACTGCCGGAACAGCCCCAGCACGTGGTCGACCCGCAGCGCGCCCGCGTGCCGCAGCACCGTGCGCAGCATGTCGCGGTACGGCGCGAAGCCGGCCCTCGCCAGGGCCCGCGGGTTCCACGGCGGCTGCGACCAGGCCTGCCCCTGCTGGTTGTACATGTCCGGCGGCGCTCCGACGGAGACGTCGCGGGCGAGGACGTCGCGGTGCGCCCACGCGTCCGCGCCCTGGGGGTGGGCGCCGACGGCCAGGTCGTGCATGATGCCGATCCGCATCCCGGCCTCGCGGGCCACCCGCTGGGCGGTCTGCTTCTGCTCGTCGGCCACCCACTGCAACCAGACGTAGAACTCGACCTGCTCGGCGAGCTGCTCGCGCAGCGCGGCGACGGCGGGCGACGCCGGGTCGCCCAGCTCGTCGGGCCGCGGGCGGGAGCCGAGGTGCTCGACGATCGCGCACCAGGTGGCGAAGTCGCGCAGGCCCGGCCCCTCCTCGGTGACGAACTCCTGGTACGCGGCCTCGCGCGCGGCACGCCGCGGGGCGGTGAACACGACCTCGAGCGCCGCCTTCTTCGCCTCCCACACGGCGTCGCGGTCCAGGGCACCCGGGTCGGCCACGAGGTCGCGCACCGGGTCGGCCGCCCACTCGACGAGGGAGCGGTCCGCCGCCGACAGGTACGCCGTCTCCGGGATGTCCTCCACCCGCACGTACAGGGGGCTGAGGAAGCGCCTGCTGGTCGGCAGGTACGGCGACGGTGTCACGGGCGTCACGGGCTCGGTCGCGGACAGCGGGTTCACGCCGACGAAGTCCGCGCCCGCGCGGTGCGCCGTCAGCCAGGCGAGGTCGGCCAGGTCCGCCAGGTCGCCCACCCCCCACGACGTGCGCGAGCGCACCGAGTAGAGCTGGGCGAGGAAGCCCCACCACTGGTCGTCCTCCAGCCCGGCGGGCAGCTCCAGCCGCCGCGGGGTGACGACGACGGTGGCCCGGGACTCGTGGCCCTCCGTGAGCGCGTGCAGCGAGTGCCAGCCAAGCGGCAGGTCGTCCGGCAGCGCGAACGTCGCGCGCCCCACACGGCGCCCGTCGACCGAGCGCGGCTCGACCAGGACGTCGAGCTGCTCGAGGTCACGACGGCGGCGCACCGCGTGCTCGCGAGCCGCGGGCTCCGCGCCGTCCAGCTCGAGCCAGACGTGCACGGCCGCACCGTCCGTGACGTGCACCGGCACCTGCGCCCCGGCGCCCTCGCGCACCACGACCGTGGGCGGCAGGACGGCGCGCCACTCGTCGTCGCGCGCACGCTGCAGGCTGTGCGTCACCTGCTGGGGCGTGCTCGCCGGTACGCCCAGCGCACCCAGGACCGCCACGAGCGTCGACGCCGCCGCGGTCACCACCTCGCCGCCGAAGCCGTGGTGCTCGCGGAGCACGCCGTACGCCTCGGCCAGCTCGCGCAGCTCGGCGCTCGGCTCGTCGGCGCTCGCGGCCTCGGACGTGCCGTCCGTATCGTCCCGGGCGTCGTCCGGGGTCTCGTCGCGGGCGTCGTCCGGGGTGGTCGGCTGGTCCTTGCTCACGGGGACGATCCTGCCATCCCGCGTCCCACCAGGCCGTCCGCCCACGCGGCGCGACGTCACGCCCGCCGACGTTTCGCCACCGCGCGCACGCTCGCTACCGTGGGCGGGTGACCCCCGTGATCTCCACCCTCCGGACCGCTGCCCCGGCGGCGGTGACGCCCGAACCAACACCCGGTGAGACCTCGATCATCGACGAAGGCGCGAAGGCCGCCGCCGATGGCTGGGCCGCGTTCTGGGAGTGGTTCACCGGCTGGCCGCTCCAGGTGCTGATCATCCTCGCGATCGGCATCGTCGCGCTGGTGCTGCTGCGCCGCGTGATCGCGCACGTCACGGAGCGGATCGCGACCGGCTCCGGCACGACCACGACCGAGGGCTCGCCCCCCTGGCGCCGCTACCTGCAGCGCACGCCGTTCGTGGAGGACGCGATCGCGCTGGCGAACCCGCTGGCCAGCCAGCGGCGCGCACAGCGGGCACGCACGGTGGGCTCGGTGCTCCGCTCCACCGCCAACATCACCGTCGGGACGATCATGGCGCTGATGATCCTGCAGGCCGTGGGCCAGCCGGTCGGCGCGCTCCTCGCCTCCGCCGGCGTCGTCGGCATCGCACTGGGCTTCGGCGCGCAGAGCCTGGTGAAGGACTTCATCTCCGGCGTCTTCCTCCTGGTCGAGGACCAGTTCGGCGTGGGCGACACGGTGGACCTGGGGTCCGGCGCGCTCGGCACGGTCGAGGAGGTGCAGCTGCGCGTGACGCAGGTGCGGGCCTTCGACGGCACCCTCTGGTACGTGCGCAACGGCGAGATCCTGCGGGCCGGCAACATGACGCAGCAGTGGTCACGCGCCGTCGCAGAGGTGCGGGTCCCCGTGGACAGCGACGTCGACGTCGTGCGGGCCGCGCTCGGCCGCGCGGCCGACGCCGTGCAGGCCGACCCGGAGCTGTCGCCGACGCTCCTCGAGGCCCCGTCGGTGCGCGGCGTGGACGCCGTGAACGACATCACCATGTCGTTCACGCTCCACGCGCAGACGCGACCCGGCGACCAGTGGGAGGTCTCGCGCGAGCTGCGCAGGCACGCGCAGGCGGAGCTGCGCGCGGCGGGCGTGCTCGACCAGCCCGCAGAGGTCGAGCCGGCCGCCGTCCAGGACCCCGAGGCCTGACCTCGACGCGCAGGGCTCCCGCGGGTTCGACCGGTCAGGAGACGAGCAGCGGGTCCATCTGAGCGGCGAGGTCGTCGGCCTCCGGGCCGACGATGACCTGGACCACGCGACCCGAGCGCACCACGCCGAACGCGCCCGACGCCTTGAGCCCCTGGTCGTCCACGAGGGCCGGGTCGCTCACCTCGACCCGCAGCCGGGTGATGCAGGGCTCGAGCTCGACGACGTTCCGGCTGCCGCCGAGCGCCGCGAGGATGTCGTCGGCCTTGTGCGGGGCGATGGTCATGGGGGCCTCCCGTGGAATGCGTCGTTGCAGGTCCGTGACCAGCGTAACGCTCCCCGCCGCCGAGCGGGAGCAGCAGCACCGCGGGTGTCTGGGAGGATGAGCCCGTGACGGACCAGACTTCACCCCCGTCGTTCTACGACGCCGTCGGCGGGCACGCCACGTTCGAGCGCCTCGTCGACGTGTTCTACGAGGGTGTCGCCACCGACGAGGTGCTGCGCCCCATGTACCCGGAGGAGGACCTCGGGCCCGCCAAGGTGCGGCTCACGCTCTTCCTCGAGCAGTACTGGGGCGGCCCGACGACGTACAGCCAGCAGCGCGGCCACCCGCGCCTGCGGATGCGGCACGCGCCGTTCAAGGTCAACCCCGACGCGCGCGACCGCTGGCTGGCGCACATGCGCACCGCCGTCGACGCGCTCGGCCTGGCGCCGATCCACGAGTCCCAGCTGTGGGACTACCTGGAGCGCGCGGCGTACAGCATGATCAACACGTTCGACGAGTGACCTCGACCCGACCTGGAGAGCGCGTGAGCGAGACGTCCACCACCACGCCCGCCCCTGCGGGGATCCCCGACGCCCTGGACCGCCTGCTGGCGGCGCTCGACCTGCGCGAGGTCGACGGCTGGGGCCCGCGCGGCGAGGACGACCTGTGGCGCGGCGACAGCGTGCCCGGCCCCGGCCGCCGCGTGTACGGCGGCCAGGTGCTGGCCCAGGCCCTGCTGGCCTGCGGCCGCACGGTGGACGACGACCGCCTGCCCCACTCGCTGCACGCCTACTTCCTGCGCGAGGGCGCCCTGGACACCCCGATCGACTTCGCCGTCGAGCGGCTGCGCGACGGGCGGTCGTTCAGCGCACGGCGCACGCACGCCATCCAGCACGGCAAGCCGATCCTGTCGCTGACGGTGTCCTTCCAGACCGACCAGCCCGGCTACGAGGCCGCGGAGCCGGCGCCGCCCGACGTCCCGGCGCCGGAGGACGTCCCGTCGGCGATCGAGGTGCTCGACGGCATCGACCACCCGGCCGCGAAGTTCTGGTCGCACGAGTCGGCGTTCGACCTGCGCCACGTGGGCGGGTCGCTGTACCTGGGCCCCGACCCGGAGCCGAAGCCGACCCAGCAGGTGTGGGTGCGCGCCCGGCACGCCATCGAGTCCGACGACCCGCTGCTGCACCGCGCGCTGCTCGCCTTCGCCTGCGACCAGGTGATGCTCGAGCCGGTGCTGCGCCAGGCGGGAAGGTCGTGGATCGACGTCGGCGGCGCCGTCCCGATGGCGAGCCTCGACCACGCGATGTGGTTCCACCGCGACGCACGGGCCGACGACTGGCTGCTGTACGTCCAGGAGTCGCCCGGCGCCCAGGGCGGCCGCGGCCTGGGCCTCGCCCGCGTGTACGACCGCGAGGGCCGGCTGGTCGCGAGCATCGCGCAGGAGGGCATGATCCGGCTCCCGGGCTGACCTCGCCCGCCCCCGGCAGCGCTGCGGGGAGCGTGCCGCCGCCGCACACTGTGCGCGTGCGACTGCGCCGCGTCTCCGCCTCCTCCCCCGGCTACTCCCGCCGTGCGAAGGGCGACGGCTGGGTGTTCCTCGACGTCTCCGGCGCGCCGCTCGACGACGCGGCCGAGGTGGCGCGCTGCACGCGCCTCGCCGTCCCGCCCGCCTGGACGGACGTCTGGATCTGCCGCTACCCGGACGGCCACCTGCAGGCGTTCGGGCGCGACGACGCCGGTCGCGGCCAGTACCTGTACCACGAGGAGTGGCAGGCGCGGCGAGCCCGCCGCAAGCACGACCACGTGCTCGACGTGGGCCGGCGCCTGCCCGGCGCCCGAGCAGCGGTGACGCGCGACCTGGGTCGCGACGGCGTCGGACGCCGCCGCGTGCTGGCGCTCGCGTTCCGGCTGCTCGACGACGCGTACTTCCGCGCCGGCGGGGAGGTCTACGCCGCGAAGCACCGCAGCTACGGGCTCGCCACGATCCGCAAGGAGCACGCCACCGTGCGGCGCGACGGGAGCGTGCACTTCCGGTACCCCGCCAAGTCGGGGCAGCTGCGCGACGTGCTCGTCGAGGACCCGGTGGTGGCCGCCCTCGTCACCACCCTCAAGCGCCGCCGCGGCGGCACGGACCTGCTCGCGTGGCGGGACGACGACGGCGCGGGCTGGCACGACGTCACCAGCGCGGACGTGCAGGCGACCGTCAAGGACCGGCTCGGTGAGGACGCGACGCCCAAGGACTTCCGCACCTGGCACGCCACGGTGCTCGCGGCGCGGGCGCTCGCGGACGTCGGCGCGCCGCCGCGCTCGCAGCGGGCGCGGCGGCGCGTGGTCGCCGAGATCGTGCGCGACGTGGCCGAGGAGCTCGGCAACACCCCGGCGGTCGCCCGCGCGTCGTACATCGACCCGCGCCTGGTCGACCTGTGGGAGCACGGCGAGACGATCGGCCCGACCCGGACGCGCTCCGCCGCCGAGCGCGCCGTCCTGGACCTGCTCGGCTGACCGTCGAGGCAGTACCCAGTGCCCAGTACCGGGCCTGCCGAGGTAGTCCAGATCTCGCCGAGGTAGTCCGAACCTTGCCGAGGTAGTGGACTGGACCACTACCTCGGCGAGATCTGGACTACCTCGGCAGGCTGGTGACTACCTCGGCAGGGACGGAACTACCTCGTGGCGGTCAGTTGCAGGCCAGGGGGCCGTCGGCCGGCGGGGTGCCGTTCGCGACGAAGCCGACCGTGGCCTGCGCCCCGGCCGCCAGGTCGGCGTTCCACGCCGCCCCGGTGATCGT
>NZ_JBEYBQ010000067.1:0-8263 GCF_040632295.1 Isoptericola sp. NPDC019482
ATCTCGTACGCCGTGTCCGGGTCCAGCCCGGTCAGCGTGGCCGACGTCGTCGTGGACGTCGTCGCGGCCTGGCCGTCGACCAGCACGCTGTAGCCCGTCACCCGGGTGTCGTCCGTGGACGCCGACCAGGACACCGACACGGACGTGCCGTCCGCCGTCGCCGTCACGCCCTGCGGCACGCTCGGCGCCTCGGTGTCGGGGTCCGGGTCGGGGCCCGGGTCCGTGCCGCCGTCGCCGATCGGCGGGTACGCGTTGGTCACGAGCATCTGGAACTGGCTCTCGAACCACTTGCCGGACAGCGGCGCGTCGGGGAGCGCCCCCGTGAGGAGGCCGCTCAGCTTCGGTGAGTTGAACGTCGGGTCGCACATCCGGTCGAAGTGCTTGCCCTCGTCGTTCGGGATCTCCTCCGACGATCCGTCGGACTCGCCCGGGGGCTTCACCCACACGAAGGCGTCGAGGTGCGACTCGGGGTAGCCGGACGGCGTGGCCTGCGGCCGCTCGCCGATGCCCGCGCCGGAGGGGTTGCACCACGCGCCGCGGTGGTTGCGGCGGTCGACGCGGGACTCGTCGACGTAGGTGTCCCGGTCCGTCGACGTGCTCTCCGCGGTGGGCCGGTCCGGCCCGCCCCACCCGTTGCGGGATGTGTCGATGAGCATGCCGATCGAGGACGGGAAGCCTTCGGCGACCAGCAGGTCGTACAGGTGGGCCGTCCAGTCGGTCTCGTCGAAGTCGGGGTTCCACTCGTAGAACCCCGCCTGGCGCACGAAGCCGCCGCTGCCGAAGCTCTCGTCCTCGAGGAACGGCTCGACCAGCGGTGTCGAGTTCGCCGTGTTGGTGACGAAGCCGGCCACCGAGTCGAAGCCCGCCTCGGTGCTGCCCACGACGTCCGCGAAGAGCTGGGCCGCGGGCTGGGCGTTGTTCGGCCAGCCGAGCCAGCCGGCGTGCGCGGCGTCGATGTAGCTGTACACGTTGCCCACGTCGTGCAGGCTGTCCAGCGCGTACGCGACCCCCTCGCGGTAGTACGGCGCGGCCTGCTGGCACAGCGGCTCGCTGCTGTTGGTCACGAGGTTCGGCAGCGAGTCGGGCTCGATGGTCGCGACGATCCGCAGGTCCTCGTACGCGGGGTCGTCGAGGATGTCGACGATGGCGTCGATGTACTCGGTCTCGTAGCGCTGCATGCCCTCGTCCGTGGCGGGCAGCTCGCCGTTCGAGGCCAAGGCGTAGCAGTCGCGTCCGGGCAGGTCGTAGAGCACGAGGTTGAACACCAGCGGGGTGTCGCCCTGCTTCTGCGCGAGCGCCGCGTCGAGGTGGGTCCGCAGCCCCGGGCCGTCGGCGTTGCCCTCGATGGCGCTGATCCGGTCCATCCAGACCGAGGTGGGCTCGTTCGCGATGGCGCGCATCGAGTCGCCGAGCGTGCCGCCGGCCCGGGTCGCGGCGGCCGTCACGTTGTCGGACCAGTACGAGTTGACGTACTGGTCCGCGCCCGCGAAGGGGTTGTCGACGCGGGGCTCGGCCGCACCGGCCGAGGTCGCGGCGCCCAGCGGCGCCGCCACGAGCGCCGCGACGGCGGCCGTGGTCGCGGCGGCACGGCCCCGTCGCCGTCCCCGTTCCGGCGCACCCTTGCGCCGTTGCCAAGCTGATCGCACAGGAGCCTCCTGGTTCGTCAGTGCCCGGGTGCCGTGGGGCGGGCACGCCGCCCCGCGGATCCCGGGCGTCGGGCCGTCGGCGCCGACGGCCCCAACCTCGCAACGGCGGCCCGGACCGGACAGTGCGCGAAACGTTTAGGCGGGGGCGGGCGCCGTGGAGCCCCGGATGACGAGCCGGGCGACGGCGTCGTGGGCGTCGGCCCGCCCCTCGCCGTCGTCCACCGCGAGTGCGTCCCCGCCGCCCAGCAGGGGCCGGACGACGGCGCCGACCGCGGCGCCGAGCTCCGCCCACGGGCGCGCCACCGCCGTGGCGGCGGGGTGCACCAGGCGGCACGTGGGGGAGTCCTCGAGCACCAGCACCGACAGGTCCCACGGCACGGTCAGACCGCGCTGGCGGGCGGTCTCGAGCACGGCGAGCAGCGCGACGTCGCCGTCGGCGACGACGGCCGTCGGGTGGTCGTCGGTGGCGAGCAGGCGCGCGGCGCCGGCGGCGGCGTCCTCGACGGTCCGGTAGTCGAGCCGGTCGACGACGAGGCCGGCCCCCGGCCCCGTGCGGGCGGCGTCGTGGACGTCACGGGTGCCAGGGGCGGCGAGGGCGTCGAGCAGCGTCGCCGCCGGGTCCGCGTGCGCGTCGCGGGCGAGGAGCGCGACGCGCGTGTGCCCCAGCTCGCGCAGGTACTGCGCGGCGCGCTCCTCGGCGTCGCCGGCGAACCAGACGGCCGCACCGCCGCCCGGGAGCTCCGGGCGCGGTGGCGCGAGCGGCACGAGGGGGACCCCGCCGCGGTGCGCCGCCCTGGCCCGCGGGTCGTCGCGGGTCAGCCCGGCCACGACGAACGCCGCGTGGCGCCGCTCGGTCCACGCGTGCTCGAGGTCGCGGGCGGCGGCGTCGCGGTCGGGGGCCACGTCGACGACGACGTCGGTGGCGGGCGCCTCGTCGCCCACCTGGAGCGCCGACCGCAGGCCGAGGGCGACCGCGGTGGCCCGCACGGCGTCGGCGGGGCCGACGGCCTGGACCGACACGCTGTGCGGCGCGGAGCGCAGCGAGCGGGCGGCGGCGCTCGGGCGCCAGCCCAGGTCGGCGGCGGTGCGCAGCACGTGGCGGCGGGTGCGGTCGGACACCCCCGGGCGCCCGTTGAGGGCGTACGAGACGACGGCGATCGAGACGCCCGCGGCGCGTGCGACGTCGGTGATGGTGATGCGTCGGGCGCCGACGGCGGGCACCGGCCCGGTGCGGCTTGGCGTGGTCACGCTCCCACACTGTGCCGGGAATCGGTGCAGAATGCACCCGGGAACGTGCACGGTACTCGACGGCGAGGACGGTGGTACGGATGACGACGGTCGGTGCTCAGCGAAGGGTCCCCACCGGCGGTCCGCGGACGATCGGGGTGGTCAGCCCCGTGCTCGGCGGGTACTACTTCGGGCGGGCCCTGGCGGGCGCGGCCCGGGTGCTGCGCGCCGGGCGTCACCGGCTGGTGGCCCTGCAGACCTACCCCGCGGACCTGGACCGGGCCGAGTTCCCGGCCGTGCCGCGACGGCGCACGCTGGTCGGCGGGTCGCGGTGCGACGGCCTCATCGTCGTGACCAGCGCGCTCGAGGACGACACGCTGCGCGAGATCCACGACGCCGGCACCCCCCTGGTGCTCGTCGGCGTCGGGCCCGTCGAGGGGGTGGCGGCCCCGAGCCTCGGCCCCGACAACGCGGGCGCGGCGCGGGCCGTCGTCGACCACCTCGTCGCGCACGGCCACCGGCGCATCGGCTTCCTCGGCGCCACGGACCAGACGGACACCCGCGAGCGGTACGACGCCTACCGCGCCGGGCTCCTCGCGCACGGGATCGAGCCGCGCCCGGAGTGGCACTACCGCACGCGCGACAACCAGGAGGCGGGGGCGGAGGCCGTCGCCCGGCGGCTGGCGGAGGCGGGGGACGGGTCGCTGCCGACGACGGCCACCCTGGCCGCGACGGACCGCAACGCCGTCGGCTTCATGCGCGGGCTGCGCTCCCACGGACTGGCCCTCCCGGAGGCGCAGGCCGTGGTGGGCATCGACCACTCCGACCTCGGCGCGCGGATCCGGCCCCGCCTCTCGAGCGTGGACCTGCTGCACGACGCCGTGGGCGAGCGCGCCGCGCAGCTCGTCCTGGCGATGATCGCGGGCGAGCGCGTGACCGGGGAGCACCGGCTCGGCCGCTCGGCGCTGGTGCTGCGCGAGTCGTGCGGGTGCGACGCCGGCGCGCGGGGTCACGTCGTCGTGACGGGCGCGGGGGAGCGCGGGCGGAACGACGCCGACCGGCCTGGCGACGTGCCGTCGTGCGCGCCCCGGGAGGACACCGCCCGCCGCGCGGAGGGGGAGGCCCCCGTCGCGCCCGCGGCGGGCGTGGACCCCGGCCTGGACGACGTCGCGCTCGTGGTGCTCGCGCGCGAGCACGGCCGGGACGCGTGGGTGGCCGCGGTGCGGCAGGTGCTGGCCGCCGCTGCCGACCGGGGCATGCGCGCCCCGGCGCCGGCGCTGCGCGCGCTCGCGGACGCGACGGCCCGGTTGCGGCCGTCTCCCGACGCGCTCGAGCAGCTGGTGCCCGCCCTGCACGTCGAGGCGGCGCAGACCGTCCGGAGCCATCGGCGCGCCGCCGCGCGCCGGCTGTCGAAGCAGGGCGGTGCGGCGGAGCCCGCGCGGCGCGGGACCGGGGCGCTCGGGCCGGCCGCCCGCCGCACGGCGCTCGAGACCACCGTGCGCGACGTCGTGGTGGCGCTGGCGCGCGGCACGGTCGCGGGGACGCTGGGCAGGGCGGGGCGCCTCGAGCGCGAGCTCGCGGAGCAGTACGAGGTGGACCTGGAGATGATGCGGGCCGACGGCGACGCGCTGCGCAGCCTCGACTGGCTGCCGCGCGGGCACGACGGCGTGGCCGCGCTCGCGCTCTGGGTCGACGACGCGGAGGTGCCGGGGGGACGGGCGCTCCAGGTCGTGGGGGCCCGCGGCGGCGCGCCCGGGCCGCGGCGGGTGGTCGGGGCGACGTACCCGCCCCAGGAGTTCCCGCCGCCCGAGCTCACGGACCCGGCGTCGCCCACCGTCGTCGTGCCGGTCGGGTTCGGCACCTCGGACCGGGGGATGCTCGTGGTGAGCGGCCTCGTCGACACGCGGGCGACGAGCACGCGGGCGCGCTACAACCACTGGGCCGCCATGCTCGGCGTGGCGCTCGACGCGGAGGACACCCTCAGCGCGCTGCAGGCCCAGCGCCGCGAGCTGGCGGACGCCGCGGAGCGGGAGCGCGTGCTGGCCCTCGAGGTCGCGGCCGGGCACGAGCGGACCGCGCTCGTGTCCATCGCGTCCCACGACGGCACCTGGGACTGGGACGTCGAGGCGGGGCGTGTGCGCTACTCGGACGCCTGGGCCCGCATCGTCGGCTGCGACCCGGCGAGCATCGGCGACGACCCGCAGGAGTGGCTCGGCCGCGTGCACCCCGACGACGCCCGCCGCGTGCAGTCCGCGGTGGCCGCGCAGCTCTCGGGGTCGCACCAGCCGCTCGACGTCGAGCACCGGCTGCGCGCGGCCGACGGGCGCCACGTCACCGTGCGCTGCCGCGCCGTCACCGTGCACGACGCCGGGGGGCGCGCCGCCCGCATGGTGGGGGCGATGGCCGTGGTCTCGGACGTCACCCTGTTCCGCAGCGAGCTGCGCGAGCGGGTGCTGGTCGACCCCGACACCGGGCTCGTGGCGCGCGAGCTGTTCGTCGACCGGCTGGAGCGGGCGATCTCCCGCGCCCGCCGGGTGGGCGCGTACGGCTGGCAGGTCCTCGCCGTCGGTTTCCCCGCGCCGCCGCCCGCCCTGGCGCTGCGCCGGCTGCACGGCGAGCTCGCCCCGGACGACTGCGCGTACGGGCCCGCGCCGCGCGACGTCGTCGCGCTGCTCGACGGCGCGGCCGCCGCCGCCGCCCACGACCGTGCCGCCCGGCTGCGTGCGGTGCTGGGGGCGAGGGCCGTCGTCGTGCACGCCGCCGGCACCGGGCACCCGGAGCCCGCGCCCGACGACGCCCTCGGGTCCGCGCGCGGCGGCGACGCCATCGAGGTGCTGCGGCGGGCGGGCGACCTGCTGGCACGCCGGCGCGCCTGGTTGGTGGCGCCCCGCCCGCCCAGCGCCTGACCGGCACCCGAAACGTTTCCGTGCGTTGCCGGGGGCGCGGGGCCGCGCCCAGCCTCGGGGGGTGCTCGACGCCCCCGTCGCCGCCGGCGGACCGCGGGGCAGGGCGAGCCTCCCGAGGATGAGAGGTGCACGCACGATGCCACGATCCATGCCACGAGAACTGTCACGAACACCCCGGTCGCACCCGGAGCCCGGACGGGCACGCCGCGCCGTCGCCGTCGGCACCACGCTCGCGGCGCTCGCCGCGCTCGCCGCCGCCGGCCCCTCCGCGGCGGCGCTCGGCACCGCCGCGGCGCCGCCCGCGGCGAGCGCTCCCGCCGAGCGCACGCTGCTCGTCGACGGCGAGTACACGCAGCGGTTCCTGGAGCTCTACGACAAGATCCACGACCCGGCCAACGGCTACTTCTCGCCGCAGGGCATCCCGTACCACGCGGTCGAGACGCTCATGGTCGAGGCCCCGGACTACGGGCACGAGACCACGAGCGAGGCGTACTCGTTCTGGCTGTGGCTCGAGACGTCCTACGGGCAGGTGACGGGCGACTGGGAGCCCTTCAACCACGCCTGGGACACGCTCGAGCAGTACATGATCCCGACCACGGAGAACCAGCCGACCAACGGGGCCTACGACCCGGCCAAGCCGGCCACGTACGCCCCGGAGTTCGACCACCCGAGCCAGTACCCGTCCCAGCTCGACACGGGCGTGTCGGTGGGCCGTGACCCGATCGGCGCGGAGCTCGAGTCCACCTACGGCACCCCCGAGGTGTACGGGATGCACTGGCTCGCCGACGTCGACAACGTGTACGGCTTCGGCGCCGCGCCCGGCTCTTCCGAGCTGCTGGGACCGGACCACGAGGGCACGTCGTACATCAACACGTTCCAGCGCGGCCCGCAGGAGTCGGTGTGGGAGACGATCCCGCAGCCGTCGATCGACGACTTCTCCTACGGCGGCGAGAACGGCTACCTCGACCTGTTCACGGGCGACGCGTCGTACGCGAAGCAGTGGAAGTACACCAACGCGCCCGACGCCGACGCGCGCGCCGTCGAGGCCGCCTACTGGGCCAACAAGTTCGCCGCCGAGCAGGGGCAGCCCGAGGCCGTGGCCGAGACGGTCGGCAAGGCGTCCAAGATGGGCGACTACCTGCGCTACGCCCTGTTCGACAAGTACTTCAAGACGCCGGGCTGCGAGTCCACGTCCTGCGCCGCCGGCACCGGCCGCGACAGCGCGCACTACCTGCTGTCCTGGTACTACGCCTGGGGCGGCGCGCTCGACACCGCCTCCCCCTGGGCGTGGCGCATCGGCTCCAGCCACGCGCACTTCGGGTACCAGAACCCGATGGCGGCGTGGGCGCTGTCGAACGACCCGGACCTCGAGCCGGCGTCGGCGACCGCGTCCGACGACTGGGCCACGAGCCTCGACCGGCAGCTCGAGCTGTTCCAGTGGCTCCAGGCGCCCGAGGGCGGCATCGCGGGCGGCGCGACCAACAGCTGGGAGGGGCACTACGCCGACCGGCCCGACGACGTCGCGACCTTCTACGGCATGGCCTACCAGGAGGCGCCGGTCTACCACGACCCGCCCTCCAACCAGTGGATGGGCATGCAGGGCTGGGGCGTGGAGCGCATCGCGCAGCTCTACGAGGAGACGGGCGACGCGCGCGCCGAGGCCGTGCTCGACAAGTGGGTGCCGTGGGTGATCGACCACATCACCGTCACCGACGACTCGTGGGAGATCCCGTCGAACCTCGCCTGGTCGGGCCAGCCCGACGACTGGGACGCCGCGGACCCCGGTGACAACGCCGGCCTCTCCGTCGAGGTCACCGGCTACGGGCAGGACGTCGGCGTCGCCGGCGCGCTCGCCCGGTCGCTCATGTACTACGCGGCCGGGGGCGAGGGGGAGCAGCACACGCAGGCGCAGCAGGTCGCGCACGACCTGCTCGACGCGATCTGGACCCAGAACAGCGACCCGATCGGCGTCGCCTCCACCGAGACGCGGGCCGACTACTCGCGGTTCGACGACGTGCTGACGTCGCCCGACGGCGACGGCGTGTACGTGCCCGAGGGATGGACCGGAACGATGCCGAACGGCGACGAGATCGGCGCGGGCTCCTCGTTCCTCGACCTGCGGTCGTTCTACACCGACGACCCGCAGTGGCAGAAGGTGCAGGACCACCTCGACGGCGGCCCGGCGCCCGAGTTCACCTACCACCGGTTCTGGGCGCAGACGGCGGTCGCCACGGCGCTCGCGGACTACGACCGGCTGTTCGGCGAGGACGTCCCGTCGGACGACACCACCGCGCCCAGCGTGCCGCAGGACGTGACCGCGACGGCGGACGGCACGTCCGTCTCGGTGTCCTGGTCGGCGTCCACGGACGACACCCGGGTGACCGGCTACCAGGTCAGCCGGGACGGCGAGGTCGTCGGCTCGGTGGGCGGCACGGCGACGTCGTTCGTCGACGAGGGGCTCGAGCCGGAGACGGCGTACTCGTA
>NZ_JBEYBQ010000068.1:0-7005 GCF_040632295.1 Isoptericola sp. NPDC019482
GCCATAGGTAGCAGGAGTCACGACCAACGCAGGACGACCGACGTCATCCTCACCAGCCAGTCCCGGACCAGCCAACCGAAGACTCACAGAGGTAGGCAGCACGGGGCGCGCCGGTGCGTCGCGCACCGGCGCGGCGTCGGCGAACGCGGCGAGCAGCACGGGGGCGCGGTCGGCCAGGCTCACGGCCCCGACGAGCACCGCCACGCCGACGAGACGGACGACGACGCCGGTGACGACGGCGGCGATGCCGAGCGCACGTACGTGGCGCACCTGCTCCGCTGCCACGGCGTCGTCGCCGGCGCCTCGAGCGCGCGAGGCCCGGACGGACGCGAGCACGGCACCGATCGCCAGCGGCCAGAAGAAGACCATGGCGACGATCGCCCAGGCCGTGCCCGCCCGCGAGCCCGCGGCGGGGACCCGCGCCGGCTCAGCCACGGGCGCTCCCTGCCGGGACGGTGTGCGGCCAGCCCAGGCCGACCAGCGCGGTGACGAGCAGAGCCAGCATGATGACGGTGAGCAGCACGCTCAGCACTGCGGCGACGACGACCGCCGCGATCCCGTACCTCCGTGCGGCCCGGGCGTGCGCGGCCGCCGCAGCGAGGTCGCCGGCGCCGGAGGCCCGTGCTGCACGCTGCGCGCCCAGGAGTGCGGGGACACCGAGCGGCCAGCACAGGATCGCCGCGGCGACGGCCCACCCGGTGGCACGGGACACGGGGAGCGCGGGCTGGACGGCCGGCGGGGGAGGTGGCGCGTACGGGGTCAACGACGACTCCGATCGGGGCGGGCAGCGAGCTGGCGGCCGCGCGGATCGGCGGCGCGCGCCATTTGTACCAGAGGTCCGACTTCTCGCCCGGCTCCCGACGGGTGAATTCCTCCCCGCACGCACGAGGGCCGGCCCCCCTGCGGGGGCCGGCCCTCGTGCGTGCTTGGAGGACGTCAGGCGCGCGGCGCGTCGCCCTTCGGCGCGTCGTCCGTGCCGGACGTCGCGTCGTCGGCGTCCTGCCCGTCCCACTCACCCTCGTTCTCGTCGACCGTCGACGCCGCCGGGACGGCGCCGTCGTCGACGACGTCGTGCTCGCGGACCTCGTCGCCGAGGTCGTCGCCGGCCGCGGAGCCGACCTCGGCCTGGACGAGGGCGGGGACCGGGGCGAACGCGCGGTAGAACAGCGCGGCGAGCGCGCCACCCACCAGCGGGGCGACGACGAACAGCCACAGCTGCCCCCACGTCCAGCCGCCGCCGAACACGGCCGACGCGAACGACCGGGCCGGGTTGAGCGACGCGTTGGTGACCGGCCAGGCGACGATGAGCATCGCGCCGAGCGTCAGGCCGATGACGACGGGCGCGAAGGTGACCTTCGAGCGCTTGCTCGTCACGCCGAGGATCACGCCGACGAACACCGCGGTGACGACGACCTCGACGAGGAGCGCGGCCCACAACGAGAACTCGACGGGGGTGCCGCCCTGCTGCGCGGCCCCCGCCGTGAGGGCGGCGAGCGGCGAGTGCGAGCCGAAGCCGTTCGCGGTGCCCTGGAAGAGCGCGGCCTTGTCCGCGGCCCCGGTGAGCGCCGGGAACGAGTCCGGGATGATCGAGAACATCACGGCCGCGGCGGCGGTGCCTCCGACGAGCTGGGCCAGCCAGTAGGGCACGAGGTCGCGCCAGGTGGCGCGGCCCGCGAGGGTGAGGCCGAACGTGACAGCCGGGTTGAAGTGGCCGCCCGACACGCCGCCGACGGCGGCGATGGCCCCCATGACGAGGATGCCACCGGCGAGGGCCACCGGGAGGATCTGACCGTTGTTGACGGCGTTGAACGTCGCGGTGCCGACGATGCCGAGCACCAGCACGAACGTGCCGAAGGCCTCGGCGGCGAGCCGCGCGAACAGGCCGTGCTCCGGGATGCCGGCCGCCGTCTCGACGTCGACCGAAGCCGTACCGCTCTCGGCGGCGATGTCCTGGGACATGAGGGTCCTTCTCTGCTCGGGAGACGGGCGTCTCGGTGTGCCCCTCGCGGTGGAGGGGCCGGTCGTGCGTGACCGGCCTCGTGGCCGGCTGCGCGGGCATGTTTCCACCGTGGTCTGAACGGTTGCTGAGCGCGGGCCGACGGTGGCGCTTCTGGCACGTTACCGCGCGTCGTCCCAGGTCGCGCTCCGCCACGACGTGCGGCGCGCCGGTCGGAGCCTCGTCCGGAGCACGGGCCGGGGCCCGTCCGGGGCCCGTCCGGAGTGGCGGTCGACCCCGGCGCCCGGCTGCGTCAGAGTAGGGGCATGACCACACCAGTGAACGTCACCGTCACCGGGGCGGCGGGCCAGATCGGGTACGCGCTGCTCTTCCGGATCGCGTCGGGCGCGATGCTCGGCCCCGACACCCCTGTGCGGCTGCGGCTGCTGGAGATCCCGCAGGCGGTGAAGGCCGCCGAGGGCACCGCGATGGAGCTCGACGACTGCGCCTTCCCCCTGCTGGACGGCATCGACATCCACGACGACCCGACGGCGGGCTTCGCCGGCACCAACATCGCGCTGCTGGTCGGCGCCCGGCCGCGCGGCCCGGGCATGGAGCGCGCGGACCTGCTCGAGGCGAACGGCGGCATCTTCGGGCCGCAGGGCCGCGCCATCAACGCGGGCGCGGCGGACGACGTGCGAGTGCTGGTCGTGGGCAACCCGGCCAACACGAACGCGCTGATCGCGGCGTCGAACGCGCCGGACGTGCCGAAGGACCGCTTCACGGCGATGACGCGCCTCGACCACAATCGCGCGCTGTCCCAGCTCGCGAAGCGGGCGGACGTGCCGGTCTCGCAGGTGCGCCGCGTGACGATCTGGGGCAACCACTCCGCGAGCCAGTACCCGGACGTGTTCCGGGCCGACGTCGCCGGGACCCCGGGCGCGAGGTACGCGGACGAGGACAGGCTCTGGCTCACCGACGACTTCGTCCCGACGGTCGCGAAGCGGGGCGCCGCGATCATCGACGCCCGCGGGGCGTCGTCGGCGGCGTCCGCGGCGAACGCGGCGATCGACCACACGCGCGACTGGGTGCTGGGCACGCCGGAGGGCGACTGGACCAGCGCGGGCCTGTGGTCGACCGGGCAGTACGGCGTGCCCGAGGGGCTCGTCTCGTCGTTCCCGGTGACGTCGTCGGGTGGTGCGTGGGAGGTCGTCGAGGGACTCGAGATCGACGACTTCTCCCGCGAGCGGATCGCGGCCAGCGTGCAGGAGCTCTCCGAGGAGCGGGACGCCGTGCGTGCGCTCGGCCTGATCTGACGAAAATTCTGCGGCGGAGCGTCGGGGGCGCCGCATAGGCTTCTCGGGCCATGATCGACGCCCCTGCCGCCCGCGCGGACCACGCCACCCCCACCGCGACCACCACGACGGACCCGTCGCGCCGCCTCGACTGGCGGCGCCTGCGCGGGCCGGTCGCCGCGGTCGCGCTGGTCGCGCTCACTCTCGGGGCGGTGGGCGCCGCGCTGGGCACCGTCGTCGCGGGCCGCCTCGCGGAGGACCCGACGGGGGCGCTGCTGTCGCTGCTCGCGCTCTGCGTGGTGGGCGCCGCCCTGTTCGACACGGCCGGGCAGGTCGTGTGGGCGGGCGTCGTCGACCGCGCCGAGGGGCGGCTGCGCGGCGACCTGCTCACCGCGGCGATGCACCAGCCGCTGGCCACGCTCACCGAGCAGGCGGTGGGTGAGGTGCTGGACCGGGTCGACGACGACACCCACGCGGTGGGCACGCTCGTGCGCCGCCAGCTGTGGGGCGCGGGCCGCACCGTGGTGGGCGTCGTGCCCATGTACGTGGTCGCCGGCGTCACCTGGTGGCCGGGGTGGATCCTGTTCCCGCTGCTGGGGGCGCTCGCGGGCGTCCTCGTGCGCCCGATGCTGGGCGAGATCGCCCGCCGCAAGGTGATCGAGGAGGCGGCCTGGACCGACCACGCGGCCGCGTTCGAGGAGTCGGTGGCCGCCCGCGACGACCTGCGTACCAGCCTCGGCCAGCCGTTCGCGATCCGCCGCCTGGCGCAGCGGTCCGCGGACGTGCACCGCAAGTTCCGCGACGTGGTCGTCGTCGAGTCGAAGATGCTGCGCCGGGCCGGCCTGGTGCTCGCGTCGCTCCTGGCCGGCGTCGCGGTGGCCGGGGCCGCGCTGGCGTCGGGCGGCACCCTCGCCGTGCAGGACCTCGTGACGCTGTTCCTGGTCACCTCGATGTTCGTGGGCCAGGTGGACAACCTCATCCACCACCTGCCGGACATCCAGGAGGGGCTGGGCGCCATCACGCGCATCCGCCAGATGCTGTCGGTCGAGCCGGAGCCGACGGGCGGGCGCGACCTGCCCGAGGGGCCGGTCGGCCTGGAGCTGCGCGACCTGCACTTCTCGTACGCCGAGGGCACGTTCGCGCTGCAGGGCGTGAACCTGCACGTGCCGGCGGGGCAGACCGTGGCGCTCGTGGGCCGCACCGGCTCGGGCAAGTCGACGCTCGCGTCGCTGCTGTCCCGCGCCGTCGAGCCGGAGCCCGGCACGGTGTTCCTCGGCGGCGTCGACGTGCGCGACCTGGACCTGCAGAAGCTGCGCGCCGCGGTGGGCGTCGTCACGCAGCGCACCGAGATCCTCGCCGGCACTCTCGCCGAGAACATCGCCCTGTTCGCCGACGTCCCGCGCGAGGACGTCGAGGCGGCCGTGCGAGAGCTGCGCCTCGACGCCTGGGTGTCCGGCCTGCCGGACGGCCTCGACACGTTGCTCGGCCCGGGCGGCACGTCGCTGTCCGCGGGGGAGGAGCAGCTCGTCGCGTTCGCGCGCCTGCTGGTGCGCGACGTCCAGGTGGTCGTGCTCGACGAGGCCACGGCCCGCATGGACCCGCTCACGGAGGCGCGTGTGGTCGCGGCGTCCGAGCGGCTGCTCGCCGGCCGCACGGGCGTGCTGGTCGCGCACCGGCTCACGACCATCGAGCGGGCCGACCTGCTGGCCGCGCTCGACCACGGCCGCGTCGTGCAGCAGGGGCCGCGGGCGCGCCTCGCCCGCGAGGACGGCCCGTACCGTGACCTGCTCCTCGCGAGCGACGCCGCGGACGCGCCCGTCGCGAGCGCCGGCGGGGCGGAAGAGGTCGCGTCGGCCCTCACCGGGCACGGGACGACCACATCGAGCACGTCGTCGAGCGCGCTGGAGGCGGCGCGCGCGACGTCGCACGAGGTGGGCGGCAGGCGCCGCCGGGGCGCGGCGCCGGACCTCGCCGATCCGGGCGAGGGCCCGAGCCTGGCGCGCGGTGTGCTGCACGCGCTGTTCGTGCGCCCCGCGTGGGGCGTGCTCGGCGCGGCGCTCTTCCTCGTGGCGAGCCTCGTGTCGGCGCAGGGCGCGCTGACCGGGTTCCTGTGGGGGCGGGCGGTCGAGGGCCTCGACGCCGGCTTCCCCACCGTGCTCATGGTCGCGTTCGCCGTGCTCCTCGTCGTCGCGCCGCTGGCGCTCGCGTGGGCGCTGTACGTCTACCCGCGGTGGTGGGTGGAGGTGCTGCTGCGCGTCCGGATGGCGGTGATGGCCGGGCAGACGCGCCAGGAGCGGCTGCGCGCCACCCCGCCGGGCGAGGTCGTGGCCCGCGCCATGGACTCCGACCGGTTCGTGCGTTACGCGGACCGCTGGGTCGACTTCGTCAACGGCCTGGTCATCGCCGGCGTGACGGCGCTGCTCAGCGGGTCGTGGCTGGCCGGCGGCGTGCTGCTGGCCGTCATGGTGGTCTCGGCGGCCGCGTCGGCGATCGGTCGGCCGATCGCGGGCCGCTCGGCCACCCGGTCGTCCGCCGCGCGCGCCCGGTTCGGCCGCGCCCTCGTCTCGGCGCTCGACTCCGCGCGCACGGTGAAGCTCGCCGCGCGGACGCCGCAGGTGCACGCGCACCTGCGCGAGGTGGACGGCGGCCGCGTCCGGGCCGCGATCTTCGAGCACCGCATCCAGGCCGCCCTCGACGGCGTCCCGATGATCATGGTGCAGCTCGGCGTCGTCGCGGCCTGGGCCGGCCTGCTCACCGGCACGTGGGGCCTGGCGACCGCGCTGCTCGTCGCGAACGCGGTGAACGGGTTCGGCTGGTTCGGCGTCGTCGCGGGGGCCGTCGTGACGGAGGCGCCCGGCACACGGTCGTGGCAGCGGGCCACGGGCCGGTTCGCCGCGGGAGCCGACCTCATGGACCTGCCCGCGGGCGTCGACCTGCTCACCGGCGACGCGCCCCGGCCGGCCGCGGGCCCGCGCGAGTCGCTCGAGCGGCTGCGCCTCGAGGGAGTCACGGCCGTGCACGACGACGGCACCATCGGCGTGTCGGGGGTCGACCTCGAGGTGCGGCGCGGCGAGCTCGTGCTGCTGCTCGGTCAGGTCGGCTCGGGCAAGTCGAGCCTGCTGTCCGCGCTGAGCGGCCTCATGGAGCACACCGGCCGGATCCGCTGGAACGAGCGGGACGTCGACGACGCCCAGGCGTTCCTCCGCCCGGGCCAGGTCGCCCACGTCGCGCAGGTGCCGCGCGTGCTGTCCGGCACGTTCGGCGAGAACGTGCGCCTGGACCACGAGCGCGACGTCGACGGCCCGGTCGCGGCCGCGCGCCTCGGCCAGGACGTGGACGAGGCCGGCGGACCGGACGCGTTGGTCGGCCACCGCGGGGTGCGGTTGTCGGGCGGGCAGGTGCAGCGCCTGGCGCTCGCCCGCGCACTGGCGACGGACGCCGAGCTGCTGCTGGCCGACGACGTCTCCAGCGCCCTCGACGCCACCACGGAGATCGAGCTGTGGGCGTCGCTGCGCGAGCGTGGCACCACGGTCGTCGGGGCGACGTCGAAGCGCGCGGCCCTGTCGCGCGCGGACCGCGTCGTCGTGCTCGCCGACGGCGAGATCGCCGAGGTCGGCCCGTGGCGAGAGCTCGCGCCCCGCTGGGGGCACCTGGCGGGCTGACCGCACCGGACGCGGTGTGTTGGGGGGGGGGGGGGGGGGTTGGGTGGGGTAGGAGTGCGGAAACAAAGCGGAAAAAAAAAAAACAAAACACGACATGAGGTAAAAAAAAAAA
>NZ_JBEYBQ010000069.1:0-6048 GCF_040632295.1 Isoptericola sp. NPDC019482
CGACAGCTCCACTTCACAACCGGAGGCCTTCGTCATCCGGTAACCCGATTCCGTGTCGTCGTCACGAGATCGGGACAACCTCCCTGGACATCACATCTAGTGCGTCACGTTCGAGCGCGACCGGGCCCGGCGGCCGACGCGCGGGCTTACGGTCGAAGGGTCAGCGCCCCCGGCCCACGAGGTCGACGGGGCGGTCGTTCGCCCCTCCGGGCCGTCGTCACGCAACCGCGTCACTGCCCGCCGGGGCGTGGTGCGAAGGAGTAGGGACATGGCGGCAGGCAGCAGTCTCGCGGGTCGGGTGGCGCTCGTGACGGGCGGCGGCTCGGGCATCGGCGAGGCGGTGAGCAAGGAGCTCGCGGCGCACGGCGCCAAGGTCGTGGTCACCGACATCCGACGGGACGCCGCGCAGCGGGTCGCCGACGAGATCGTCGCCGCCGGCGGCGAGGCCGTGGCGTTCGAGCAGAACACCGCGGTGAAGGAGGACTCGGCCAACGCCGTCGAGTTCGCGAAGGCCACGTTCGGCGGCCTCAACTACGCCGTGAACAACGCGGGCATCGGCGGTGCGCAGGCGCCGGCCGGGGAGACCGACCTCGACGACTGGGACCGCGTCATCGACATCAACCTCAACGGCGTGCTGTACGGCATGCGGGCGCAGATCCCGGCGATGCTCGAGCGCGGCGCGGGCGAGAGCGCGATCGTCAACATGGCGTCCATCCACGGCACCGTCGCAGCGCTCGGCAACGGCGCCTACACGGCCGCCAAGCACGGCGTCGTCGGCATCACCAAGAACGCCGCCGCGGAGTACGGCCCTCAGGGGCTGCGCATCAACGCCGTCGGCCCGGCGTACATCAGGACGCCGCTGGTCGAGTCGAGCCTCCCCGCCGAGGCCCGCGAGGCGCTCGTCGCCAAGCACCCGCTCGGCCGTCTCGGTGAGCCCGAGGAGGTCGCCCGCGTGGTGCGCTTCCTGCTCTCCGACGACGCGTCGTTCGTCACCGGCGCGTACTGGTTGATCGACGGCGGCTACACCGCCGTCTGACCGGACCAGCCCTCCGCCGAACAGGCGGTTGCCACCGCTATGGCGCCGGACCGGGGCGCATCACGGTGGCAATCGCCTGTTCGGCGCGGGGTCAGCGGGTGGCGAGGGCGGCGGCGAGCTCGTCGACGAGGTCGAAGCCCTCCTGCATGCCGCCCTCCATGCCCGACTCGACGATCGCGTCCCGGATCTCCTTGCTCGGTGCGCGCGTGACCAGCGTGAGCGTGGTGCCGCCGTCGTCCTCCGTGAACGTGTACGTGTTGAGCGTCGCCGCGGCGTCGCCGTCGGGCATGCCCTCGAAGACCTCGGTGTGCACGAGACGCTCCGGGGGGACCACCTCGGTGAACTCGCCGTGGAAGGCGACCTCGAATCCGCCGTCGGCCTGCATGACGTAGCGGTAGGTGCCGCCGGGGCGGGGGTCGATCTCGACGCTCGTGACCGTGCCCCGTCTGCCGGCCCACCAGCGGGCGATGAGCTCGGGCTCGGTGAACACGCGCCAGACGGTGGCCGCGGGGGCGGCGAACCGGCGCACGACGTGGATGTCGGTGTCGTTCGGCAGCGTCAGGACGGCGGTGCCGGTGGTGGTGCTGGTCATGATCGTTCTCCTGGGGTCTCCGGTGTGTCTTCCAGGGTGTCGAGCAGCTCGTCGATGAGCTCGAACCGCTCCTCCCACAGCCGCTCGTACCGGCCGACCCACGCGTGGATCTCCTGCAGGGGCCGGGCGTCCGTGCGGTAGAGGCGACGACGGCCGTCGTCGCGGGCCTCGACCAGCCCGACCTCCCGCAGCACCTTGAGGTGCTTGGAGACCACCGGCTGGGCGACGTGGAGCAGCTCGGCGAGCTCGCCGACGCCCCGTTCCTGCTGCGCCAGCGCGTCGAGGATCTCGCGGCGCCGGGGCTCGGCCACCGCGTTGAACGCATCCGTCGTCGTCGCTGCGCGTGCCATGGACCCAACCTATGCCTATATCGGAATATGTCAAGAGGTCGGCGGGGTCAGGGGGTCGGGTTGCAGCGCGCAGCCATCGTGGCGACCAGCCCGACGTCCGGACGCCACGGCTCCAGGTTCCACGAGTCCTTGTCCGGCGCGCCGATCGCGTGGCACTCGAGCTGGTCGTGCATCGTCGCGGTGTCGACCTCCGGGTCGGCCGCCACCAGCTCCGCCCAGGCCAGGTCGGTGCCGGCCTGCCCGGCCTCCCGCGCCCAGTCCGTCGGCACGACGGCGAGCGACCGGCCGCCCTCCCGGTCGCCCCAGTCGGTGCTCGCGACCGCCGACGTGCCGAGGGCGGTCGTGATGTCCGCCGCGTCCTTCGGGGTCTCGCCTGACCCGGGCCGGACCTCCAGGTGCGTGCCGTCGACCGCGACCAGGCGCCCTCCCTGCGGGGCCGACAGCCCGCCGACCACGGTGCCGTCGGCGCGCACCGTGACGCTGCCGTCCACGCGCGGCTCGAACGTGCCGGCCGACGCCAGGGCGATGACGGGCGGGTCGCCGTCGCTGTCGCCGGTGGCCGGCTCCAGGCTCACGGTCGCCGTGCCCTCGCCGGTGGAGACGTGCACGCGCGGGTCGTCCGGCGATGCGCCGGGGACCGACACCTCCAGCGTCACGTCGCCCGACGCGACCTCGACGCGCGCGGCCTGCGCGTGGGTCGGGCTCGGGGATGCGCTCGACGACCGGGTCGGCTCGGGGGCGGACGGCGAGCATGCCCCGACCGCCAGGGGCACGAGGAGCACGAGGAGCGCGGGCACGGCGCGCGACGGGGAGCGGTGAGGCACGTGCCCAGTGTCGGACACGAGCCGACCGGCGACAGTGACAAGGCCTGGTCAAATCGTGTGAGGTTCGCCTAACCTTACCGACGTGAGCACCCGAACGCTGTCGAAGCCGGTCGACCCGCACGTCCTCGTCGCCGAGGTCGTCACGACGAAGCGCGTGAGCCCGCACCTGCAACGGGTCACGCTCGGCATCGACGACATCGACCGCCTCACGCTCGTGGGCGACGACCAGTGGTTCCGCCTGTTCCTGCCGCGCCCGGGCCAGGACGCGCTGAAGCTCCCGACGCGCACGTCCAACCTCGGCTGGTACGCGCAGTACCTGGCCACGCCGCGCTCGCGCCGCCCGCTGGTGCGCAACTACACGATCCGTGCCGCGCGGCCGGAGCTGCACGAGATCGACGTCGACTTCGTGCTGCACGGCCACGACGACGCCGCCCCGGCGGACGGCGGCCACGAGCCGCTCGGCCCGGGTGCGGGGTTCGCGCTGTCCGCCGGCCCGGGGGACCGGGTCGGCATCCTCGACCAGGGCACGTACCACCACCGGCAGGCCGCGTGCGACTGGCGGCTGCTCGTCGCCGACGAGAGCGGCCTGCCCGCCGTCGCCGGTATCTGCGAGTCGCTGCCCGACGACGCGCGCGGCGTCGCCGTCGTCGAGGTGCCCACGGCCGACGACCGCCAGGACTTCCGCGTGCCCGACGGCGTCGACCTGCGCTGGGTCGAGCGCGACCGTGCCGCCGCCGACGACCCCGCGCTCGGCGAGGTGCCCGGCCGGGCCGCGCTCGCCGTCGTCCTCGGCGCGGAGCTCCCGGCCGGCCCGGGCTACGCGCTCGTCGCGGGGGAGCAGGCGCTCGCGGCGGGCGTGCGCCGGCACCTGGTGGCCGACCGGCAGTGGCCGAAGACGGCGATCGACTTCGTCGGCTACTGGCGGCACGGCAAGGCGTCGCCCAGCTGACCTGTTCGGCGCAAGGGCTACTCGACGAGGGTGACCTCGTGCGGCGAAATGTTGAGCCGCACGCCCGCGTCGGGGGTGTCGGCCAGGCCGGGCACGCCGGCCGGGAACGCGACGACGATGTCCTCGATGCGCACGCCGAACTCGCCGGGCAGGTAGATCCCCGGCTCGACGGAGAAGCACATCCCGGCCTCGATCGGGGTCTCCTCGCCCTCCACCATGTACGGCGGCTCGTGCGTCGTCAGGCCGATGCCGTGGCCGGTGCGGTGCACGAAGAACTCGCCGTACCCCGCGTCCGCGATGACGGCCCGGGAGGCGCGGTCGACGTCCTGGCAGCGGGCGCCCGGGCGGACGGCGTCGACGCCCGCCTGCTGCGCGGCCCGCACCACGTCGTGCACCTCCTGCTCGCGCGCGGTCGGCTCACCCACGTGCACCGTGCGCGTGGTGTCGGAGCCGTAGCCGTCGGCGAGCCCGCCGAAGTCCATGACCACCATGTCGCCCTCGCGGATCACACGGTCGCCGGCCTCGTGGTGCGGGTCCGCGCCGTTCTCGCCCGCGCACACGAGGGTGAAGTCGACCTGCTCGTGGCCGTGCTCGCGCAGCAGCGCGTCCAGGTCGTCGGACACCTCCCGCTCCGCGCGGCCGGCGAACCGGCGGGTGACGATCTCGGCGAACACCGCGTCGGCGCCCGCGCCGGCCGCGGCGAGCCGGGCGATCTCCTCGGGGGACTTCGCGGCGCGCAGCATCGGCAGCACGGCGGTCACGGCGGCGTACGACGACGCGGGCAGGGCGCGCTGCAGGCCCAGCACGTGCAGCGCCCACGCCGCGTCACTGATCGCGTACCGGCCGTCCGGGCGCAGGAGTCGGCCGGCGACCTCGTGCTCGTCCTCGCCGTCCGACCAGGCCACCGCCTCGATGCCGCCGACCGCGCCCACCTCGAGGTCGTGCGCCTCGAGCCGGGGCACGACGGCGACGGCGTCGCCGGACGCCGGGATCGTCAGCAGCGTGAGCCGCTCCGTGTCCGCGGCGGGGGTGTACCCCAGGAAGTAGCGCAGGTCCGGGCCCGGGGTCACCAGCACCCCGGCGAGGCCGGCGGCGGCCGCCTGAGCGGCGGCCCGGCGGCGGCGGTCGGCGTACACCTCGGGGGAGAAGGGCGTCATGAGCCCAGCGTGCCGCCTGCTGCCCGGACCTGCACCACCGGCCGGACGTCTTCGCCCGGCCCGCGCGTCAGACGCGGACGACGATCTTGCCGCGGCCGTGCCCGGTCTCGGAGGCGCGGTGGGCGTCGGCGGCGTCGGCGAGGTCGAAGACCTGCCCCACCTCCACGCCGACCTTGCCCGCGTCGATCAGCGCGCCGAGGGCCTCGAGGTCGGCGCTGGACGGGCGCACCCACACGTACTGCCCGCCGTGCTCGGTGCGCGCCGTCGCGTCCGTGATGGACGTGACCGTGCCGCCCGGGGCGAGGAGCGCGACGCTCGTCGCGACGGCGTCGCCCCCCACGTAGTCGAGCGCGACGTCGACGCCGTCGGGCGCGAGGGCGCGCACACGGTCGGCCAGGCCGTCGCCGTACGAGACGGGCTCGGCGCCCAGGCTGCGCAGGAAGTCGTGGTTGGACTCGCTCGCGGTACCGATCACGCGCGCGCCGAGGCTGCGGGCGATCTGCACGGCGAAGGAGCCGACGCCGCCGGCCGCGGCGTGCACCAGCACGGTCTGCCCCTCGCGGACGCCCGAGCGCAGGATGGTCTGGTAGGCCGTGAGCCCCGCGAGCGGCACCGCTGCCGCCTCCTCGAAGCTCAGCGACACCGGCTTGCGCGCCAGCGTCCGCACGGGCGCCGCGACGAGCTCGGCGAACGTGCCGCCGTGCACCCAGTCCTTGCGGACGTACCCGTAGACCTCGTCGCCCACCTCGTACTCGGGGGTGTCGAGGCCGACCTGCTCGACGACGCCCGCCACGTCCCAGCCCGGGACGACGGGGAACTGCGTGTCGAACAGGCCGTCCAGGTAGCCCTGGCGGACCTTCCAGTCGACGGGGTTCACGGACGCGGCGCGCACGCGCACGACGACGACGTCCGCCCCCGGCTTCGGGTCGGGCTGGTCGGTGAGCTCGAGGACGTCGGCGCCGCCGAAGCGGGAGTAGGTGATGGCTCGCATGTCCGGGGCAACCCGCGCGAGCCCGTGAGTCTTCCCGCGTGTCTTCCCGCGTTTCAGCGACGGCGTCCGGCGGCGAGACGGCGATCAGCAGGCCGGCGGCCACGGCGCCGAGCGCGCCCAGCACCGTGCGGCGCATCCCGCGGCGACGG
>NZ_JBEYBQ010000070.1:0-5612 GCF_040632295.1 Isoptericola sp. NPDC019482
GAGGCCCGGGAACGACGCGCAAGCTTGCGTGTCGTTCCCGGGCCTCTCCATCTCGCGGGTCCGGGTTCTCTATCTCGGCGCCTGGCGCTCCGCGGCCTCCACCGCGTTGCGGAACAGCATGGCGATCGTCGTCGGGCCGACGCCGCCGACGCGCGGCGTGATCGCCCCGGCGACCTCGGCGCACGACTCGTCCACGTCCGGGAGCAGCTTGCGGCCCTCGTACCGGACACCGCCGCCCACCACGGTGACGCCCGGCGTCAGGTGCTCCGGCTGCAGGATGCCCGGCACACCGGCGGCCGCGATCACGATGTCGGCGCGCCTGGTGTACTCCGGCCAGTCCGGCACCCCGGTGTGGACCACGGTGACGGCGGCGTTCGCCGTCGGGCGCTTCTGCGAGAGCAGCAGCGCCAGGGGCCGCCCGAGGGTGGTGCCGCGGCCGAGGATGCAGACCTCGCGACCGGCGACCGGGATCTCGTAGTGCGCCAGCAGCGTCTCGATCCCCGCCGGCGTCGCCGGCACCGGGCCGGGCATCCCCAGCGCGAGGCGCCCCATGTTCACGGGGTGCAGGCCGTCGACGTCCTTGTCCGGGTCCAGCGCGAGCATGGCCGCGTCGAAGTCGATCTGCGGGGGCGTCGGGTTCTGGATGAGGACGGAGTCGACGTCGTCGGCGTCGTTCATCTCGCGGACCGCCGCGAGGACGTCCGCCTGGGTGGCGTCCTGCGGGAGGTGGATGTGCGGCGAGGTGAAGCCGAGCTCGGTCGCCTTGTCCATCTTCATCCGGATGTACCCGGCGCTCGCCGAGTCGTCGCCGACGAGGATCGTGCCGAGGCCGGGGCGGTGCCCCGCCGCGACCAGGGCGTCGATCCGCGGGGCGAGGTCCGCGAAGACCGCGTCCGCGACCGGCTTGCCGGGCAGCAGGCGGGCCGTCACTGCTGCAGCCCGGGGTAGAGCGGGAAGTCGGCGGTGAGCGTCGCGACGCGGGCCGCGAGCGCGTCGACGTCGGCCGCGGCGCCGTCGCGCAGCGCGACGGCGATGATGTCGGCGACCTCGGTGAACTCGGCGTCGCCGAACCCGCGGGTGGCGAGCGCCGGCGTGCCGATGCGCAGGCCGGAGGTGACGCGCGGCGGGCGCGGGTCGAACGGCACGGCGTTGCGGTTCACGGTGATGCCGGCGTCGTGCAGGAGGTCCTCGGCCTGCTGGCCGTCGAGCGCGGAGTTCCGCAGGTCGACGAGCACCAGGTGCACGTCGGTGCCGCCGGTGAGGACGGAGACCCCCTGCTCGGCGACGTCCGCCTGCGACAGCCGCTCGGCGATGATCTGCGCGCCGCGCAGCGTGCGCTCCTGACGGTCCTTGAACTCGTCGGTGCCGGCGACCTTGAACGCCACGGCCTTGGCCGCGATCACGTGCATGAGCGGGCCGCCCTGCTGGCCCGGGAACACGGCCGAGTTGATCTTCTTGGCGTGCTCCTCCTTGCTCAGGATGAAGCCCGAGCGGGGGCCGCCGATCGTCTTGTGCACCGTGGAGGACACGACGTCGGCGTGCGGCACCGGGCTCGGGTGCAGCCCGGCGGCCACGAGGCCGGCGAAGTGCGCCATGTCCACCCAGAGCTTGGCGCCGACCTCGTCCGCGATCTCGCGGAACGCGGCGAAGTCGAGGTGGCGGGGGTAGGCGGACCAGCCGGCGATGATGACGTCGGGGCGGTGCTCGAGGGCGCGCTTGCGCACCTCGTCCATCTCGATCCGGTACGACTGCGGGTCCACGCCGTAGGCGCCGACGTCGTAGAGCTTGCCGGAGAAGTTGATCTTCATGCCGTGCGTGAGGTGGCCGCCGTGGGCCAGCTCGAGACCGAGGATCTTGTCGCCCGCGTTGATGAGGGCGTGCAGCACGGCCGCGTTGGCCTGCGCCCCCGAGTGCGGCTGCACGTTGGCGGCCTCGGCGCCGAACAGGTCCTTGGCGCGGGCGATCGCGAGGTTCTCCGCGATGTCGACCTGCTCGCAGCCGCCGTAGTAGCGGCGGCCCGGGTAGCCCTCGGCGTACTTGTTGGTCAGGACGCTGCCCTGGGCCTGCAGCACCGCGCGCGGGACGAAGTTCTCGCTCGCGATCATCTCGAGGGTGTCGCGCTGGCGGGCCAGCTCCCCGTCGAGGACGGCCGCGATCTCGGGGTCGAGCTCGGCCAGGGGCGCGTTGAACGTGGGGTCGGGAGTGCTCATCGGCGTTCTCCTGCTGTGTCGGACGGACGTGTCGGACGACGACCGGGCCCAGGCGAACGACCCGTCGTCTGCACAGCGCGTCGCTCCCCGGTGGTGATCCACCTGTACGCCAGTCGCGACCCTCGCGATCCTAGCCGATTCCCTCGGCCCGCCGCCGTGGCGCCCGCGAGGGAGTCCCGACCTGCCGAGGTGGTCCGAATCCCCGCGAGGTAGTGGATTGGACCACTATCTCGCGGGGTTGCGGACTACCTCGCGAGGGGCAGCGGTCGCCGGGCCGACGCACCGCGCCTCACGCGGCGGGCGAGGGGTCGAGCCGCAGCAGGCGCACGCCGTGCGCGGGGACCTCGACGTCGAGCACGGTGTCGCCGCCGGTCGCCGCGGACGCGGGGAGCAGCGGCATCGCCTCCCCCGACCACACGTCGACGACCGACCCGGGGCTCCCCGGCAGCCCCGCGGAGGCGGCGGGCACGCGCACCCGGCGGGCGTCGGGCGCGGTGCTGAAGACGCCCGCCCAGCGCGTGGCGCCGTCGTCGGTCGCGGCGCCCCAGACCACGGTCTCGGCGCCCCGCTCCCCCTCCCGCAGGAGCTCGCGGCCGCCGCCGGAGCGGCGCGCGACCTCGAGGACGCCCGCGTGCGCCAGGTCGGCGAGCGTCGCGTCGTCGGAGGTGGGCAGGTCGCCGCCCACGAACAGCGGCGAGCGCGCGAGGCACCACAGGCTCAGCATCGTGCGACGCTCGGCGGTGGACAGCAGCGAGTGGCGGGGCTCGCCGCGCTCCGCCCGCACCCCGACGCGGCCCAGCGGCAGCATGTCGGCGTCGGCCCAGCCGCCGGGCCCGGAGTGCGGCGCCCAGCGGGCCATGCGGCCGAGCTGCGCCTCGACGTCGGGCCACCGGTCCCACAGGTCGTCCGAGACCCGCCACATGTCGGCGTGCTCCCGCAGGTGCTCGAGGTGGGCGAGGGACAGCTCCGTGCCCGGCGACAGGGAGACGACGACCCGGCGCCCGTGCCGCTCCTCGGCCCGGCGGACGGCGAGCGACAGCGCCTCCACGGCGTCCCGGTGGTACGGCGCGAGCATGTCGTCGACCTTGAGGAAGTCGACGCCCCAGCCGACGACGTGGTCGACCATCGCGTCGAGCCAGGCCTGCGCGCCGGGGTGGTCGTGACGCAGGCCGTAGCAGTCGGAGTTCCAGGGGCACGTGCTGGCCCGGTCGGCGATCTCGCCGGTGCGGTACGGCGTGCCGGGGACGGGGAGGTCCGCCTCGACCGCGCGGCGCGCGATGCCGCGCATGAGGTGGATGCCGAATCGCAGGCCCAGGTCGTGCACGGCGGTGGCGAGCGGCGCGAAGCCGCGGCCGCCCGCGGACGACGGGAAGCGCGCGGGCACCGGCTGGAGGAATCCGTGCTCGTCGAACAGCAGCGGCGCGCCGTCGTTGTAGCCGCCCGCGCGCGCCGTCGGCTCGTACCACTGGATGTCCACCACCACGGTGTCCCACCCGGCGGCGGCCAGCGCCCCGCCGTCATGGGTCGCCAGGAGCCGCGCGTTCGCCAGCACCTCGGTCTCGGTGACCGTGGTGCCGTAGCTGTCCCACGAGTTCCAGCCCATGGGCGGCCGCGTCGCCTCTGCCCTGGCTGCCTTCGGCCCGCCCACCTGCTCGTGCACCGTCGCTCCCCCTCGCCGCACCCGCGGCGATACATCGTTGTAGGAGGCGCCATCCTGCCCGCCGGCGACGGCCCGGTCAATCGCCGCGCCACGCTCGTGGGTCAACCCGGCGCGCCCCGCTCTCTTCATCGTTGCAGAGGCGTGACCTGCGCCACTTGACCGCGCGACCCGAGCCGTGTCAGATTGGGCGCCGTCGATGGCTCTTCATCGATGTAAACCGCATCGGGGCGACGCCGCGCCGACGCGGACCGGATCTCCCCGAGAGGACCCCGTGATGAGGAAGTCACGCCTGATCGGCGGCATCGCCGTCGCGCTGGTGGCCACCAGCACCCTCGCCGCCTGCGGCTCCGGCGGCGGGAGCAGCGCCGACGACGGCACGCTCACGTTCATGTTCCGCGGCGGCGACGACGAGAAGAAGGCCTACCAGGAGGCCATCGACCGCTTCACCGAGGACACCGGCGTGAAGGTGAAGATGATCGTCACCTCGGCGGACCAGTACGCGCAGAAGCTCCAGGCCGCCGTCGCGGGCAACAAGGTGCCCGACGTCTTCTACATCGAGCAGGCCAGCCTGCAGTCCTACGTCAGCTCCGGCGTGCTCATGGACATCACCGACCAGGTGGCCGAGCAGGGCGTCGACCTCGACAACATCTGGCCGTACGGCGTGGACTCCTACCGCTTCGACGGCACGGTCCAGGGCACCGCCGAGGGCAAGCTCTACGGGCTGCCCAAGGACATCGGCCCGTTCGCGTTCGGGTACAACGCCGACCTGCTGGAGAAGGCCGGGGTCGACCGGCCCGACCCCGACGAGCCGCTCACCTGGGACGAGTGGCTCGAGATCTGCAAGAAGCTCACCCAGGACACCGACGGCGACGGCGAGACCGACCAGTGG
Source organism: Isoptericola sp. NPDC019482 (assembly GCF_040632295.1). Classification (NCBI taxonomy): domain Bacteria; kingdom Bacillati; phylum Actinomycetota; class Actinomycetes; order Micrococcales; family Promicromonosporaceae; genus Isoptericola; species Isoptericola sp. NPDC019482. The sequence continues at coordinate 4,760 of NZ_JBEYBQ010000070.1, forward strand.
GGCACCGGGCTCAACGTCCAGTGGAACTCCCAGTCCTTCGTCTGGAGCAACGGCGGCGACTGGACCAACGAGGACCACACGCAGGTCACGGTCGACACCCCCGAGTTCGCCGAGGCGATCCAGTTCATCGCCGACCTCACCGAGGAGGGCGTGACCCCGAACCCCGAGCAGGCCCAGACGCTCGACACCTACCAGCGCTTCATGGCCGGGGAGATCGGCTTCTTCCCCGTCGGCCCGTGGGACATGAGCGCCTACAACGAGCTCGACTTCGAGTACGACCTCATGCCCTGGCCGGTCGGCAAGACCGGCGAGCCCGCCACCTGGGTCGGCTCGCTCGGCATCGGCGTCTCGAACACCACGGACCTGCCCGAGGACGCGGTGAAGCTGGCCACGTACCTGTCCACCGACGAGACCGCGCAGCAGACCCTCGTCGACGCCAACGTCCAGATCCCGAACCGGATCGACACGGCCAAGGAGTGGGCGGCCGAGTCCGAGAAGGACGACGCGGTCGAGCCGAAGAACCGCCAGGAGTTCCTCGACATCGCCGAGGACTACGGCCGCGAGATGCCGGCGTCGTTCACGTACGGCGCCGAGTGGTACGACGAGCTGTGGGTCGGCATCCAGCCGGTGCTGGACGGCAAGCAGGACGCGGCCGACTACCTCGCCGAGGTGCAGCCGCGCATGCAGGAGCTGCTCGACCAGTCGAACGCCCAGGCGGAGCAGGCCGCGGCGGCGGGCTCCGCGCCCTGATCCGGCCCCTCCCCTGACCTCGCGGTGGGGGGGGCCCCCCCCCGGCCGCCCCCCCCCCCCCCCGCGCCCCCCCCCCCCGGGGACAACACGGCACGGAGGGAAA
>NZ_JBEYBQ010000071.1:0-5431 GCF_040632295.1 Isoptericola sp. NPDC019482
GTTGATTCCTTCGCGCGGACGTATCCCTCCCGAAGTGGAGGGCGCCCTGGCGCCCGTGAACGCGTTCGCGCGAAGGAATCAACCGGGCACGGCGGCACCGGCCGAAGCGCGACCGTTCACATGGACTCGATCAGCCGATCCACGCGCTCGTCCACGCTCTTGAACGGGTCCTTGCACAGCACGGTCCGCTGCGCCTGGTCGTTGAGCTTCAGGTGCACCCAGTCCACGGTGTAGTCCCGGCGCGCCTCCTGCGCGGCGCGCACGAAGTCGCCGCGCAGCTTGGCGCGGGTGGTGGGCGGCGGGACCGCCGTCGACTCGAACACCTCGAGGTCGGTGACCACGCGCTCCACCATGCCGCGTGCGGCGAGCAGGTTGTACAGCCCCTCGGTGCGGGAGATGTCGTGGTACGCCAGGTCCAGGCGGGCGATGCGCGGGTCGTCGAGCGGCAGGTCGTGCTTGGCCTGGTAGCGCTCGATGAGCTTGAGCTTGATGACCCAGTCGAGCTCGCGGTCGACCAGGGTCAGGTCGCCGGACTCGACCGCGCGCAGCCCGCGTTCCCACAGGTCGAGGACCTGCTTGACGACGGGCGTGGCGCCCGCGTGGGTGTCCACGTGCTCGCGGACGCGGTGGTAGTACTCCCACTGGATGTCGACGGCGGTGGCGGTGCGGCCGTTGGCGAGCTGCACGGGGTGCAGGCCGGTGCGGTCGTGGCTGATCTCGCGGATCGCGCGGATGGGGTTCTCGAGGGTGAGGTCGCGCATGGGGACGCCCGCCTCGACGAGACGGAGCACGAGGTCGGTGGCACCGACCTTGAGCATGGTGGTCGGCTCGGCCATGGACGAGTCACCGACGATGACGTGCAGGCGCCGGTAGCTCTCCGCGTCGGCGTGCGGCTCGTCGCGGGTGTTGATGATGGGCCGCGACCGCGTGGTGGCGCTGGAGACGGCCTCCCAGATGTGGTCGGCGCGCTGCGACAGGCAGTAGACGGCGCCCCGCGGGGTGGCGAGGACCTTGCCGGCGCCGGTGAGCACCTGGCGGGTGATGAGGAACGGGACCAGCACCTCGGACAGGCGGGAGAAGTCGCCCTGCCGGCGCACGAGGTAGTTCTCGTGGCAGCCGTAGGAGTTGCCCGCGGAGTCGGTGTTGTTCTTGAACAGGTGCACCTTGCCGGACAGGCCCTCGTGCTCCAGCCGCTGCTGCGCGTCGGCGACCAGGCCCTCGAGGATGCGCTCGCCGCCCCGGTCGTACGCCACGAGCTGGTGCACGTCGTCGCACTCCGCCGTCGCGTACTCGGGGTGCGAGCCCACGTCGAGGTAGAGGCGCGAGCCGTTGCGCAGGAAGACGTTCGAGCTCCGCCCCCACGCCACGACCTTGCGGAACAGGTAGCGGGCCACCTCGTCCGCGGACAGCCCGCGCCCGTCGTCCGCCGCGCACGTCACCCCGTACTCGGTCTCCAGACCGAAGATCCTGCGGTCCACGACGTCTCCCCTCGTTCGACCCTGCCGTCCGACCCTGCCGTCCGACCCTGCTGTCCGACCCGCTCAGTCTCCGGGCTGCTCGAGCAGCCCAGCCAGCGTCGCACCCTGCAGCCGGCGGAACGCCCGCCGTCGGCCGGCGCGTTCCAGCACCGCCACCTCGAGGCCGGCGGGCGCGATCTCGCGCTCCTCCCCCTCGGCGGCGACGGACCCGTCCGACCCCACGGCGCCGAGGGTGCGCACCGCGAGCGCGAGCACCTCCGGCAGCGTCATGCCCTCGTGCCAGGCGTCGGCGACGCGTGCGCCCAGCTGCTCCGCCTGGCCGCCCATGACGACGTGCCCGTGCTCGTCGGCCACCGAGCCGTCGTAGGACAGGCGGTAGATCTGGTCGGCGGCCGGCGTGTCCCCCACCTCGGCCACGACCAGCTCCACCTCGAGCGGCTTGGACTCGGTGGTGAACACGGTGCCGAGCGTCTGCGCGTACGCGTTGGCGAGGCCGCGGGCGGTGACGTCGGTGCGGTCGTAGGAGTACCCGCGCAGGTCGGCGTAGCGCACGCCCGCGACCCGCAGGTTCTCGAACTCGTTGTACTTGCCGACCGCGGCGAACGCGATGCGGTCGTAGATCTCCGAGATCTTGTGCAGCGCGCGCGACGGGTTCTCCGTGGCGAACGCGATGCCGCCGGAGTAGGCGAGCACCACGACGGACCGGCCGCGGGCGATGCCCTTGCGGGCGAAGTCCGCCCGGTCCTTCATCAGCTGCTCGGGCGACACGTAGAACGGCATGGTCATGCGCGTGCACCTCCCTGTTCGGTCGGCCGAGCCCCGCCAGCCGGACGGTCGCCGTGGGCCGCGCGGTGGGCCGCCCCTCGTTCCGCGACGATCCGCTCGACCGTCGCGGACAGCTCCTCGTCGCCCACGCGCCGGACGCCGTCGGCGGTGACCACGTTCACCACGGGCCAGATCTGCCGTACCGGGTCCGGCCCGCCCGTGGCGCTGTCGTCGTCGGCCGCGTCGTACAGCGCCTCGACCGCGACCCCGACGGCGGCGTCGGCGTCGAGCCCCGGCCGCCACAGCTTCTTCAGCGCGCCGCGCGCGAACACCGAGCCGGAGCCGACCGTGTGGTGGTCGTGCTCCTCGTACCGCCCTCCGGTGACGTCGTAGCTGAACAGCCGCCCGTACCCGCGGTCGAGGTCGTAGCCCGCGAACAGCGGTACGACGGCGAGCCCCTGCATGGCGAGCGGCAGGTTGCCGCGGATCATCGTCGACAGCCGGTTGGCCTTGCCGTCGAGCGACAGCAGGGAGCCCTCGATCTTCTCGTAGTGCTCCAGCTCGAGCTGGAAGAGCCGCACGAGCTCGATCGCCACGCCCGCGGACCCGGCGATGCCGACCACCGAGTAGGCGTCGGCGGCGAAGACCTTCTCCATCTCGCGGCTGGCGATGAGGTTGCCCGCCGTGGCCCGACGGTCGCCCGCCATGATCACACCGCGGCCGCCGTCGTCGGTGCCGAACGTCAGCGCGACGATGGTGGTCGCGTGCGGCGCGAGGCCGTCGGCCGGCGCTCCGGTACCGCCGACGTCGCGCCGCCCGGGCAGCAGGTCGGGCGCGTGCCCCGAAAGGAAGTCCACGAACGAGGACGAGCCGGGGCGCAGGAACGCGTCCGGCAGCCGTCCGGAGGTGTCAGCGTGGGTCATGGGCGCTCACTGGCCGCCCTTCTGGACGAAGCCACGGACGAACGACTCGGCGTTGGTCTCGAGGACCTCGTCGATCTCCTCCAGCAGCGAGTCCACCTCGGCGTCCCGGTCCGTCGCCGCCGGGGCGACCGGGGCGGGGGCGTCCGCGTCGTCGTCCGGCGTGCGGTCCTCGTGCTGCGGGTTGATCCGTTCCTGACCGGCCATGGTCCGCCTCCTTCGCTGTGCGGGGCCCCCGACAAGGAGCCCCGGGAGAGTCTCGCGACGCCAGCCTATGCGCTGGCGACGACAGTGCGCGGCGACGTCCACCCGCGTTGCGCCGAGGGCTGAACGAGTCCACCCGCGCCACGCCTCCGCCGGGCGCGGGGGCGTCGTCGCCGGTCAGGCCGCGGCCGTCCGGCGCCGGGGGGCGTCAGCCCTCCCCGCGCAACCCCTTGAGGAGGGCGGCCGCGTCCGGGCTGGCGTCCAGCAGCGCGCCGATGTGGGCCCGCGTGCCGCGCGACGGGTCGAGCATCGGCACGCGTTGCAGGGCGGCGGCCCCCGGGACGTCGAAGATCACGGAGTCCCAGCTCGCCGCCGAGACCTGGTCGGCGTACCGGGCCATCACCTCGCCGCGGAACCACGCGCGCGTGTCCGCCGGGGGGTGGTGCACCGCGTCGGTGACGTGCTCCTCGGCGACGAGGCGCTCGACGGCGCCCGACGCGACGAGCCGGTGGTAGACGCCGCGCTCCGGCCGCACGTCCGTCCACTGCAGGTCGAGCGCGTGCAGCCGGGGGTGGTCCCAGGCGAGGCCGTCCCGCGTCCGCATGCGCTCCAGCAGCCGCCGCTTCGCGACCCACTCCACCTCGCGCGCGCACGTCGCCGGGTCCGTCGCCAGGCGGCCGAGGACCGAGCGCCAGCGGTCCAGCACCTCGCCGGTCCCGTCGTCGCCGGGAGTGCCGGACGCTGCGACCGACCGCGCCACGACGTCGGCGTACGCCTCCTGGATCTCCAGCGCCGTCAGGCGACGGCCGTCGGCGAGCTCGAGGCGGGCCGCGAGGCCGAGGTCGCGCGACACCCGCTGCACGTCCGCGACCGGGTCCGACAGGCGCAGGGCGGCGAGCTCCTCCCGTGCTGGGACGCCGGCCTCGGCCAGGTCGTCCAGGTGCTCGAGCACCCACAGCACCAGCGAGGTGGTGCCGAGCTTGAGGAACGTCGCGACCTCGAACAGGTTCGCGTCGCCGATGATGAGGTGCAGGCGGCGCCACCGGGTGCGGTCCGCGTGGGGCTCGTCCCGGGTGTTCACGATCGGGCGGCGCAGCGTCGTCTCCAGGCCCACCTCGGCCTCGATGTAGTCGGCGCGCTGGGAGAGCTGGAAGCCCGCCTCGGCGCCCGTGGGGCCGAGGCCGACCCGGCCGGAGCCCGCGAACACCTGCCGCGTGACGAGGAACGGCGTCAGCAGGTCGACGAGCGTGCCGAACGGCAGCGCCCGGTCCACGAGGTAGTTCTCGTGCGTGCCGTAGCTGGCGCCCTTGCCGTCCACGTTGTTCTTGTAGAGCACCACGTCGCCGCCCGGCACCTCGGCGAGCGACCGCACCGCGGCGAGCATGACCCGCTCCCCCGCGACGTCCCACAGGACGCCGTCGCGCGGCCCGGTGACCTCCGGCGACGAGTACTCGGGGTGCGCGTGGTCGACGTAGAGCCGCGCGCCGTTGGTGAGGATGCAGTTCGCGGCGCTGGGGTCGTCGTAGTCCTCGACGGACGGCCGCTCGACCTCCTCCGGCTCCTGCCGGGCGGCACGCGACCGCCCGCGCGCCGAACCCCCGGGCGTCCCGGCCGCGGACGCGACCTGGGCGGACGCCGGGGCGCCGCCGCCGGGTACCGGGCCCGACGGCGCGGGGCGCGACGGGTCGTCGGTGAGGAGCGAGGGGTGCGCCGACGCGCGCTGGAGGTGGAACCCGCGCGCGTCCTGCAGCGGGTCCTCGTCGTCGTAGTCCCAGCGGGCCGGCGGGCGGGCGCCGGCGCTGGCCACCAGCGCCCGGTACGTCATCACCACCTGCGAGCTCATGAGCATCGGGTTGGCCATCGGCCGCCCTGGTGCCAGCACGCCGTACTCGGTCTCGATCCCCATCACGCGACGAACGCTCACGGCACCCACCCTAGGTCGACCCGGACGAGATCGAGGTACCCGTCTCGAGGGGGGCCCCCCGGGGGGGGGCGACGGGGGGGGGGCCGCCGGGGGCGGGGAGAGGGGGGCCCCGGGGAGGCGCGGCGCGCAGGGGGGCGGCG
>NZ_JBEYBQ010000072.1:0-5413 GCF_040632295.1 Isoptericola sp. NPDC019482
CCGACAGATCCGGTTCAAGACCCGAAGTCAGTCAGGCGGAGGGTCAGGAACGACCCGCTGCGGGGCTCGACTACATCATCCTCACTGTCAGGCGGCGACGGCGGCCGGCTCGGCGGCAGGGCCGACCGGGTCGGGGCGTCCCTTGTCGTTGCGCATGAGGAAGCTCGACGCCACCAGGACGGCGAGCACGACGACGCCCATGACGAGGTACGACTGCGAGAAGCCGATCGCCTCGTACGACAGGCCGAACACCCACGAGAAGATGAAGACGCCGACCTGCTTGGCCGTGTTGAAACCGATCATGTAGGCCGTCGCGGAGATCCGGACGTCGAACATCCGGGTGATGTACTTCATCACCGAGACGAGCATGAGCGGCATCTCGATCGCGGCGAGAAGCCGCCACAGGATGAGCGCCTCCGTCGAGGTGAACAGTGCGGAGCCGACGACCCGGACCACGAGGACGAGCGCGAAGATCTGCAGTCCCCGCTTCGCGCCGATCTTGTTGATGATGAACGGCATCGCCACCATGACGGCGGCCTCGAGCAGGATCTGCACGAACACGACGCGGGAGAAGAGCACCTGCGGGTCGAGGCTGCCGACCACGTGCTCCCCGAAGTAGATCGCGAACTGCTGGTCGAAGACGTCGTACAGGGCCGCGGTACCGAACATCAGGACCATGAACCCGACGAAGGAACGGTTGCGCAGCAGATGCTTGACCGTGTCCTTCGAGACCTTGGGACGCTCGCTCGCCTCCGTTCCGGCGCCGGCGCCGTCGCCGGCGGCCGTCTTCGGGGTACGGGCGGCGAACAGGAGCGCACCGAGCACGATCGCGGAGAAGGTGCCGACCCACCAGATGTTGTCCGGGTTGGCCGCCCAGATGAAGCCGCCGACCAGGGAGGCGGTCGCACCGGCCAGCGAGCCGAAGAGGCGCACGTGCCCGTACTCGAACCCGTTGGCGCGCGAGCCACGCTCGTTGAACGCCTCGACCACCCCGACACCGGAGTTGAGCACGAGCGACAGGAAGATGCCGCCGACGACGGCGCCGAGCACCTGGTTGAAGGAGACGATCGGCGGGAAGACGAACGCGAAGAACGGCCCCATCAGCGCGCCCATCACGACGACGAACACGAAGAGGTTCTTGCGGAACCCGAGCCGGTCCTGGATGTAGCCGTAGAACGGCTGCAGGCACAGCGCCGTGAGCGCCATCATCGAGTTCAGCAGCCCGATGTTGCCCTCCGACATCCCCACCTGGTCCTTGAGCCACGGGCTCAGGAACGTGAAGACGAGCTGCCAGCTCGCGAAGTAGAAGAAGAACAGGCCGCCGTAGTTCCAGAAGGCGAGCTTCTTCAGGGAGTCGCGGGCGCGGGGCTTGGTGGCGCCGTCGGGCGTCGCGGTGGTGGTGCTCATCAGAATGCTCCGTCGGCGGGAAGGACGTCGGTCGAGGTCGGGGTGGGGCGGGTGTCGGGCACCGGCGTGCCCCACACGGGGTTGCCGTCGGCGTCGAAGGGCAGCACCTGCGCGCGGGCGTGGCGGTTCGGGTCCCACAGCGGGTCGCCGGAGATCTCGGTGTAGGTGCGTGCGTGGTAGACGAGGACGGCGTCGCCGTCGGGCGTCTCGGTGAACGAGTTGTGGCCGGGCCCGTACTGGCCCGCGGACGGGTCGGAGACGAACACGGGCTCGGTGCTCTTGGTCCACGACGCCGGGTCGAGGAGGTCGTCGTCGGCGTCGGCGGTGAGCAGGCCCATCGCGTAGTCGATGCCCGTGGCAGCGCCGGAGTAGGTGAGGAACACGCGGCCGTTCCGCACGAGAACCGACGGGCCCTCGTTGACCCAGAACCCCTTGGTCTCCCAGTCGAACTCGGGGCGCGTCAGCTCGACCGCCGGGGTGGCGAGCGTCCACGGGTTCGCCATGCGCGCGATGTAGAGGTTGGAGTGGCCGCGCACCGTGAGGTCCTGCTGCGCCCAGACGAGGTACTGCTCGCCGTCGAGCACGAAGCTCGTGGCGTCCAGCGCGAACGACTCCCAGCCGGTGTCGACCTGGCCGCGCTCCACCCACTCCCCGTCGAAGGGGTCGTCGGCGGTGTTCTCCAGCACGAAGACGCGGTGGTTGAACGTCTCGTTCTCGCTCGGGGCGTCGACGGTGCCGTGGTCCACGGGGGCGGCTGCGTAGTAGATGTACCAGGCGCCGTGCACGCGGTGGATCTCGGGGGCCCAGATGAGCTGGGACTGCGGACCGGTGGCGTGCCGCTCCCAGACCGTGACCTCCTCGGCCTTCTGCAGGTCCTCGAGGCGGTCGGCGCGGCGGAGCACGATGCGGTCGTACCGCGGGTGCGAGCCCGTGAAGTAATAGGTGCCCTCGTGCCGGAGCACGCACGGGTCGGCGCGCTGCAGCACGATCGGGTTGACCGTGACCTGGTCCGTCATTGGTGTCTCATCCTCCGGTGTCCTGCACTGGTCCGGCAGAGCGCATCGAGCGCTGCTCCACAGAGAATGTAAACGATGTAAACCAGTGGCCGAAGTGACGTCCGCGACGTCCGGGCCCGGAGCGGCGCCATGACCTGGACGAAGGGGCGCGCGGTGTGACGAGGCCCACGCCACGGACCGGGCCGTGGGCGTCAGGGCGCGACGACGAGTCCCAGCGCCTCGGCGACGACGACCGCCTGGACCGGGTCCACGACCGCGCCCTGCAGTCGGGCCGCGCGCGGGTCGAGCGCCGACAGGTCCGTGCCCCGCAGGACCGCGCCGCGCAGGTCGACGTCGCCCAGCTCCGCGCCGGACAGGTCGACACCGATCACCGTGGCCCCCGACAGCCGCGCCCCGTCGAGGTCGGCCTCGCGCATCCGCAGGCCCTCGAGGTGGACGCCGTCCAGCGCCGCCCGCCGCAGCGTGACGAACGACCAGTCGCCGCGCTCGGCCCGCAGCAGCTCGAACCGGCAGTCGTCGAAGCGGGAGCCCACGAGCTTGCATCCCTCGAACGCCGCGTCGAACAGGTTGGCGCGGCTGAACGTGCACCCCGTGAACGCCGAGTCCCGCCACACCGACGCGTTGAACCGCACGCCGCGGAACGTGCACTCGTCGAACGCGGCGCCGGTCGCGGTCACCTCCGTGAGGTCCACCTCGACCAGCTCGACCCGTTCCAGCGTGACGCCCGACAGGTCCCGCCCGTACCAGTCCTCGCCCCGCACGGTGCTCCCTGGTTCGATGCTGCCGGGGTCGCTGCCGTCCGGCTCGATCGCTCGCATCCCCGGACCGTACCCGCGGCTTGCGACACTGGTCGGGTGCCCGACACCCTGCCCGACATCACGTCGCCCCGAGGTCTGCTCCTGACGCCCGGCGCGGGCGCGAGCCGCGACCACCACACGCTCGTCGCGGTGGAACGACGGCTGGCCGCGCTGGACCCGCCCCTGCCCACCGAGCGGGTCGACTTCCCGTACCGGCTGGCGGGCAAGCGGGTACCGGACCGGCCGCCGGTCGCCGTCGCGCACCTGCGCGGTGAGGCGGAGCGGTTCGCCGGGACGCTCGGCGTGGGCACGGACCGGCTGCTGCTGGGCGGCCGGTCGTACGGCGGCCGCATGTGCTCGATGGCGGTGGCCGAGGGCCTGCCCGCCGCAGGCCTGGTGCTGCTCAGCTACCCGCTGCACCCACCGGGCAAGCCCGAGAAGCTGCGTGTCGAGCACTTCGGCGACCTGGCGGTGCCGGTGCTGTTCGTCTCCGGCGACCGCGACCCGTTCGGGAGCCCCGACGAGCTGGCCGAGCACGCCGCCGCCATCCCCGGCCCGGTCACGACCGTCACGCTGCCCGGCGCGCACGACGTGCGCGGCAAGGACGACGACGTCGCGGCCTCCGTCGCGGACTGGGCACGCACGCTCTGACGCGCTCGTCCCCGCGGATGTCCACCGATGCGCGCTTTTGTCCGCTCGCGCTCGACCCGACCCTTCGGCCTGCCAGCATCTGTCGCGTCACGACCGTCGTCCGACGGCACATGTGTGCAAGGAGGCCCTCATGTCCACGAGAAAGCTCCGACGCTCCGGCGTCGCGTTCCTCGCCGTCGGCGCTGTCGCCGCCCTCGGCGCCTGCAGCGGCGGCGACGGCTCGGCCGACGGCGGCGAGGACGTCACCCTCACGTTCGCGTGGTGGGGCGACGCGTCGCGCGCCGAGCGGTACGAGAAGGCGATCGACCTGTACGAGGAGAAGAACCCGCACGTCACGATCCAGTCGTCGTACGCCTCGTTCGCCGACTACTGGACGTCCCGGAACACGGAGGCCGCGAGCGGCAGCCTCCCGGACGTGTTCCAGATGGACGTCAGCTACCTGTCGCAGTACGGCGGCACCGGGCAGGTCGCCCCGCTCGACGAGTTCGTCGACGACGGCACGATCGACATCTCCACGTTCCCGGAGACCGTCATGCCGGCCGCGAAGGTGGACGGCAAGCTGGTCGGGATCCCGACCAGCACGGGCGGCATCGCGAACTTCTTCAACACCGGGCTGTTCGAGGAGCTCGGCGTCGACGTGCCCGAGGGCGACCTCACCTGGGACGAGTACGACGCCGTCCTGTCCCAGATCGGCAAGGCCGGCGCGGACCACGACCCCGCGGTGGCCGGCTCGACGCAGTACACGCAGATCTGGACGGTCTTCGAGATCTGGCTCGCCCAGCAGGGCAAGTCGCTCTACACCGCCGACGGCGCGCTCGGCTTCACGGAGGCCGACCTCACCGCGTGGTGGGAGCGGGCGACGCCGCTGTTCGAGGACGACGGGTTCATCGACCCGAAGCGGCAGGAGCAGCTCAACGGCGCCGACGTGCTGGGCTCCGGCGTCACGGCGAGCGAGCTGAGCTTCTACAACTTCCTGGTGCGCTTCTCGGAGGGCAGCGCCGGCGCCGAGTTCGCGATGACGCTGCCGCCCGCCGACGACCCGGGCAACCGCGGCCTGTACCTCAAGCCGTCGCTGGAGCTGTCGATGTCGGCCAACACCGAGCACCCGGAGGAGGCGGCGAAGTTCATCGACTTCATCGCCAACGACCCCGAGGTGAGCACGGAGTTCGGGCTCTCGCGGGGCGCCCCGATCTCCCAGCCCGCGCTCGACGCGCTCGAGGTGGAGGGCCTGGACCAGCAGATCCTCGACTACTGGGAGCAGCTCTCCGAGGTGGCGGGCGACACTCCCCCGCCGCCGCCCGAGGGCGCCGGCGCCGTCGAGGTCGAGTTCACGCGCATCGCGCAGGACATCGGCTTCGGCACCACCGCCCTCGACGACGGCGTCAAGGAGTTCTTCTCCATCGCGCCGGGGATGCTGGGCTGATCACCCCCCATGCATCGAGCGTGCTGACTTGATCCTCAAGACCGCGTCTTGAGGGCCGGTCCGTGTGGTTGATCGCGACCAGGGTGCCGCCGCGCCACACCGTCTCGACCCCCGGCACC
>NZ_JBEYBQ010000073.1:0-1843 GCF_040632295.1 Isoptericola sp. NPDC019482
TTTGGATCGGACTGAGCAGTTCAGCTTGGTCTGGCCAGTATCGTTGAATGCTGCGGGCTCTTTTGGGGGTTCGTGGTGTTTCTCTTCTTTTACGGAGAGTTTGATCCTGGCTCAGGACGAACGCTGGCGGCGTGCTTAACACATGCAAGTCGAACGGTGAAGTCCCAGCTTGCTGGGATGGATCAGTGGCGAACGGGTGAGTAACACGTGAGCAACCTGCCCTCCACTTCGGGATAAGCCTTGGAAACGGGGTCTAATACCGGATATGAGCCTGCATCGCATGGTGTGGGTTGGAAAGTTTTTCGGTGGGGGATGGGCTCGCGGCCTATCAGCTTGTTGGTGGGGTGATGGCCTACCAAGGCGTCGACGGGTAGCCGGCCTGAGAGGGCGACCGGCCACACTGGGACTGAGACACGGCCCAGACTCCTACGGGAGGCAGCAGTGGGGAATATTGCACAATGGGCGAAAGCCTGATGCAGCGACGCCGCGTGAGGGATGACGGCCTTCGGGTTGTAAACCTCTTTCAGCAGGGAAGAAGCGCAAGTGACGGTACCTGCAGAAGAAGCGCCGGCTAACTACGTGCCAGCAGCCGCGGTAATACGTAGGGCGCAAGCGTTGTCCGGAATTATTGGGCGTAAAGAGCTCGTAGGCGGTCTGTCGCGTCTGGTGTGAAATCCCGAGGCTCAACCTCGGGCTTGCATCGGGTACGGGCAGACTAGAGTGCGGTAGGGGAGACTGGAATTCCTGGTGTAGCGGTGGAATGCGCAGATATCAGGAGGAACACCGATGGCGAAGGCAGGTCTCTGGGCCGCAACTGACGCTGAGGAGCGAAAGCATGGGGAGCGAACAGGATTAGATACCCTGGTAGTCCATGCCGTAAACGTTGGGCACTAGGTGTGGGGCTCATTCCACGAGTTCCGTGCCGCAGCTAACGCATTAAGTGCCCCGCCTGGGGAGTACGGCCGCAAGGCTAAAACTCAAAGGAATTGACGGGGGCCCGCACAAGCGGCGGAGCATGCGGATTAATTCGATGCAACGCGAAGAACCTTACCAAGGCTTGACATGCACCGGAAACACTCAGAGATGGGTGCCCCGTAAGGTCGGTGCACAGGTGGTGCATGGTTGTCGTCAGCTCGTGTCGTGAGATGTTGGGTTAAGTCCCGCAACGAGCGCAACCCTCGTCCTATGTTGCCAGCGGGTTATGCCGGGGACTCATGGGAGACTGCCGGGGTCAACTCGGAGGAAGGTGGGGATGACGTCAAATCATCATGCCCCTTATGTCTTGGGCTTCACGCATGCTACAATGGCCGGTACAGAGGGCTGCGATACCGTAAGGTGGAGCGAATCCCAAAAAGCCGGTCTCAGTTCGGATTGGGGTCTGCAACTCGACCCCATGAAGTCGGAGTCGCTAGTAATCGCAGATCAGCAACGCTGCGGTGAATACGTTCCCGGGCCTTGTACACACCGCCCGTCAAGTCACGAAAGTTGGTAACACCCGAAGCTCATGGCCCAACCGGTTTTCCGGGGGGAGTGGTCGAAGGTGGGACTGGCGATTGGGACTAAGTCGTAACAAGGTAGCCGTACCGGAAGGTGCGGCTGGATCACCTCCTTTCTAAGGAGCATCTGATACCCCCGCGTAAGCTTCGCGGCCTTCGCTGCCAGGTCTTCTGGTGGGGTTGGTGGTGGGGTGGGGGTCAGGCAGACCATCTGAGGCGCCGTTTGAGTGTCTGGTGGTTGCTCATGGGTGGAACATTGACTAGAAGGACCGGTTCGGCGTCTCGCTGGCCGGCTAGTACACACCGTGGCTCTTCGGGGCCGGCTCTTCGGGGCGGCTCTTCGGGGT
>NZ_JBEYBQ010000073.1:1940-5232 GCF_040632295.1 Isoptericola sp. NPDC019482
AAGGGGGTAGGCGTGCCGGGTGTCTGCGGGTCGTCCGTTGCTTGAGAACTGCACAGTGGACGCGAGCATCCCAGATGTTCAGTACTTGTTCCTTGTCTTCTTCTTTGAAGGGGTGGGGGAACGAGTTTTCTGATCTCTGTGAAATATTGTAGTGTGTCGAAGTTTTTAAGGGCACAGGGTGGATGCCTTGGCACTAGGAGCCGAAGAAGGACGTGGTAGCCTGCGATAAGCCTCGGGGAGTTGGCAAACGAGCTGTGATCCGAGGGTGTCCGAATGGGGGAACCCGGCTGGGGTCATGCCCAGTCACCTGCATCTGAATACATAGGGTGTAGGGGGGAACGTCGGGAAGTGAAACATCTCAGTACCGACAGGAAGAGATATTCCGTGAGTAGTGGCGAGCGAAAGCGGATGAGGCCAAACCGTGTGTGTGTCAAGCTGTCAGGCGTTGCACATGCGGGGTTGTGGGACCTTCTGACCAGATCTGACAGTCTGGTAGCCAGTAAGAAAGCCGTGTCATAGTCGAACCGCATTGAAAGGCGGACCGTAGTGGGTGTGAGTCCCGTAGACGAAATGGTGCGGCCTGGTTGAGGGGATCCCAAGTAGCACGGGGCCCGAGAAATCTCGTGTGAATCTGGCAAGACCACTTGCTAAGCCTAAATACTACCTAGTGACCGATAGCGGACTAGTACCGTGAGGGAAAGGTGAAAAGTACCCCGGGAGGGGAGTGAAATAGTACCTGAAACCGTGTGCCTACAATCCGTCGGAGCCTCCTTAGCAGGGGTGACGGCGTGCCTTTTGAAGAATGAGCCTGCGAGTTAGTGCTCGGTGGCGAGGTTAACCCGTGTGGGGAAGCCGTAGCGAAAGCGAGTCCGAATAGGGCGTGATAGTCGCCGGGTCTAGACCCGAAGCGAAGTGATCTAGCCATGGGCAGGTTGAAGCGCCGGTAAGACGGCGTGGAGGACCGAACCCACTTAGGTTGAAAACTGAGGGGATGACCTGTGGTTAGGGGTGAAAGGCCAATCAAACTTCGTGATAGCTGGTTCTCCCCGAAATGCATTTAGGTGCAGCGTCACGTGTTTCTTGCCGGAGGTAGAGCTACTGGATGGCTAATGGGCCCTACCAGGTTACTGACGTCAGCCAAACTCCGAATGCCGGTAAGACATAGCGTGGCAGTGAGACTGCGGGGGATAAGCTTCGTAGTCGAGAGGGAAACAGCCCAGATCATCGGCTAAGGCCCCTAAGCGTGTGCTCAGTGGGAAAGGATGTGGAGTTGCACAGACAACCAGGAGGTTGGCTTAGAAGCAGCCACCCTTGAAAGAGTGCGTAATAGCTCACTGGTCAAGTGATTCCGCGCCGACAATGTAGCGGGGCTCAAGTACACCGCCGAAGCCGTGGCACTCACACAGTAACCCAGCATCGACTTGATCGGTGTTCAGGTGTGTGGGTGGGTAGGGGAGCGTCGTGTGGGCAGTGAAGCTGCAGGGTGACCTAGTGGTGGAGCCTACACGAGTGAGAATGCAGGCATGAGTAGCGAATGACGGGTGAGAAACCCGTCCGCCGAATGACCAAGGGTTCCAGGGCCAGGTTAATCCGCCCTGGGTAAGTCGGGACCTAAGGCGAGGCCGACAGGCGTAGTCGATGGACAAGGAGTTGATATTCTCCTACCGGCGAAGAACCGCCCATACCGAGCCCGGTGATGCTAACCATCCCAAACCACCACCGAGATCCTTCGGGATCTCACCGGTGGGGCGGCGTGGGACCCGAACCGGTAGTAGGTAAGCGTGTTAACAGGGGTGACGCAGGAAGGTAGCCCGGCGTGGCGATGGTAGTCCACGTCCAAGGTTGTAGCCCGCTTCGTAGGCAAATCCGCGAAGCACATAGGGTGAGAACTGATAGTGACCGCGTATGCGGGAATCGGGTGATCCTCTGCTGCCAAGAAAAGCCTCGACGCGAGGTTCTAGCCGCCCGTACCCCAAACCGACTCAGGTGGTCAGGTAGAGAATACCAAGGCGATCGAGCGAATCGTGGTTAAGGAACTCGGCAAAATGCCCCCGTAACTTCGGGAGAAGGGGGGCCCGAACCGTGAACCGGACTTGCTCCGGGGAGGCGGGGAGGGCCGCAGAGACCAGGGAGAAGCGACTGTTTACTAAAAACACAGGTCCGTGCGAAGTCGCAAGACGATGTATACGGACTGACGCCTGCCCGGTGCTGGAAGGTTAAGAGGACGGGTCAACTTCGGTGAAGCCCAGAATTTAAGCCCCAGTAAACGGCGGTGGTAACTATAACCATCCTAAGGTAGCGAAATTCCTTGTCGGGTAAGTTCCGACCTGCACGAATGGCGTAACGACTTCTCCGCTGTCTCAACCGCGAGCTCGGCGAAATTGCACTACGAGTAAAGATGCTCGTTACGCGCAGCAGGACGGAAAGACCCCGGGACCTTTACTATAGCTTGGTATTGGTGTTCGGTGTGGCTTGTGTAGGATAGGTGGGAGACTGTGAAACCCGGCCGCCAGGTCGGGTGGAGTCATCGTTGAAATACCACTCTGGCCATATCGACCATCTAACCTCGGTCCGTGATCCGGATCAGGGACAGTGCCTGGTGGGTAGTTTAACTGGGGCGGTTGCCTCCCAAAATGTAACGGAGGCGCTCAAAGGTTCCCTCAGCCTGGTTGGCAATCAGGTGGCGAGTGCAAGTGCACAAGGGAGCTTGACTGTGAGACCGACAGGTCGAGCAGGGACGAAAGTCGGAACTAGTGATCCGGCGGTGGCTTGTGGAAGCGCCGTCGCTCAACGGATAAAAGGTACCCCGGGGATAACAGGCTGATCTTGCCCAAGAGTCCATATCGACGGCATGGTTTGGCACCTCGATGTCGGCTCGTCGCATCCTGGGGCTGGAGTAGGTCCCAAGGGTTGGGCTGTTCGCCCATTAAAGCGGTACGCGAGCTGGGTTTAGAACGTCGTGAGACAGTTCGGTCCCTATCCGCTGCGCGCGCAGGAAACTTGAGAAGGGCTGTCCCTAGTACGAGAGGACCGGGACGGACGAACCTCTGGTGTGCCAGTTGTTCCGCCAGGAGCACGGCTGGTTAGCTACGTTCGGAAGGGATAACCGCTGAAAGCATCTAAGCGGGAAGCCTGCTTCAAGATGAGGTTTCCATCCCCCACGGGGGTGAAGGCACCCAGCTAGACCACTGGGTAGATAGGCCGGATGTGGAAGACAGGACCAAAGACTGTCGGAGCTGACCGGTACTAATAAGCCAACAACTTCACACACACTCAAACACTGTTTGACAAT
>NZ_JBEYBQ010000074.1:0-3953 GCF_040632295.1 Isoptericola sp. NPDC019482
GGCCCAGCGCTGGCGCTGGAGCCGCAACCTCGGCGCCTGGTACATCCCGCGCTCGAGGTGGGTCAGCTGCCGGCCGGCCGGTGCTGCCACGGCCAGCGGGGCGGGTGGGTCTCCTCGGCCACGCGCCGGTGCAGCAGCCCGATGGCGGCGGCGACGGTGGCCGGGTCCTCGACGGCGCTCATGTGCCCGGCCGCGGGGACGACGGTGAGCGCGCCGTCGCGCGCGGCGTGCACCATGTGCTCGGCCTCGACCAGCGGGGTGATCTGGTCCTCCGCGCCGACCACCACGGAGACGGGCCCGTCGAACGTGCGCAGCACGTCGGTGCGGTCGGGGCGGGCCGCCATCGCGCGCTGCGCCCAGGCGACGCCCGACGGGGACTGCGCGCGGATCCACGACTCGAGCAGCGGGAAGAGGTTCCGCCGCTTCTCCACGCTTGTCGGCCCGAGCAGCGCGCCGGGCATGCTGAGCACCGGGTCGAGCGTCTGGCCCGCGGTGACCGCGTCGGCGATCCGCAGTCGGTTGGCCCGCGCGGCGTCGAGGTCGGCGGTGGACTTGGTGTCGACGAGCCCGAGCCCCACGACGAACCCGGGGTGCCGCTCCGCCAGGGCGAGCGCCACGTAGCCGCCCATCGACAGCCCCACCACGACCGCGTTGCCCTCCCCCTGCTCCCGCATGGTGCGGTGCACGGCGTCGGCGACGTCCTCGAGCCGCGGCGGGATGCCGCCGAGGTCGGAGTGCCCCTGGCCCGGCAGGTCCACGCCGATGGCCCGCACCCCCGCGGGCAGGGCCTGCGCCGCAGCCGCCCACATGCGGTGGTCGAGCGGGAAACCGTGCAGCAGCAGCACCGGCGTGCCCGCCCCGTCGTGGAGCGGGTAGGTCGCCAGGAGCGCGGAGGTGGTGGTCATCGTCGACTCCTCGTCATCGCCTTGTCATCAGGACAACCTCATCAGGACAACCTCATCAGGACAACCTCATCGCGGCACGGTCTCGGCCGTCCGCACCTCGCCCTCGTAGTGCGTGGGCAGCGGGGCGTGGCCGGGCAGCACGTGCCCGACGATCTCGTCGAGGACCCGGCGCACCGCCGGCTCCCCGACCCACAGGTGCTTCGCGCCCTCGACGCCGATCACCTCGGCCTGCGGCACGCGCGCGAACCGCCGCCGGGCCTCGTCGGGGCGCAGGTAGTCGTCGTGCTCGGGCACCAGGACCACCAGCGGGCGGCCGAACCCGGCCCAACGGTCGAGGTCGGCGTCGGTGGCGCGGTGCAGCGGGGGCGAGAGCAGGATCGCCCCCTCGACTGCCGGGTCGGCGCCGTGCTTGAGCACCAGCTCGGTGCCGAACGACCAGCCGACCAGCCACGGGCGCGGCAGCTCGCGGAACTCGGCGAGCTCGATCGCGGCGGCGACGTCGTACCGTTCCGCCTCGCCGCCGTCGAACGCGCCGTCGGACGTGCCCCGAGGGGACGACGTGCCGCGCGTGTTGAAGCGCAGGACGGCGAGGTCCGCGAGCGCCGGGAGCCGCCATGCCGCCTTCCGGTACACGTGCGAGTCCATGTAGCCGCCGTGCGTGGGCAGCGGGTGGAACGTGAGGAGGGTCGCGACCGGGTCCCGGTCGGCCGGGAGGGCGAGCTCGCCGACGAGCGTGAGCCCGTCCGCGGTGTGCAGCTCGACGTCCTCACGGCGGGCGGGGAGCATCGTGAGGGAGCGGATCTGGTGTCCGGTGTCGTGTCCGGCGGCGTCGTCGTTCATCGCGTCCAGCGTAGTTCGGCCGGGCGCTCCTGGCCGGTCCTGCGGCGCCGTTCAGCGCAGCCGGGCCCGGCGCTCCCAGCATGACGAGTGCCAGTGCCGGCGGTCCTCGAGGCCCGCGGCCTCGCCCCCGACGACGTCGCGCTGCCAGGCGACGACGTGCGGCGTGCCCGCCGGGATCTCCTGCCGGCACGCGGGGCAGCGGTACGCCTTGTCGCCGCCGCGCAGCCGGCGCACGGTCCACTCGCCGTCCGCCGCGCTCTCCCGGCGGACGCCGCCGAGGGCGCGGTCGAGGTCGAGGGGCGGCGGCTCCGCCCCCCAGGGGCGCTTGCGGGAGGGTCGGCGGGACGGCATGCCACCCATTGTCGCCCGGGCGCCGTCGAGCCGGCCCACGGCCGTGCGGCGCGCCCGGGCGGTCTCGTCCCGTCGCCGGACCCTGGACGGCGCGGTCAGGTGGGGCCGTTACAGTGGCCCGGTTCGTCCCCGCCGACCGAAGGACTCCCCGTGAAGCTCCGCACGTCCGCCGCCGCTGCCGCGCTGGCGCTGGCCGCGGCCCTGACCCTGACCGCCTGCGCCGACGACTCGTCCGGCGACGGAGCCACGCCGTCCGCGTCCGCGTCGTCGTCGCCGGCCACCGAGGCTCCCGAGCCGACCAAGGAGGACGTCGCCGCGCTCGAGTCCGTGAAGGTCGAGGGCGAGGTCGGCAAGGAGCCGAAGGTGACCTTCGAGACGCCGCTCGAGGTGTCCGTGCCCACGTCGCGCGTCATCGACGAGGGCGACGGCGCGGACCTCGCCGAGGGCATGAAGGTCACCATGGACACCGTCGCCTACCTCGGCACCGACGGCTCCACCCAGGGCTCCACCTGGGAGCAGAAGACGCCGCAGAGCTTCATCCTCGGCGACGCGAACTACGGCGTGCTCACCGAGCCGCTGGCGGGGCAGAAGGTGGGCGCCCGCCTGCTCGTGGCCAACCCCGTGCAGGGCCAGGACGGCTCGACGGCCACGATGGTCAACGTCGTCGAGATCACCGACGCGACGAAGATCCCGACGCGCGCCGAGGGCACCGCCGTCGAGCCCGAGAAGGGCCTGCCGACCGTCACCCTGGACGACTCGGGCAAGCCGTCGGTGACGATCCCCGACGGCTACGAGGCGCCCAAGGACCTCGTGGTACAGCCGCTGATCAAGGGCGACGGCGCCAAGGTGACGAAGGACCAGACCATCACCGCGCACTACACGGGCTGGACGCTCGACGGCGAGCAGTTCGACTCGTCGTGGGACCGCGGCACGCCGTCGTCGTTCTCGCTCCAGGGCGTCATCGCCGGCTGGACGGACGGCCTCGCGGGCCAGACCGTCGGCAGCCAGGTGCTGCTCGTCATCCCGCCCGACCAGGCGTACGGCGCCCAGGAGGGTCACGAGCTCCAGAAGGAGACGCTGGTCTTCGTCGTGGACATCCTCGACGCGCAGTGATCCTCCGTCGTCGTGACGTCCCGGACGTCACGGCGACGGCCACCCAGGTCATCAGCACCGCGACGGCGGGCTCCCGGTCACGGGGGCCCGCCGTCGCGCGTAGTCTCGGGTGCCATGAGCGCAGAGCCCACCCCCGCCGAGCTGCCCGTACCCGCCGACGACGCCGTCGGCCCTCAGCGGGAGGTCCTCACCTGGACCCTGCTGCCCGTCGCGATCCGCGAGCTCGCGCAGCAGGTCGTCGACAGCGGGTTCCTGCCCGACGTCGTGATCGCCGTCGCGCGCGGCGGCCTGGTGCCCGGCGGCGCGATGGCGTACGCCCTGGGCACCAAGGGCGTGGGCACGATGAACGTCGAGTTCTACACCGACATCGGCAAGACCCTCGACGACCCCCGCGTGCTGCCGCCGCTCATGGACACGTCCGAGCTGCCGGGGTCCAAGGTGCTCGTGGTGGACGACGTCGCCGACTCCGGCCGCACCCTCGCGCTCGTCATGGACATGCTCGCCAAGCAGGGCGCCGACGCCCGGTCCGTGGTGCTCTACACCAAGCCGCGCACGATCATCCGGCCCGACTACTCCTGGCGCGACACCGACCTGTGGATCACGTTCCCCTGGTCCGCCGACCCGCCCGTCACCGGCGCGCACTCCGCCGACGTCTGACGCCGAGGTAGTACGAGATCCGCCGAGGTAGTACGAATCCGCCGAGGTAGTTCGAAGGGCGGCCCGCAGAACCTGCGGGCCGCCCTT
>NZ_JBEYBQ010000075.1:0-2803 GCF_040632295.1 Isoptericola sp. NPDC019482
TCCCCCCACCCCGCGTTTCGATCTCCCTTGTCTCTAGTTCAGACGTGTGCCCTGCCGCTGTGCGCGGGGACGGGCCGAAGCCGGCTTCGGCCCGTTCCCTCTCTGTCTCGCGGGTCTCGCTTCTCTATCTCGGCGTCAGCGCTGGACGCGCGCGCTGCCGCCGCCGGCGAGCTTGGCGACCTCGGCGAGCGTCGCCGTCGTCGTGTCGCCGGGCGTCGTCATGGCGAGGGCGCCGTGCGCGGCGCCGTACTCGACGGCCTGCTGCAGCGAGCCGAGCTCCATGAGCCCGTAGGCGAGGCCGGAGGCGAACGAGTCGCCGCCGCCCACGCGGTCGAAGATCTCCAGGTCCGCGCGGTGCGTGGCCTCGACGAAGCCCTCGGCGCGCGACCAGGCGATGGCGCCCCAGTCGTTGACGGACGCAGACTTCACGCCGCGGAGAGTCGTCGCGATGACCTGGAAGTTCGGGTACGCCTCGGCGGCCGTGCCGATCATGGCGCGGAAGGCGCCGGTGTCGAGGTCGGTGAGGTTCTCGTCCACGCCCTCGACCTCGAAGCCGAGCGAGGCGGTGAAGTCCTCCTCGTTGCCGATCATCACGTCGACGTGGTGCGCCAGACGGCGGTTGACCTCGCGCGCACGCTCGACGCCGCCGATGCCCTTCCACAGGGAGGGGCGGTAGTTGAGGTCGTACGACACGATCGTGCCGTGCTTCTTGGCCGCGGTCATGGCCGCCTCGGCGACGTCCGCGGCCGACTCGGACAGCGCCGCGAAGATGCCGCCGGTGTGCAGCCAGCGGACGCCGGAGCCGAACAGGGCGTCCCAGTCCACGTCGTCGGGCTTCATCTGCGCGATCGCGGTGTTGCCGCGGTCGCTGACGCCGACGGCGCCGCGCACGCCGAAGCCGCGCTCGGTGAAGTTGAGGCCGTTGCGCACGCTACGGCCGATGCCGTCGTACTCGCGCCACTGCACCCAGGAGGTGTCGAGGCCGCCGGTGAGCATGAAGTCCTCGACGAGGCGGCCGACCTCGTTGTCCGCGAGCGCGGTGACGATCGCGCCGCGCAGGCCGAACGCGCGGCGCAGGCCGCGGGCCACGTTGTACTCGCCGCCGCCCTCCCAGACGTCGAACGAGCGGGTGGTGCGCACGCGGCGGTCGCCCGGGTCGAGGCGCAGCATGACCTCGCCGAGCGCGACGGCGTCGTAACGGCACTCGGCCGCGGGGCGGGTGGAGATCGAGGGGTTCGTCATGGTGTCGGTGCTCCTTGCAGGCTCGGCGGCGGGCTCAGACGGCGGCGGCGAGGGCCACGGCCTCGGCGGTGCGGCGGGTGATCTCGGCCCAGTCGCCGGCGGTGACAAGAGACTTCTCGACCATCCACGACCCGCCGACGGCCAGCACGGGGGCGAGGCCGAGGTAGTCGCCGAGGTTGGCGGCGCTCACGCCGCCCGTCGGCACGAACCGCAGGCCGGGGAACGGCGCGGAGAACGCCTTGATCGCGGCCGGGCCGCCCACCACGGAGGCGGGGAAGAGCTTGACGACGTCGATGCCGAGGTCGAGCGCGGCCATGATCTCGCTGGGCGTGGCGACGCCCGGCAGGACCGGCACGCCGTGCTCCTGCGCCCGGCGCACGACGGCGGCCGACAGCCCCGGCGACACGATGTAGCGCGCCCCGGCGTCCACGACGGCGTCGACCTGGTCGACCGTGGTCACGGTGCCCGCACCGACGACGACGTCGGGCTGGGCCTGCGCGACGGCGCGGATCGCGTCGATGCCGCCCGCGGTCCGCAGGGTGATCTCGGCGACGGGGAGGCCGCCGGCGACGAGCGCGTCGGCGAGGCGGGCGCCCTGGTCGGCGCCGTCGACCACGACGACGGGCACGAGGCGGTGGGCGCCGAGGGCGGCGACGACGTCGCCGGCCGGGGTCGAGGGGGAGGACATCCTGGCTCCGTTTCGCTATGGTGAACGCACGTTGTTCACTACGGAACACCTTAGAGGACCACCGTCGATGACCCAACCCCCCAGCCCGCTCGGCAGCGTGGACAAGGCGCTGCTCACGCTCGACGCCCTCGCGCGCGCCGGCGCGGGCGGCCTCGCCCTGGCCGACCTCGCCGCCCAGGTCGGCGCCAACAAGTCGACCCTGCACCGCACGCTCGCCGCGCTGCGGCACCGGGGGTACGCCGACCAGCGCCCCGACGGCGCCTACACGCTGGGCCCCGCCGTCCTCTCCCTCGGCGCCGCCTACCTCGCCGAGGACAACCTGCCCGCCCTGCTGCGCCCCGCGCTCGAGTCGTTGCGCGACGAGGTCGACGAGCTCGTGCACCTCGGCACCCTCGCCGGCCAGGAGGTCGTCTACCTCGACAAGGTGGAGCCGCAGCGACCGCTGCGCGTGTGGTCCGCCGTCGGGCGCCGCATCCCGGTCGCGACGACGGCGCTGGGCCGGGCGCTCCTGGCCGCCACGCCGGACGGCGCGCCGTCGCCCGGGCACGACGGCGAGTCCGACGCCACGCCCGATGTCACGCTGCGGGCGGCCCTCGCCGCCGCGCGGGAGCGCGGGTACGCCACCGAGACCGAGGAGAACGAGCCCGGCATCGCGTGCGTCGCCGTCGCGCTGCTGCGCGCGGGCCGGCCGGTCGCGGCGGTGAGCATCACCGCGCCCGTCGAGCGCATGACCGGCGCCGCCCGCGACGCCCGGGTGGCCGCGCTGCGCGAGCTGCTGCCGCGGGTGCTCCCGACCGGGCTGACCGTCCCCACGCCGTGGGCGGGGGGGGTTGTGGGGGGGGGGGGGGGCCGCGCCGGGGGCCGCCCGGCGCG
>NZ_JBEYBQ010000076.1:0-2194 GCF_040632295.1 Isoptericola sp. NPDC019482
AAGCTCGCCGACCTGGAGCGCCGTCGGGCCGAGGCCGTGACCGCCGCGGAGGAGAACGCGAAGGCCCGGCAGCACCCGCGCGGCAAGAAGACTTGGAGGATCAGGTCAGCACGCTCGATGCACAGCGGGTGGCTCAGGCGGGCTGCCAGCGGCCGCCCCACCGCCGGGTGAGCGTGCCGCCGAAGGTGTCGGCCAGAGCGTCGACACGGTCGTGGACGGCGTCGGCCACGCGGTGCGCGGCGTCGTCGTCCTCCGCCGTGAAACGGACCGTGATGCGTGCCCGGCCCCGCACGACGCCGACGTCGTACGCCTCGACGGTGACGAGCTCGCGCGCCGCGTCGGCCGCGGCGGGCAGCACGTCGGCGGGGTCGACCCCCGGCTGCAGCAGTCCGACGGCGAGG
Source organism: Isoptericola sp. NPDC019482 (assembly GCF_040632295.1). Taxonomy (NCBI): domain Bacteria; kingdom Bacillati; phylum Actinomycetota; class Actinomycetes; order Micrococcales; family Promicromonosporaceae; genus Isoptericola; species Isoptericola sp. NPDC019482. Next base: position 402 of record NZ_JBEYBQ010000076.1, read on the forward strand.
CTCACGCGGTAGGAGGGCACCCGGCGATCCTGTCATCCCCACGGGCACCGTCTCGTCACAGGTCGCCCCGGTCCCGGACACCTGCGCCCCCGTAGACTCGCGGCCGTGACTGCCGAAGCCTCGACAGACCCCGTGCCCTCCACCGTCCAGGATCCCACCCCCCGGGGTGTCGCCCTGGAGATCGCCGTGCAGGACGTCGCGGGCGCTCGCGTCGCTGCCGAGAGCGGCGCGGACCGTCTCGAGCTGTGCGCCGCGCTCGCCGGCACGGGCGGGCTCACCCCGTCGACCGGCATGGTCGCCGCCGTCGCCGACGCGCTGCGCGGGTCGGGCGTCGGCGTGCACGTGCTGGTGCGCCCGCGGGCCGGGGGCTTCGTCTTCGCGGCCGACGAGGTCGACGTGCAGGTGCGCGACGTACGCGCGGTGCTCGACGCCGGGGCGGACGGCGTCGTCGTCGGCGCCCTGACGCCGGACGGCGAGGTCGACGGCGCGGCGCTCGCGGCGTTCGTGGCCGCGGCCGGCGGCGCGGACGTCACGTTCCACCGCGCGATCGACCAGGTGCCCGACCCGGTCGCCGCGCTCGACCTCCTCGCGCGCGCGGGCGTGCGCCGCGTGCTCACCTCGGGCGGCGCCCCGCGAGCCGGTGAGGCCCTCGACGTGCTGGCTGCGCTCGCCGCGCGCGGCAGCGAGCTCGGCGTCGAGGTCATGGCCGGCGGCGGCGTCCGCGTGGGCGACGTCCCCGCCCTCGTCGGGGCCGGCGTGCACGCCGTCCACCTCTCCGCCAAGCGCACCGTCGCCGCCGACGGCGGCCCCGGGGGCGGCGGCGCCGGCGGCTACGACGTCACCGACCCCGAGGTCGTGGCCGCGACCCGGGCCGGCCTCGATGCCGCGCTCGCGGCGGCGCCCGACGCCGAGGCGGGCGCATGACCGGCCTCGCGCAGGCCGCCGCCGTCGCCGCGTCCGCCACCGACCCGGCGGAGGGGTACGACGGCTTCATCGGCTGGGTGCTGGGCCTGATGACGACGCTCGGCGAGATCGGCGTCGGCGCGGCCGTGCTCATCGAGACGTTCGTGCCGCCCATCCCGTCCGAGGCCGTGCTGCCGGCGGCCGGCTTCCTCGCCTACGACGGGCAGATGAACGCCTGGCTGGCGATCCTCGCCGCCACGATCGGCGCCGTCGTCGGCGCCTGGGTCTGGTGGTACCTGGGCCGGCTGCTCGGGCGCGACCGCACCCGCGCGATCGTCGACGCCATCCCCCTCATGGACGGCTCCGACTTCGACAAGGCCGAGGCGTTCTTCGCGAAGTGGGGCCGCATCGCGGTCCTCGTGGGGCGCTGCGTGCCGCTCGTGCGCAGCTTCATCTCCATCCCCGCGGGCATCGAGCGCATGCCGTTCTGGTCGTTCACGCTCTACACGGCCATCGGATCGGGCGTGTGGAACGGCATCTGGGTGGGGCTCGGCTACGCCTTCGGCCCCGCCATCGAGCCCGTGCTGGCGCAGTGGAGCGGCATCATCTCCGACGCCGTCCTCGTGGTCATCGGGCTGCTCGTGCTGTGGTTCGTCGTGGTGCGGCTGCGGCAGCGCCACCTCGCCCGCCGCGGCCCGCGCGAGCCGGAGCACCGGCACCGTCGCCCGCGCTGACCCGTCGAGGCCGAGAGAGCACGAAGCTTGCCGACGTAGTTCGAGCCTTGCCGAGGTAGTCCGGCGGTCTCAACCGGTCATCGCAACACCGGGTTGGTCAGGTGGTCGAGAGTAGCTCGGCGAGTTTCTCGGCGGGGGTTGCCCAGCCGAGGGTCT
>NZ_JBEYBQ010000077.1:0-1418 GCF_040632295.1 Isoptericola sp. NPDC019482
GCGATCCTTCTATGTCCTGTCAAGCCGGGGTCGGGTTCGTGAGGTCGGGGTCGTAGCGCGCGGTGGCGTTGAGGGCGCGGTAGATCTGTCGGGCGAGGTAGCGCTTGAGGATGCGGCGGATCTCCCGTTTGGTGCGACCTTCGGCCGTGCGTTTCTTGACGTATGCCTGTGTCTCGGGGTCCATCCGCATGCGCACGACGACGGCCATGTGGAGTGCTTGGTTAAGTCTTCGGTCACCGCCACGGTTGAGGCGGTGGCGGGTGGTGTTGCCGGACGACGCGGGGATCGGGTTGACCCCTGCGAGGGAGGCGAACGCGGCCTCGTCGCGCAGGCGCCCTTCGTGGGACCAGGCGATCATCGAGATCGCAGCGGTCACTGGCCCGATCCCCGGCTCCTCCAGCAAGACGCGAGCTGGGCTCTGCTGAATCAGGCCTGTGATGGCCTTCGTGTTCGAGTCCAGGTCGGCTTCGAGCTGGAGGATCCGCGTGGCCAGGCGCAGGGACTCAGCGCGTGCCGTCGTGGCTGCGATGTCCTCGGAGCGGGAGCGCCAGCGTGAGACCTGGAGGATCTGGGTGCGGGTCAGGGCCCGGCGCGCATCCAGGCCTAGGTCCATGACCCGTAGCAGCGCTGTCAGCGCGTTGATGCTGGCAGTGCGTTCGGTCGTCATCTGGTCACGGGCGGTGGTCAGGATGCGCAGCCCGACCCGGGCCGGGTCGTCGCTACGTGGGTGGCGCAGCTGGTCGAGGTCCAGTGGCAGGACCGCGGCCGCGATCCGGTGCGCGTCCAGGGGATCGGACTTGCCCACGCCCCGGTGCGCGCGGGCATTCATCCTGGCGGCCTCGACAACCTGGTAGCCGGCGGTGGCGGCAGTCGCAGCGAGTCGGCCACCGTAGGTGCCGACGCCCTCGATCACCCACAACACCTCGAGATCGCCGCCAGTACGACGACCGACCCAGGCGACCGCCCGGTCCATCGCCTCCGGCGTGGCGGGGAACTGGGCCTGATCGACCAGCTCGCCCGTGGCGGCGGCCAGGATCGCGAGCGCATGGCTGCGGGCGTGGGTGTCTACCCCCACGACGAACGGATGACGATGAGCGACGATAGGCATGCGGTGTGGACCTTCCTGTCTTGGGAACGCGTTCCGGCCGCACGCGGCCGGCGCCAACCCGGGAGGAAGTCACTTCGGGACAACTCTGTGATGAGTCACCGTGCTGCTGACACAGCACGGGACGGCCTTCTGATCAGGTCTCCGAGGTGGGCCAGGACGGCGCCGGCCGCCCCACCCTGATCGGACGGATCGCCGGAAGGGCACCGCTCTCGCAGGCCATAGGTAGCAGGAGTCACGACCAACGCAGGACGACCGACGTCATCCTCACCAGCCAGTCCCGGACCAGCCAACCGAAGACTCACAGAGGTAG
>NZ_JBEYBQ010000078.1:0-1374 GCF_040632295.1 Isoptericola sp. NPDC019482
CCGCCTGACAGTGAGGATGATGTAGTCGAGCCCCGCAGCGGGTCGTTCCTGACCCTCCGCCTGACTGACTTCGGGTCTTGAACCGGATCTGTCGGTGCGGCCTGCTGCGGGGCTCGTCTGCACTCACTGGTCGTGGCGGTGTGACCTCATAGGAGCCTGTGCCAGCAGGCACCCATCACTGTCTTGTCCGCTCGCCCGGCGGTGCGTGCCGCCCTACCCGGTCGAGTGAGAGGACGACGATGTCCACCATCGCACGAACACCAGTACCCGCCCAGCTACCCGTCCAGCACGAGGCCCGGTTCGGGGTCGTGGGCGGGGTGGATACCCATCAGGACACCCATACCGTCGCGGCCCTGGACGCGGCCGGACGGGTGATCGCGGATCAGCAGTTCCCCGCCACCGCGGCCGGCTACCGGCGGTTGCTGGCTTGGCTGCGGGGCTTCGGGATGCTGCGCGTCGTCGGGGTCGAGGGAACCGGGGCCTACGGTGCCGGCCTGGCCCGATACCTCACCGGTGCGGGTGTCTCGATGGTCGAGGTCGACCGCCCGGACCGCAAGGCCCGCAGGTTCGCGGGCAAGTCCGACCCCCTGGACGCTCAGGCGGCCGCGCGAGCCGCACTCGCCGGAACCCGCACCGGGACACCGAAGGACCGCGCCGGTCAGGTCGAGGCGCTGCGCAACCTGCGCGTCGCCCGCCGCAGCGCGGTGGATCAGCGCGCGGACTGCCTGCGACGGATCAAGACGCTGTTGATCACCGCTGCAGATGACGTGCGCGAACGGCTTCGCGCCCTCCCCGACGCCCGCCTCCTGGACACCTGTCGCGCGCTGCGACCCGATACCGCCCAGGCAGGTGAACCCGCCCACGCAGCCCGGATCGCACTACGGTCCCTGGCCCGCCGCCACGGCGCCCTGACGACCGAGATCACCGAGCTCGACGCCCTGATCGAACCCCTCGTGCAACGCATCAACCCGCGCCTTCTCGAGCTGAACGGCGTCGGGCCCGACGTTGCCGGGCAACTCCTGGTCACCGCCGGGCAGAACGCCGAACGCCTGCACTCCGAGGCCGCATTCGCGATGCTCTGCGGGGTCGCACCCATCCCGGCTTCCTCGGGCAAGACCCACCGCCACCGCCTCAACCGCGGAGGCGACCGACAAGCGAACGCCGCGCTCTACCGGATCACGTTGTGCCGGATGCGCTGGGACCCACGCACCCGCGACTACGTCGAGCGCCGCACCCGCGAAGGCCTGTCGAAGAAAGACATCATCCGCTGCCTCAAACGACTCATCGCCCGCGAGATCTACCACGTCCTAAGAACCCCGACCCAAACCACCGGCAGCACCTACCCCGCCCCTTGACGATCCATAGGAGCATCCG
>NZ_JBEYBQ010000079.1:0-1302 GCF_040632295.1 Isoptericola sp. NPDC019482
GGCGGTCTCAACCGGTCATCGCAACATCCTGATCTGGAGGGTGTGCGTGATGGTTCGTGGTGGGGTGCGGGTGCCGAGGGCGTGGCGGCGGGTGTTCTGGCGGGTGTTCGTCGATGGCGGGGATGTGGGTGCGGCTGCTCGGGTGGCGGGCGTGTCCGTGCGTACGGCGCAGGACTGGGTCGCGCAGGCTGGCGGGGTGCCTGATCTCGATCTTGCAGCGCCCACGGGCCGGTTCTTGTCGTTCGTCGAGCGTGAGCAGATCGGTCTGCTGCACGCAGCGGGCGTGGGCGTGCGAGAGATCGGGCGCCGGTTAGGGCGGCCGGCCTCGACGATCAGCCGGGAGCTGGCGCACCCGGGCCGACGGGCCTCGGACGGCCGGTATGTGCCCTCGGTCGCTCAAGCGCACCGTGACCGGGCCACGGCCCGCCCTAAGGCCGGGCAGCGCAAGCTGGTGGGTAACCCGCGGTTAGCCGGTTACATCGAGGCTCGACTGGACGGGCGGGTACGCCCGGACAGCGGCCGGTCCGGGGCGTGGAGCCCGCAGCAGATCTCCAACCGGTTGAAGATCGACTTCCCGGATGATGTGACCATGCAGGTCAGTCACGAGACGATCTACCAGGCGCTCTACGTCCAGGGCCGCGGCGGGCTGCGTAAAGAGCTGCACACCGCGCTGCGCACCGGTCGGGCCCGACGCCGCCCGGTCGCGCAGACGCGCGCCAACCGGCAAGGCAGGCGCGTGATCAGCGACGAGTACCTGATCTCCGAGCGCCCGGCCGAGGTTGCCGACCGGGCCGTGCCCGGCCACTGGGAAGGCGATCTGATCATCGGCACCGCGAACAAGTCCGCGATCGGGACCCTGGTCGAACGCACCACCCGGTTCGTGATGCTGCTGCACCTACCGCACGGGTACGCCGCCGAGCAGGTCGCCGACGCGATGCGCACCAAGATCCGCACCCTGCCGACGCATCTACGCCGCACCCTGACCTGGGACCAGGGCCGTGAGATGACCCCGAACGCGGGCACCGATATCGGGTTCACCGATCCCGTCGATCTGTTCTTCTGCGACCCGCACTCGCCCTGGCAACGCGGCACGAACGAGAACACCAACGGGCTGCTGCGCCAGTACTACCCCAAGGGCACCGACCTCTCCGTGCACCCCGCTAGCGACCTCGAGGACGTCGCCGATGCACTCAACGGCCGACCCCGCCAGACCCTCGGCTGGGCAACCCCCGCCGAGAAACTCGCCGAGCTACTCTCGACCACCTGACCAACCCGGTGTTGCGATGACCGGTTGAGACCGCC
>NZ_JBEYBQ010000080.1:0-1104 GCF_040632295.1 Isoptericola sp. NPDC019482
TGGTCAGCCGACTGACCGGCGGCTGGTTGCCGATCGCGCTGTGGAGCCTGTGGTGATTGTAGAAGTGCAGCCATCCGGGCAGCGCGGCGCGCCGCTCGGCTTCTGAGGCGTAGAAGCGGGCGTAGGCCCAGCCATCGCCGAGAGTGCGGTGGAACCGCTCGATCTTGCCGTTCGTCTGGGGCCGGTAGGGGCGGGTCTTCTTCGGCGTGATGCCGAGGCTGGTGCAGGCGGCCCGCCAGGCGTGGGACTTGTAGGCGGGTCCGTTGTCCGAGAGGACGCGTTCGACGCTCACGCCGCGGTCGGCGAACCAGGCCACGGCCCGCTCGAGCACGCCGACCGCTGTTGTGGCCTTCTCGTCCGCGCAGATCTCGGCGTAGGCGACGCGGGAGTGGTCGTCGATGACGGTGTGGACGTAGGCCCGGCCGATGACTGGATCGCGCCACTTGCTGCGTGGGGTGCCGGTGCGTTCGACGGTGGCGGCGCGGTTGCGGTCGCCCTGCTGCTTACCGACGTAGCGCCAGCCGCCACCGTCCGGGATGTTGCCGAACTTGGTCACGTCGACGTGGATCATCGATCCGGGGTGGTCGTGCTCGTAGCGGCGCAATGGCTCGCCGGTGACGCGGTCGATGCGCCACAGCCGGTTGATCCGGCAGCGCACCAGGACCGCGTGAACGGTGGAGGCCGGCATGCCGAGGATGCCAGCGATCTGGACCGGCCCGAGGCGGTGCCTCCAGCGCAGCCGCACGATCTGCTTGACGAGGTGCTGCGGCGTCTTGGACGGGCTGCGGTGCGGGCGCGAGCTGCGGTCGGCCATCCCGGCCACGCCCTCGCTCCGATACCGCTCGGCCCACTTCCTCGCGGTGCGTGGCGAGACCATGAACATCTTCGCCGCGGCCGTGTAGGTCCAGCCGGACTCGACGATCAGCACTGCCAGACGCAGTCGCGTCTTCGGGGTCAACAGGGCGTTAGCGTGGGACACGAAGGCCTCCGGTTGGTGGAAGTGGTTCCTCGACAGCTCCACTTCACAACCGGAGGCCTTCGTCATCCGGTAACCCGATTCCGTGTCGTCGTCACGAGATCGGGACAACCTCCCTGGACATCACA
>NZ_JBEYBQ010000081.1:0-1091 GCF_040632295.1 Isoptericola sp. NPDC019482
GGCCTAGGTGTACCCGGCCAAGAGGTTGGTGCCAGTTCCGGTTGTCGAAGGGAGGACCCCCGGGCTTAGTGGAGATGTCTGACGTCTTCACCAGTCCGGAGGTCCTCGTGTCCCACGCTAATGCCCGTCTGACCGTTCACGGCAGGATGTTGATCGTCCAGCGTCGTGAGCAGGGTTGGAAGCAGGCTCATATCGCCGCGGCGATGGGAGTCTCACGCAAGACGGTGCGGTACTGGCTGCACCGGTTCGTCACCGAGGGCGAGGCGGGATTGCATGACCGGTCCTCGCGCCCGCACCGCTGCCCGACCAAGACCCCGGCGCAGGTCGAGGCGAAGGTCGTGGCACTTCGTCGGGCCGAGCGGCGCGGTCGGGACCAGATCGCAGCCGAGGTCGGTCTGCCGCCCCGGACCGTCTCGCGGATCCTGATCCGGCACGGCATGCCGCACCTGGCCGCACTGGACCCGATGACCGGTGAACGACTGCGGGCCTCGAAGACCACCGCGATTCGGTATGAGCGCGACCGGCCAGGCGAGCTGGTGCACATGGACGTCAAGAAGCTCGGACGCATCCCCGACGGCGGCGGGTGGCGCGCCCACGGCCGTGAGAACCGCGAGAAGACTCGCAGCAGGAACGACAAGATCGGCTACGACTACGTCCACTCCCTCGTGGACGACCACTCCAGACTGGCCTACTCCGAGATCTTGCCCGACGAGAAGGGCACCACCTGCGCCGCGTTCCTGGACCGCGCGATCGCCTACTTCGCCGCCCACGGCATCACCCGGATCGAACGCCTCATGACCGACAACGCGTGGGCCTACCGCTGGTCGCTGCGCCAGATCTGCACCGCCCGCGGCATTCGGCAGAAGTTCATCCGCCCGCACTGCCCATGGCAGAACGGCAAGGTCGAGAGACTCAACCGCACCCTGGCCACCGAATGGGCCTACCGGCAGGTCTTCACCTCAAACGCCGAACGCGCCGCAGCCCTGGCACCCTGGCTCGAGTACTACAACACCCGACGTCGCCACCAAGCGCTCGGCGGGCTCCCGCCGATCAGCCGGCTGTAACCAACGTCGTGGCCGGGTACACCTAGG